>NZ_CP081006.1:311290-622581 GCF_022317005.1 Mycobacterium sp. IDR2000157661
ACCGGCCCCGATCACGACCGAGACGCCGAAGACGGTGAGGTCCCACCACGTGAGGTCCTTGCGCAACCGGGTGTCCGGTTCATCGGTGTCCGCGATCGACTGCTCCACCGACTTTGTCCGTCGAGCCATGACGCGTCCTCCCGTGAGTGCCGTGCCCGCGATTCAGCTAGTACTGTGCACCCAGTGGGGCGGACTTATAAACACGCTATCGTGATCGGCGGCAGCCTCGCTGGCTTGTGCGCCGCCCGGGTGCTCTCCGATGTCACCGACCGGGTGACCGTCTACGAACGCGACGACCTGCCCGACGGCCCGCAGAACCGGGCCGCGGTTCCACAGGGCCGCCACGTCCACCTGCTGATGGCCCGCGGCGCCGAGGAGTTCGAGAGCCACTTCCCCGGCCTGCTCGAGGGCATGGTGGCCGACGGTGTGCCGATTCTGGAGAACCGACCCGACTGCATTCACTTCGGCGCCGCCGGCCATGTGCTGGGCACGGCGCACCGGTTGCAGGACGAATTCACCGCTTACGTGCCGAGCCGCCCGCAACTGGAGTGGCAGATCCGCCGCCGGGTGCTGGCCATCGACAACGTCGACGTCGTGCACGCGGGCGTCGACGAACCCGTCTACGACGCCGCGCGGGAGCAGGTCACGGGCGTACTGCTCGCTGACGGCGAGACCGTGCCTGCCGACCTCGTCGTCGACGCGACCGGCCGCGGTACCCGGCTTCCGGTGTGGCTGGAGAAGTGGGGCTACGGACGGCCGCGCGAGGACGCCGTCAACGTCGGTATCGGCTACTCGAGCCAGCGGGTGCAGGTTCCCGACGGCATGCTGACCGAGAAGGTGGTGGTCGCCGGCGCGTCGAACGAGCAGCCCCTGGGCCTGGGAATGCTTTTCTACGAGGACGGTGTCTGGAACGTCACCACCTTCGGCGTCGGCCGGGTGCAGCCGCCGCAGGACTTCGCGCGAATGTGCGACCTTGCCGACGAGATCCTGCCCGCCCATGTGTCGTCGGCGCTGCGGGCGGGCACGCCGCTCGGCGAGATGGCGTTCCACAAGTACCCGACGAGCCGGTGGCGGCGCTTCGACAAGATGGACCGCTTCCCCGCAGGCGTCCTGCCGTTCGGTGACGCGGTCGTCAGCTTCAACCCGACCTACGGCCAGGGCATGACGATGACCTCACTGCAGGCGGGTCATCTCAGGCGGGCGCTGGCCACGCCGGGTGCCGACGTGTTCCGCGAGACCATACGCGCGACGGCCAAGTCCACGTTCCCGGTATGGCAGATGAACGCCATCGGCGACCTGACGCTGCACCGCGCGAGCGGGCCGACGCCGCGGTGGTACAAGCCGGTCGGCAGCCTGTTCGACCAGTTCCTCGGCGCCGCCGAGACGGATCCCGTTCTCGCTGAATGGTTCCTGCGGAGATTCAGCCTGCTCGACAGCCTGTACATGGTGCCGTCGGCTCGGCTGGTGGGGCGCACCATACGGCACAACATGCGGTTGTGGCTGGCCGAGAAGCGGGCAGGTAAGCAGCCGGCCGCCGTGACGCAGTCTGCGTAAGACAGCGCGCAGCGGGTACTTTCGACACCCATGAAGAGGATGCGATGAGCGCCGGCCTGTTCGCGCTTCTCGACGACGTCGCCGTCCTGGCCCGGTTGGCCGCCGCTTCGGTCGACGACATCGGCGCCGCTGCAGGGCGTGCCACCGCAAAGGCGGCGGGCGTGGTGGTCGACGACACCGCGGTGACGCCGCAATACGTGCACGGCCTCGCGGCCGAACGCGAACTGCCGATCATCAAACGCATCGCGATCGGGTCGCTGCGCAACAAGCTGCTGTTCATCCTGCCGGCGGCGTTGCTGCTCAGTCAGTTCCTGCCGCAGTTGCTGACACCGATCCTGATGATCGGCGCAACGTATCTGTGCTTCGAAGGCGCTGAGAAGGTCTGGGGCCGGATCCGCGGGCATGACGCGCACGCCGCACCGGTCGCCGCGGTCGGTGCGGACGCCGAGAAACTGATGATCACGGGGGCGATTCGCACCGACTTCATCCTGTCCGCCGAGATCATGGTGATCGCGCTGAACGAGGTGGCGGACCAATCGTTCTGGCCGCGGCTGATCATCCTGGTCGTCGTCGCCTTCGTCATCACCGCCGCGGTGTACGGCGTGGTCGCGGGCATCGTGAAGATGGACGACGTGGGCCTGCGCCTCACGCAGCGATCGTCGAAGGCGGCCCAACGGGTCGGGCGTGGCCTGGTCGCGTTCATGCCGAAGCTGCTCGCCGCGCTGGCCTTGATCGGCACGGTGGCGATGTTGTGGGTCGGTGGCCACATATTGCTCGTCGGCACCGACGAACTGGGTTGGCACCTGCCCTACAGCGTCGTACACCACCTCGAGGAAGCCGTGCATCACGCGGTACCAGGAATCGGCGGTGTGCTCGCGTGGCTGGTCAACACCGCCGCATCCGCGGTGATCGGCCTGGTGGTCGGCGCGATCGTCGTCGCTGTCATGCACGTGTTGCCGTTCGGCCGCCGCAAGGACGACGCACACCACTGAGGCGGTTCGCTCAGATACCCACGGTCGCGCGGAATAGCGTCGTCGGACTCGACGCGTCCAGGCGGATCGGTCCGTCGTCGGCCGACACCCACGCCGCCGACCCGCGCGCGAGGGTCACCGTGCCGGCCTTGGCGTGCACCGTCGTCGATCCCTCGGTGCACAGCAGAATCTGCGGGCCGTCGTGCCTGCTGGGCGCGTCGATCTCGTGGCCGATCCGGTCACCCTCGATGCGCAGCACCGAAACCGCGAACTCCGGTGCCGGGGTGTCGTACACCGACTCGATGCCGTCCTCAACGACCCGGGGCCGCACCACGGCATCGGTCGCGGGAGTGAAGTCGAGCACCCGCAGCAACTCCGGGACGTCGACGTGCTTGGGCGTCAGGCCGCCTCGCAACACATTGTCGGAGTTGGCCATCACCTCCACCCCCACTCCGTTGAGGTAGGTGTGCAGGTTGCCCGCGGGTAGGTAGATGCCCTCACCCGGAGCCAACGTGATCCGGTTCAACAGCAGTGAGGCCAGCACTCCGGCATCGCCGGGATAGCGCTCGCCGAGTTCCAGCACGGTCCGGGCCTCGGCCGCGAATTCTTTTCTGCCCGAACACACATACTGGATCGCGCCGTCGATCACCGCCGGCACCAGCACGTCCAGGTGCGGTTGCGGCGCGGTGATCCACGTGGTGAACAGCGCACGCAGGCCGTCGGCGTCGGACTGTCCGGCCAGCAGCGTGACGAATGGGTCGAGTTCGGACACCTCAAGCGCGCGCATCAACTCCACCGTGCGCCCGGCCGGACGAAAGCCGGCCAATGCCTCGAACTGCCCCAGGGCGACGATCAATTCGGGCTTGTGACTGCGGTCGCGGTAGTTGCGGGTGGGCGCGGAAACCGGGATACCGAGTCTGCTTTCCCGCTCGAAACCCTCATCGGCCTGCGCTGCGCTCGGATGAGCCTGCAGCGAGAGCGGTTCGTCGGCGGCGAGCACCTTCACCAGGAACGGCAGGGTCTCGCCGAACCGAGCACACACGGTGGCGCCCAACTGCCCCTCGGGATCTTCCAGCAGCGCATCGAGCAGGGACCGCTCCCCCGCTTCCGTCTGCAACACCGCCGGGTCGCCGGGATGCGCACCGAACCACAGCTCGGCTTCCGGATGCATTGTCGGACTTGGTCTTCCGGTGAACTCCGCGATGGCGGTCCGCGACCCCCAGGCGTACATCCGGACTGCTCCAGTTAGCAGGTGCACTTGTTCAACCTCGAACCAGTCGCAGGTACACGGCCGTCATCTCCAAGCGGACCGCCATCATCGCCAACTGTTGTTCGGGATGCCCGCTGGCCACTGGGACTTTGACATCCGGCACGTCTTCGGCGGCGATCACGTCGACCTCGTCGAGGTGGCCCACCCTGGCGACCACCACGGGCCGGAGGTTGTCGGTGGCCAAGACGAAGGTGCGGACCCGCGCTGGCAGCGGACCGTCGATCTGTTCGTCGTGGAACAGGGCCGCTCCCGCATCCGCGCCCGCCCCCATCCCGGCGCCGAGGGCCACCAGCGCGTCGGCGAGACCGACGGCTGCGACGGGCCGCAGAGCGATGCGCAACAGCATCGCCGCAGCGTGGCGGGCCAACGCCAGCGTCGCCGAGGTGTCGCCGGCCAGGACCACCTCGTGGCCCGACATCCGCTGGGCGAGGTTCTTGGCGGGGTTGGTGAACAGTTCCCGTGCGGCGCTGTTGCGCAACGCCTCGGCGTCCAAGTCGTCGGCCAGCGTGGCCAGATCCGCCTGGAACGCCGGATCCACGACGTGCAGCGTGGCCAGGCCGGCGCCGAGATAGTGGGCCAGCCCGAACCCGTCTGGCACCACGAGCCGCGGTGCGAGCACCACTGCCCGCCCGGCGGTG
Source organism: Mycobacterium sp. IDR2000157661 (assembly GCF_022317005.1). Classification (NCBI taxonomy): domain Bacteria; kingdom Bacillati; phylum Actinomycetota; class Actinomycetes; order Mycobacteriales; family Mycobacteriaceae; genus Mycobacterium; species Mycobacterium sp. IDR2000157661. The sequence continues at coordinate 315,724 of NZ_CP081006.1, forward strand.
GCGTCCCGGAGAGGACCCTCGAATGGGCCGACGACGATCACCCGCGCGCCCCTGCGCACCGCGGTCGCCGCTGCGGAGACCAGACTGGGATCACTGGGGTCGTCGCCGGCCAGGACCAACACATCCAGGGCGCCGATCCAAGGTGGCGCGTCCGGGGTGATGACGATCGGCGCAGCCACCGACCCGCCCAGCGCGGCGGCCAGCATGGCGCCGGCCCTCTCCGCGGTGCCGCGACCGGCCACCCAGATCAGGGTGCGCGGCGGCTGGTCGGCACGCAGCGAGTCCAGGGCCCCCTCCTCGAGCGCCGCCGCGACGGCACGTACCTGCGCCCCGGCCATGGATGCCGCGCGTAGCAAACCCTCACGGTCGGCGGCCAGCAGCGCCTCGGAATCGTCGAGGTCAATCACCTGCTGGGCGGCATTCATGTGACTGCTTCTGGTGTTGACGACGTCTGAGCTTGAACCGTGTCGGAGACCTGTCCGACGATCTCGTCGATCTGCTCGGCGGTGCGAGCCTCGACGTTGAGCCGCAGCAACGGCTCGGTGTTCGACATCCGCAGGTTGAACCAGGCGCCGTCACCAAGGTCGACCGTCACACCGTCGAGGTGGTCCAGGGAGTGGATCCGGGTGCCGAACGCCTTGAGCACGTCGTCGACGCACGCCCGGGCGTCGGTGACGGTGAAGTTGATCTCGCCGGAAGCCTCGTAGCGCTGGTAGTCGGCCATCAGCTCCGACAGCGGCCGGTCCTGCTCCCCGAGTGCCGCCAGCACATGGAGGGCCGCGAGCATCCCCGAGTCGGCGCCCCAGAAGTCGCGGAAGTAGTAGTGCGCCGAGTGTTCACCGCCGAAGATGGCCCCGGTCTCGGCCATCAACCCCTTGATGTAGGAGTGTCCGACCCGGCTGCGCACGGGCGTACCACCACGCTCGGTCACCAGTTCCGGTACCGCTCGCGAGGTGATCAGGTTGTGAATCACCGTTGCGCCGATCTCCCTGCCCAGTTCCCGCGCGGCGACCAACGCGGTCACCGCTGACGGCGAGACCGGATGCCCCAGCTCGTCGACGACGAAACACCGGTCGGCGTCGCCGTCGAACGCCAACCCGATGTCCGCACCGGTCTCGGTGACGAACTTCTGCAGGTCCACGAGGTTGGCGGGGTCCAGCGGGTTGGCCTCGTGGTGGGGAAACGAGCCGTCGAGTTCGAAGTACAGCGGCGCCAGCGTGACCGAAGGAATCGCGCCCAGCACCGCGGGGGTGGTGTGGCCGGCCATTCCGTTGCCCGCGTCGACAGCTACTTTCAGCGGACGCAACCCCTCGAGGCTGACCAGCGACCGCAGGAACTCCCCGTACTCGGTCAGCACGTCGCGGTCGCTGAGCGAGCCGCGCGCACCGTCGTAGGCGGGCACCCCGGCGATCATCTCCTTACTGATTACCGACAGTCCGGTGTCCTTGCCGACGGGCTTGGCGCCCGCGCGGCAGAGTTTGATGCCGTTGTAGGCCGCCGGATTGTGGCTGGCGGTGAACATCGCGCCGGGACAGTCGAGCAGTCCCGAGGCGAAGTACAGCTGATCGGTTGACGCAAGGCCGATACGCACCACGTCTAGCCCCTGGTCCAGCACGCCGTCGGCGAACGCGGTGGCCAACGTGGGAGAACTCTCGCGCATGTCGTAGCCGATCACCACGCGCGAAGTCTGGTCACGTACCAGGCGGGCGAATGCGCCGCCGACGTCGGCGACGAACTGCTCGTCGAGTTCCTCTCCGACAAGGCCGCGTACGTCATATGCCTTGATGACGCGATGGACAGCCGCGGCGGGCCGGGACATAGGTCTCCTCGGTGAAAGGAACTGATGGCGCCAGCCTAGTAGTCCGGTAATGACGACTCGGATTCGCCACGGCATAGATTCGATCGACCCGCCCGTAGCAGTCAGTCGGGTGGCGACGCTGGTCGAGCGGGTGAATTGCCGGAATGGTACTTTCCTAATCGAGCAACCCCTTCTTGTCCTGCACGACCAGTTTGTTTTCTACTCTGTATTTGCCACGGGGCATCGTTTATGATGCCGAGTGATTATCATTTCGCTTGGTTGAGTAGGTTGAACGGATCTGCACTTGCTGGACTTTGGCCGTTGCTAGGCAGCGATGAAGAGCCAGCCAGTCATCCTCGACGAATCGTTGTAGAGGGGGGCGGCTCTTCATGGGCTATGCCAAATATGTCGGGCGTGTAGGTGCATTGGCCGTTGCGCTGGGGGTCGGGGTAGCGGTAGCCAACGGCCCCGGCACAGCGGTGGCCCAAACCGGAGACACTGGCTCTGGTGATTCGGGATCGTCCACGTCGACCTCCAACGACACGACGTCGACGGGCGGTACCACTACCGGCAGCACTACGACCGGCACCACCACGACCACCGGCACCGACTCCACGGGCGCGGCCGGCGATCAGTCCACCATCGAAACCACCACAACGGAGTCGACACCGTCGAATGGCTCCAACACGACGCCGACGACCGAGCCCACGCAGCCGGGCCCGGGCGAAGCCACAGACAACGTCGGGCCGACCACCACGCCCGATACCTCCACCGAGGGTGAGAGCGATCACGGCTCGTCGAGCACAGCGGAAACCGTCGAGTACCCGGCCCCTGAATCCGCGGGACCACAACCCGACACTGGCTCGGCGACCGCTCGGGAGAACGTCTACAACCCACCGTCCGGCGACGTAGGAACAGGTGACGGCATGCGCGTCGCCGCACAGACCACAGTGAGCGAGCCGGAGAATGTTGGGCTGACGTCCACGGCGCTGACGACAGCCCCGGAGCTCGACGAGCAGCCGTCGATCGACATGACCGCCACGCCCACCGGCGATGTCGGCCTCGAGCCGTCTTCCGACGACGAAATCGGCGAACAGGACACCCCCATCTTCACGCGCGTGCTGGAGATGCTGAGCCTGGACCCGGCGGCCGGCGGCGCGCCTTCCACGCCCACCGAGTCGCCCCTGTTGTTGGCCATGCTTGGCTGGGCGCGCAAGGAGAGCGAGAAGCTCGCCGAGGACGAGCAGGACCAACAACAGCTGCCGTCACTGATGGCGATGACCACCAGTCAGACTGTCGACGAGGACGCCCCGATGGCGTTCGCGAGCCTTGTCGCCTCGGAAACCACGCCGGAAATCGTAGAAGCGACGGTCGGAGCGCCGGATCCCGTCACTGGCGTGGTTGTCGTGACGGTGGTGGCCGACGACCAAGACGGCGACGAATTGACCTACTCGTTGCAGGGAGCACAGCCGCCGGGCGGGTCGGTGACCGTCAATCAGAATGGCACCTTCACATACACGCCGACCGCGGCTGCTCGCTTCGCTGCAGCTAGAACCGTTGGCGCAGAAACTAACTCATTTACCGTAGCGGTCAGCGACGGCCAAAGCACGATCACCAGGACCGTGACGGTCACGCTGTCGCCCGCCGACCTCACCCTGGCGGATCCCCTGGCTGGCTTGGGCAACACCCCGGCGGGTGTCGCGATCGTGGGCAACCAGGCTTATGTGGCCAATCAGGGTTCATCCTCAGTCGTCGTGTACGACATGAGCGGGCCGATCGCACAATTGGTGAAGACCATCACCGTCGGCTCGGCGCCGACCGCGGTGGTCGCCAGTCCGGACCGAACCAAAGTTTATGTGACGAACCAGTATTCGCACACAGTGTCGGTGATCAGCACGTCGACCAATACGGTCACGGCCACCATTGCGGTGGGCTACTACCCACTGGCGGCCACGGTCAGCCCCGATGGTTCGCGCCTGTATGTGGCGAACATGTACGGGCAGAGCCTGTCAGTGGTGAACACGACGACCAACGCCGTGGTAGCCACAGTTGCGCTTGCCAGCTACCCGAATTCCGTCGCGATCAGCCCGGACGGCACCAAGGTGTACGTCACCAATCAGTACGCCAACTCGGTGTCGATCATCAACACCGCCACCAACACCGTTGCCGCCAGTGTCAACGTCGGTGCCACGCCGTCGTCGGTGGCAGTCCACACCAGTCGCGCCGTCGTGACCAACCAGGGCGGAAACTCGGTGTCGATCATCAACACCGCCACAGGGGCGGTGATCGGCACCGTCAGCCTGCCTGCCGGCGGCGCGCCCACCTCGGTGGTGATCGGCAAGGACGGCACCGTGGCCTACGTGGCCAGCAACAACGACACAATCTCGGTGATCGATCTGACCGCGCCCGTCCCAGCGGTGGTGCGCACCCTGGTGGCCGACTCGGTTCCCGAGGCCGGCATACAGACGCTGGTTCTCAGCGCGGACGGGAACCGACTGTATGTCGTCGATGCGACCAGCCGTGTCCTGCGGGCGATCTCGATTTCATCGAAAGTGCTGCCCGCCACGATCACTACCGGCGTCAACGCATCCACCACCAGCATCGCGGGTGGTGTGGAGGCAGCCAATCTCGGCGCGCCTGAAGGCAAGATCTCCCTCATCGGCACCGATGCCGACGACCTGGTCCAATACCAACCCGGCTACTGGAATCCCAACTGGAAAACGGCGCAGAACGGAACTGTCGGCGTTGCGACCAACGCTACCTCCAGCTGGGGTATCGACATGGACGTGACCGGCACCCGCTTCGTCGAATTCAATGTCTACGCGCAGGGTTTCCCGTACGTGCAGATCTTCGTGGATGACCAGAAACTGAGCGATCCCTTCCAGCCCACGTGGAATGCCTACGGGCAAAATACACTCAAGCTCGACTTCGGTGAAGGCAACTCCGGTCCTCACAACGTACGGGTGATGCTCGGCGGGATCGCCGGCCAGTACGGTGTCGCGGTCGGAAAGGTGTGGACCGAGGCCGGGGGCGCTGTCAGCGCGCCGCCACCCACAGGGCCACGACTGTTCATTCTGGGCGACTCCACCAGCGCCGGCAGCCAGAACGAGACCGGGTACGAATTGGGAACGTGGATTCCCCGGTTCGCGGAGATGGCGGGCATCAGCGACTTCTGGAACGGCGCCATCGTCGCGACCAGCTACGAACCGTCGCTCTTCGGTTTCGCCAATTTCAAGACTCGCGCCGGCACTGAAGTCGTGCCGTCGGCCGCCGACGTCGTCATCGTGGCCACGCCGAACATCGACATCTTCAACGGTTACAAACCGGCCGACATCGCCACGAACGTGAGCAATGTGGTTACCACATTGTCGAGCATGCCCAACAGTCCTCGCATCATCATCATCGGCGCGTTCGACGCGACCGGCGTGAACGGGCCGGTGTACACGAATGTGGATGCCGCGATCATGCCGGCGATCGCCGGTCGCGCGGCCTACGTCTCGACCGTGGGTGGTCCACTCATCGGCTATGACGGCGAAACTCTTCTGGCATCGAGCACCCCCTGGGTGACGGCGGAGAACAGGCAGTACATCCTGGGCGGTGATGGCCTGCATCCCAACGATGCCGGCCAGGCCGGACTGGCCGGGAAGATTTTCGACGCTTACACGGCGCTCGAGGCCGCCGACGGTAACCGTGCGCCGGTGGCGGGCACCCCCTCGGCGCCCACTGTCAATCAGGCCACCGGTGTGGTCACCGGTTCGCTGAATTTCACTGACCCTGATGGCAATACGTTGACCTACACGGTGCCCAGCCAGCCCAGTGCGGGCACGGTGACGGTCAGCCCGACCGGGGTGTATACCTTCACCCCGACCCAGGCCGCCCGGGATGGGGCCGCCGCGGGCACCGGACCTTCCACGGCGAGCTTCACCGTGACGGCTTCCGACGGTGAGTTCTCCACCTCCTCGGCGCCGATCACGGTCACCATCGTGCCCAGTAATCGTGCGCCGGTGGCGGGCAGCCCGTCGGCGCCCACTGTCAATCAGGGCACCGGTGTGGTCACCGGTTCGCTGAATTTCACTGACCCTGATGGCAATACGTTGACCTACACGGTGCCCAGCCAGCCCAGCGCGGGCACGGTGACGGTCAGCCCGACCGGGGTGTATACCTTCACCCCCACCCAGGCCGCGCGGGATGGGGCCGCCGCGGGCACCGGACCCACCACGGCGAGCTTCACCGTGACCGCCTCCGACGGTCAATACAGCACCTCCTCGGCGCCGATCACCGTCACCATCGTGCCGACCTCGGCGGCCAACCAAGCCCCGGTGGTGACCGGTAAGACGGTCAATGTCCCCAATCAGAGCACGGGTGTGGTCACCGGTGCGGTGACGGCCACCGACGCCAATGGTGATGCGTTGACCTATTCGTTGTCGGGTGGGCAGCCTGCCGCCGGCACGGTGACGGTCAATGCCGACGGGACGTTCACCTTCACCCCGACGCAGGCGGCGAGGTTGGCCGCCGGGCAGAGCAGTGGTGCTGATTACGCCGGTTTCACCGTGGCGGTCAGCGATGGTCAGAACAGCACCACCACCACGGTCAGTGTGGCGGTGTTGCCGGCCAACCTGACACTGTCGAGCACCTCGGCGCCCACCGGGGCCACTCCGCAGGGTGCGGTGGTGGTGGGCAACCACGCCTATGTGGCCAACCAGGGCGCCCACACCGTGTCGGTCATCAACACCACCACCAACACCGTGGTCAAGACCATCGCGGTGGGCTATGCCCCGACCGGTATGGCCGCCAGCCCCGACAACACCAGGGTCTATGTCACCAACGGCTGGTCCAACACCGTCTCGGTCATCGACACCGCCACCAACACCGTGTCGGCCACCATCGGGGTGGGTCAGGGCCCGGTCGCGGCGGCGGTCAGCCCCGACGGCACCCGGCTGTATGTCACCAACCTCATCGGCAACAGCGTCTCGGTCATCAACACCACCACCCGCACCGTGATCGCCACCGTGGCCGTGGGCGCCTACCCCAACGGGGTCGCCGTGAGCCCCGACGGCACCCGCGCCTACATCACCAACCAATATTCGAACGCGGTGTCGGTGATCAACACCGCCACCAACACCGTGATCACCACCGTGGCCGTGGGCACCAACCCGTCCGCGGTCGCCGTGAGCGCCACCCGCGCGGTGGTGACCAACCAGGGCGCCAACTCGGTGTCGGTGCTCAACACCACCACCGCCACCCCCACCGTGATCGCCACCATTGCCTTGGGCGCCGGCACCGCCCCCACCTCAGTCGTGCTCAGCAAAGACGGCACCCTGGCCTACGTCGCCAACACCAACGACACCGTCTCCATCATCGACATGACCGCCACCACCCCCACCCTGCTGCGCACCGTGGCCGCCGACACCACCCCCGAAACCGGCCACCACATCCTCACGCTGAGCCCCGAGGGCACCCGCCTCTACGTCGTCGACACCGCCGACAACGCCCTACGCTCACTGACATTGACGCGCGGCAACACCGCCCCGGTGGCCGGCACGCCCTCGCAGACCAGCCTCAACACCGACACCGGCGTGGTCACCGGCCGGCTCAATGTCACTGACCCCGATGGTGATTCGCTGACCTACACGGTCACCCCCTCACCCAGCGGGAGCATCACGGTCAGCCCGACCGGGGTCTACACCTTCACCCCGACCCAGGCCGCCCGGGATGCGGCCGCCGCGGGCACCGGACCGACCTCGGTGAGCTTCACCGTGACCGCCAGCGACGGCACCGCCACCCCGGTCTCGGTGCCGGTGAGCGCACCCATCACCGCCTCCCAACCCGTCGCTAACCGTGCCCCGGTGGCGGGCACCCCCTCGGCGCCCACTGTCAATCAGGCCACCGGTGTGGTCACCGGTTCGCTGAATTTCACTGACCCTGATGGCAATACGTTGACCTACACGGTGCCCAGCCAGCCCAGTGCGGGCACGGTGACGGTCAGCCCGACCGGGGTGTATACCTTCACCCCGACCCAGGCCGCCCGGGATGGGGCCGCCGCGGGCACCGGACCTTCCACGGCGAGCTTCACCGTGACGGCTTCCGACGGTGAGTTCTCCACCTCCTCGGCGCCGATCACGGTCACCATCGTGCCCAGTAATCGTGCGCCGGTGGCGGGCAGCCCGTCGGCGCCCACTGTCAATCAGGGCACCGGTGTGGTCACCGGTTCGCTGAATTTCACTGACCCTGATGGCAATACGTTGACCTACACGGTGCCCAGCCAGCCCAGCGCGGGCACGGTGACGGTCAGCCCGACCGGGGTGTATACCTTCACCCCCACCCAGGCCGCGCGGGATGGGGCCGCCGCGGGCACCGGACCCACCACGGCGAGCTTCACCGTGACCGCCTCCGACGGTCAATTCAGCACCTCCTCGGCGCCGATCACCGTCACCATCGTGCCGACCTCGGCGGCCAACCAAGCCCCGGTGGTGACCGGTAAGACGGTCAATGTCCCCAATCAGAGCACGGGTGTGGTCACCGGTGCGGTGACGGCCACCGACGCCAATGGTGATGCGTTGACCTATTCGTTGTCGGGTGGGCAGCCTGCCGCCGGCACGGTGACGGTCAATGCCGACGGGACGTTCACCTTCACCCCGACGCAGGCGGCGAGGTTGGCCGCCGGGCAGAGCAGTGGTGCTGATTACGCCGGTTTCACCGTGGCGGTCAGCGATGGTCAGAACAGCACCACCACCACGGTCAGTGTGGCGGTGTTGCCGGCCAACCTGACACTGTCGAGCACCTCGGCGCCCACCGGGGCCACTCCGCAGGGTGCGGTGGTGGTGGGCAACCACGCCTATGTGGCCAACCAGGGCGCCCACACCGTGTCGGTCATCAACACCACCACCAACACCGTGGTCAAGACCATCGCGGTGGGCTATGCCCCGACCGGTATGGCCGCCAGCCCCGACAACACCAGGGTCTATGTCACCAACGGCTGGTCCAACACCGTCTCGGTCATCGACACCGCCACCAACACCGTGTCGGCCACCATCGGGGTGGGTCAGGGCCCGGTCGCGGCGGCGGTCAGCCCCGACGGCACCCGGCTGTATGTCACCAACCTCATCGGCAACAGCGTCTCGGTCATCAACACCACCACCCGCACCGTGATCGCCACCGTGGCCGTGGGCGCCTACCCCAACAGGGTCGCCGTGAGCCCCGACGGCACCCGCGCCTACATCACCAACCAATATTCGAACGCGGTGTCGGTGATCAACACCGCCACCAACACCGTGATCACCACCGTGGCCGTGGGCACCAACCCGTCCGCGGTCGCCGTGAGCGCCACCCGCGCGGTGGTGACCAACCAGGGCGCCAACTCGGTGTCGGTGCTCAACACCACCACCGCCACCCCCACCGTGATCGCCACCATTGCCTTGGGCGCCGGCACCGCCCCCACCTCAGTCGTGCTCAGCAAAGACGGCACCCTGGCCTACGTCGCCAACACCAACGACACCGTCTCCATCATCGACATGACCGCCACCACCCCCACCCTGCTGCGCACCGTGGCCGCCGACACCACCCCCGAAACCGGCCACCACATCCTCACGCTGAGCCCCGAGGGCACCCGCCTCTACGTCGTCGACACCGCCGACAACGCCCTACGCTCACTGACATTGACGCGCGGCAACACCGCCCCGGTGGCCGGCACGCCCTCGCAGACCAGCCTCAACACCGACACCGGCGTGGTCACCGGCCGGCTCAATGTCACTGACCCCGATGGTGATTCGCTGACCTACACGGTCACCCCCTCACCCAGCGGGAGCATCACGGTCAGCCCGACCGGGGTCTACACCTTCACCCCGACCCAGGCCGCCCGGGATGCGGCCGCCGCGGGCACCGGACCGACCTCGGTGAGCTTCACCGTGACCGCCAGCGACGGCACCGCCACCCCGGTCTCGGTGCCGGTGAGCGCACCCATCACCGCCTCCCAACCCGTCGCTAACCGTGCCCCGGTGGCGGGCACCCCCTCGGCGCCCACTGTCAATCAGGCCACCGGTGTGGTCACCGGTTCGCTGAATTTCACTGACCCTGATGGCAATACGTTGACCTACACGGTGCCCAGCCAGCCCAGCGCGGGCACGGTGACGGTCAGCCCGACCGGGGTGTATACCTTCACCCCCACCCAGGCCGCCCGGGATGGGGCCGCCGCGGGCACCGGACCCACCACGGCGAGCTTCACCGTGACCGCCTCCGACGGTGAGTTCTCCACCTCCTCGGCGCCGATCACCGTCACCATCGTGCCGACCTCGGCGGCCAACCAAGCCCCGGTGGCTGGGACACCCTCGGTGACGACGCAGGATCCGACCACCGGCGTGGTCGCGGGCCAATTGAATTTCACTGATCCGAACAACGACCCACTGACCTACACCGTGGTGACGCAGTCCTCCGCCGGCACGGTGACGGTCAACGCCGACGGCACATACACCTTCACCGCCAGCAATGCGGCGCGGTTGGCCGCCGGGCAGAGCAGTGGTGCTGATTACGCCAGTTTCACCGTGGCGGTCAGCGATGGTCAGAACAGCACCACCACCACGGTCAGTGTGGCGGTGTTGCCGGCCAACCTGACACTGTCGGGCACCTCGGCGCCCACCGGGACCACCCCCCAAGGTGCGGTGGTGGTGGGCAACCGGGCCTATGTGGCCAACCAGGGCGCCCACACCGTGTCGGTCATCGACATCACCACCAACACCGTGGTCAAGACCATCGCGGTGGGCTATGCCCCGACCGGCATGGCCGCCAGCCCCGACAACACCAGGGTCTATGTCACCAACGGCTGGTCCAACACCGTCTCGGTCATCGACACCGCCACCAACACCGTGTCGGGCACCATCGGGGTGGGTCAGGGCCCGGTCGCGGCGGCGGTCAGCCCCGACGGCACCCGGCTATATGTCACCAACCTCATCGGCAACAGCGTCTCGGTCATCAACACCACCACCCGCACCGTGATCGCCACCGTGGCCGTGGGCGCCTACCCCAACGGGGTCGCCGTGAGCCCCGACGGCACCCGCGCCTACATCACCAACCAATACTCGAACGCGGTCTCGGTGATCAACACCGCCACCAACACCGTGATCACCACCGTGGCCGTGGGCACCAACCCGTCCGCGGTCGCCGTGAGCGCCACCCGCGCGCTGGTGACCAACCAGGGCGCCAACTCGGTGTCGGTGCTCAACACCACCACCGCCACCCCCACCGTGATCGCCACCATTGCCCTGGGCGCCAACACCGCCCCCACCTCAGTCGTGCTCAGCAAAGACGGCACCCTGGCCTACATCGCCAACACCAACGACACCGTCTCCATCATCGACATGACCACCACCACCCCCACCCTGCTGCGCACCGTGGCCGCCGACACCACCCCCGAAACCGGCCACCACATCCTCACGCTGAGCCCCGAGGGCACCCGCCTCTACGTCGTCGACACCGCCGACAACGCCCTACGCTCGCTATCCCTCGGACCGGCAGTAGGGGGCCTCACCATCGCACACGCGCCGTTGATGATTCCGGACAGCAACGGACACACCGTCGACGCGACGTGGTACTTCCCGAACCAGGAACAGGCACCGGTCGGCGTAATCTATCTCCAGCACGGCTATACTCGCAGCAGCGCGAACGTAGCCGCGTTAGCCGCCGATCTCGCCGAGCGAACCAACAGTATTGTTGTCACGCCTAATGTTTCGTCTTCGTATGGGCATGCCTACAACATCTACGACGAGCCGATCGAGCGAGCGGTGGCGAAGATGTTCCAGGGCGACCGAGCAGAATTGACCGCTAGTGCTTCTGCGGCTGCGGGACGACAAATTACGCTTCCGCAGCAGTTCGCTCTTGCCGGGCACTCTGCCGGCGGAAACCTCGTGGCGGCTTCAGCCGGATATCTCGCCGACGCTGGTGCTGTCACTAACCTCCGCGCCGTAATACTGTTCGACTCCGTCAACGACGGCGACGCGGTGGCCGGGATTACGAAACTGACCGGCGCCAATTCAGTCCCGGTGATGCTGATCGCGGCAGAAGACTGTAACTGCAACAACTTCGGTGACCACACCGAGACAATAGTCAACAACGCGCCGCCTCAGTTCATCGGCGTCATGCTGGATGGGGGAAGTCACCTCGACGTGGAGGGCAACACCACCGACCAACACGTCGTGGACTTCTGCGGGATTCCTGTCGCACCGCACAACGCCGCGGCAGTCCAGACCATCACGGCGGCGTGGATCAACGACGTCTTCACCGGATCGAACAGCGGCATATACGGGCCGGACGGCGCAGTCATTTCGATCGGCGGCGCGACCGTCGAGGTGATTGGCGTCGGCGATCAGCCGATCGTGCAAACCGACTCGAACGCGCCGAACAATTCGTTCGCATAGTTCCCGGCGGGCGCACCGCAGCCGGATCGGGCACCGTCGTCGGTTTGACCTTGCAGCGGACTTCGCCGGTCAGGCCCAGCTCGGCCATCAGTTGCTCGACCCTGCAGCGGGCCACCGCGGTGCCCTCGCGGTCAAGCGCCAGCCACACATTGCGGGCCCCATAGCCGCCGTGATTCGGCGTGGACACGTCGATTTGGCGTTTCAGATCCCCATCGCCAACCTCGCGGTGCTCGGCTGACGCTCGAGGTGCTCGTAATACGTCGGCCGCGATCCGCACGCCGAGGTCGACGAGCGGCGCAGACCGTCAGGACCATCCCGGTGACCGTGGTGCTCGGCGATGAACCGACAGACTGGTGGTGTGGCCGATCGCATTCGAATCGACGGAGTAGTCGTTGCCGGCCATCCGCACGTGATAGTCCTGTTGTTGACGACGGTCCAAATGTAGGCCAGAAGCGACGGTCGAAAAGTAGGCCACGTGGTTGTGGTTATTGTGCCGTGTTGTCTGCGCGTGCGGAGGGCAAGGTGTCGATTCCGGTGTCCTTGAGCCGATAGCTGGATCCCTTCAGGGTCAGGACGTCGGCATGGTGCACGATGCGGTCGATCATCGCCGCGGCCACCACTTGATCACCGAACACGTCGCCCCAGCGGGCGAAGGGCAGGTTCGAGGTCAAGATCAGCGAGGCGTGTTCATAGCGGCTGGAGACCAGTTGGAAGAACAGGTTCGCCGCGTCCTGTTCGAAGGGGATGTAGCCGACCTCGTCGACAACGAGTAACCCGATGCGACGCAGCTTGGCCAGCTCAGCCGGGAGCCGCCCGGCGTTGTGGGCGGCCTTGAGGCGAGCGACCCAGTCCACCGCGGTGGCGAACGCGATGCGATGCCCGCTCTGCGCGGCCTTGACCGCCAATCCGATGGCGAGGTGGGTCTTGCCAGTTCCGGGTGGCCCGAGCAGGACCACGTTGGAGGCCTTGGCCAGGAACGCGCCGGTGCCGAGGTGGGCGATCATGTCCCGGTTGAGTGCGGGTTGGTGATCGAAGTTGAAGTCCTCCAAAGACTTCCGGGTCGGGAACCCGGCGGAGCGGATACGGGTCGCCGCACCGGAGGCCTCACGAGCCGCAACCTCCCGCGATAAAACGGCCGCCAGATACTCTTCGTGAGTCCAGCCGGCGTCGCGGGCTTGCTCGGCCAGGCGGGCCGCGGCGTCGCGGATGCGTGGCGCCTTGAGGGCTTGGGCGTAGTGCAGGACGGCCTTCATCGGATCCTCGGCCATGCTCATGCCACCTCACCATCAGAAGTGACTTCGGCAGTGGTGAAGTCGACGCCGAATGCCCGGTCGTAGTCTGCCAGATCACGCACCAGCTGGTCACCGGTCGCCGGTGGCGGCCCGGCTTGGAACTGTCGACGCAACACCGCAGCGGTCTCGACGTGTTTAGGGTCGGTCAGGGTCTGTCGCGCTGCCCAGCAGCGATCGTGAGCAGCCAGCAGGCGCCCCGTCCGCATCACGGTCACCTGGGCCAGGGTGGTCCTCACCTCGACGAGCTGGCCGATCGCACTCGGATCCACCGAGTAGTCGTTGCCGGCCACCCGCAGGTAGTAGTCACGCCCCAACCGCACCGACGTCTTCGTCTCCACTGTCGGCGCCACCGGTGGCAGGGTCAGCATCTGGGCTTGGTCGGCAGCCAAGAAGTCCACCGGGCGACCATCCAACACCCGCACCCGACGACGGTTTGCGGTCGGAAGCCACAGTCCCAGTTGATCATTGAAGTCCTGCGGTGAGGTGAAGCTGCGCCCGGGCAGAAACGAAGTCTCCAGATACCGGTTGGCTCGCTCCACGATGCCCTTGGACTCGGGGTCATAGGGTTTGAGTTGCACCAGCCGCGAACCCAGCGTCCCGATCAACGCGGTGACCGGATCGGTTAACCGGCCGCGGCGTCCGATCCCGGCCTCGTTGTCCCACCACAACTCGTGCGGCACCGCGGTGAAGTTCTGTGAGAGCAGCTGCCACATCCCGGCCACCAGATCCATGGTTTGGCGCGAGGGCAGCATCACCGCGGCGATGAAGCGGGAGAACGCGGCCACCATCACCAGCACCGGCAGCATCGCCTCCTGACCGAACCCGACCGCGATCTTGGGTGCCGGGAACCACAGATCGCACTGGACCACCCGACCCGGCGGATGCTCGAGGCGGTCGACCGGATCAGCGGGCAGGTACTCCGGGCGGATCATCCGGACCCGCTCCCCAAACCAGGAGATCGAGCCCGTCCACCCCACCCGCTCGGCGAGCACCGTCGCCGACATCCGGGGATAGGCCGACAACAACGCCCGAATCCGCGGTTCCACCTCGTTGATCGCCGAGGCCGGCGATTCCCTCTCGTACTTTGGTGGATCGTCGCTGGCCAGCGCACTAGCCACCGTGTCACGCGCGATGCCGAGTTGACGTGCAATGGCCCGCTGCGACAAACCCTCGCTGCGGTGAAGATGCCGAATGAAGGCCCAGTCTTCCAAGGAGATCACCCATCCAATCTGTATGGGTGGCCTACTTTTCGACCGTCGCAACTGGCCTAGTTTTCAACCGTCGTCAACACCTGTCCCAGCCGCACCGCGGTCACCGTCTCGGTGACCGGGGCACTGGTGGCAGCGCCGCAGTGTGCTTGATCGATATCGAGGAAGTTAACCGGAGCACCATGGAGCGCCCTCACCCGACGACTGTTAGCGGCCGGAAGACATTGCCTCGGCTTTTAGTTGAAGTCGTCGGGTGAGGTGAAGCTCGTCCGGCCAGGAACGAGGTGTCCAGATACCGGTTGGCTCGCTCCACGGTCCCCTTGGATTCGGGTCATAGGGTTTGAGTTGCACCGGCCGCGACCCAAGGATGCCCGTCAGAGCGGTGACCGGATCGGTCCATCGGCCGCGGCGCCCGGCCCGCGAGCACCGGCAGCATCCTGGGCACGGATCCGGAGCTAAAACTCGTTGATCGCTGACGGCCCCGAGGCCCGCTTCCAGGAGAGCACCACCCGACCTGGCTGGGCGGCCTACTTTTCGACCCCGTCGCGACTGGCCGGTTTCCACCATCGTAAACAGGCCTGGAGCCCACGAATCCAGGTCTAGCAAACTTTCCCGCCCCTCAAGCAGGTCTACCATAACCTCGCTTACGCTGGGCAATTAACCGCCAACCGTACACCGATAGGCAGAAACAGCACTTCTAGGTCAGCAATTCATACGGGTTCGCTAAATGAACCGAGACACCGGAGGAATTCGCTATCGGGCTACTTGCTGAATCCGCGGGGAAGAAGAAAGAAGCCGGGCACCGATTTGAGGGTCCAATCCCGCGCTATCGTGCATGCTCAGAGTCCGTCCGCGGGCCATCGACGGTCCTAGCGCGCTGCCGAACGCAGAACCGGCGTACCTGGAACCGGGCGTTCGCCCCGGATCGGTACCCGTCACGGGCCGAAAAGGGGACCAGTGCAAAAAATAGTCGATCTTGAAAATTAGCTGCCCGCGTTGCCGCAAAGTGTATGAGAACGCAAGTAGGCAGCTAGTCCACCACCCACAGCCGCCTGCGCATTGTCCTTCTTGTTAGCTGACCGAAGGCCTTTCCTCGAAGGTCTAAAGCCTCCATACGGCAGCGCCTATTCGATTAGGATCAACATCACACAGCAAATAGATCTGCGGCCCGAAGCAGTCCTCCAGTGGCGGCTTTCGTAGGGCCGCCTCAAACGGTCTTGTATCGGTGTTAGAAGGCATGAGATGTTCGAAGACAGGCGCGTAGCTAATCGGTCAACAGGCGGTAAGCATGCCGCAAACCGTTTTCATGCGATGTTGCCGCCGTCGGACACCAGCGCAACGCGATACGCGCGTCACATCGGCCGTACGGGCGCTCTCGCTGTCGTGCTCGGGATCGGCACTGCATTGGCCATACCAGAACTCGCCTTCGCCCCGCCAGCGTCAGCCGACACGCTGTCGGTCGACACCAGCCCCAGCCAGAGCGAGGTTCAGGAGGCGGGCGACGGAATCCCCGACTCCAACGCACCCGCCGCTGCAACGGCGCCCGAGCCGACATCGGCGACCAGCACCGTGGCCGAGCAAGCAGAGACGTCGACAGCAGCGAGCGCAACCGGCTCGACGGCGATTACGGAAACCTTCCGTAGCGGCAGCTCGCCGGAGGTCACGATCAGCCACTCAGGTGGCGCCACAAAGGTCGCGGGTGCAAGCCCTGATGTCATCGGCGACCCCCAGGATGAGACCGAGAAGCTCGCCACACCCTCCTCGTCGGACGGCACGCTGACATCGGATCCGACAGAGCGTCCCGCCGGCGGATCGCCGATCATCGAACAGGCCCCCCCGCTATCGACCCCAGATCAGCTGCCACCGGCGGAAGATACACGCTCGCGAGACCGCGCCGAGGCACACGAAGCGGCGATCTCCGCCACGTCTTCAACAAGCCATCCGACTCGTGTTGATGCGCAGAGAAACGACGGTGTAAAGATCGCGGACGAGTCCACATCCGCGGTCGCCGCCGGACCTGGCCGGGTGACTGCCGATGCCAAGGCGTCGACGACTGTTCAGTCCGATCGAGTCGAGGTCGGTCGAACGGAGTTCACCGGGCCACTGGCGTCGCTCGACGTGATCTCGACCGCTGTGAGTCAGATACTGATGGCTGTCGGGACGGGCACTCTCGTCGACGGTCCCGGCGTGCCAGGGGAGTCTCCCCTGATGTTGGCGTTGCTGGGATGGGCTCGTCGGCAGAGCCAGCAGAGCAGTGCCGGGGAGCTCACACCCGACCTCGAGGCTGCGGTGAGTGCAGGCTTGCTCAGCGACCCGACGGTTTCGCCGCTCACCTTGGCTGCCGTCGCCACCACCGTGACCAACTCACCGGTCATCGAGGGGACGACGGTCGGCGCAGCGGACCCGTTGACCGGATTGATCGAAGGTGTCCTAACCGCAGCTGATGCTGATGGTGATTCGTTGACTTATTCGGTGTCGACTCAGCCGGCCAGTGGCTCGGTGACGGTCAATCCTGATGGCACCTACAGCTATACGCCGACGGTAGCGGCGCGGCTGGCCGCCCAGCAGACCTCGTGGACCGACACGGATTCGTTCACGGTGTCGGTCAGCGACGGTCAGCACGTCGTGACGACGACTGTGACCGTGCCGGTGGCACCGGCCGATCTCACGGTGTCGGGTTCGACGGCCACCACCGGCGCCACTCCGCAGGGTGTGGTGGTGGTGGGCAACCGGGCCTATGTGGCCAACCAGGGCGCCCACACCGTGTCGGTCATCGACATCACCACCAACACCGTGGTCAAAACCATCACGGCGGGCTATGCCCCGACCGGGATGGCCGCCAGCCCCGACAACACCAAGGTCTATGTCACCAACGGCTGGTCCAACACCGTCTCGGTCATCGACACCGCCACCAACACCGTGTCGGCCACCATCGGGGTGGGTCAGGGCCCGGTCGCGGCGGCGGTCAGCCCCGACGGCACCCGGCTGTATGTCACCAACCTCATCGGCAACACCGTCTCGGTCATCAACACCACCACCCGCACCGTGATCGCCACCGTGGCCGTGGGCGCCTACCCCAACGGGGTCGCCGTGAGCCCCGACGGCACCCGCGCCTACATCACCAACCAGTACTGGAACGCGGTCTCGGTGATCAACACCGCCACCAACACCGTGGTCGCCACCGTGGCCGTGGGCACCAACCCGTCCGCGGTCGCCGTGAGCGCCACCCGCGCCTATGTCACCAACCAGGGCACCAACTCGGTGTCGGTGCTCAACACCACCACCGCCACCCCCACCGTGATCGCCACCATTGCCTTGGGCGCCAACACCGCCCCCACCTCGGTGGTGCTCAGCCCCGACGGCAACCTGGCCTTCATCGCCAACAGCAACGACACCGTCACCGTCGTTGACACCGCCACCAACGCCGTGCTGCGCACCGTGCAGATCGACCCCAGCCCCGAAACCGGCACCCACATCCTGTCCTTCAACGCCGACGGCACCCGACTGTTCATCACCGACGCCGCCGACCGCGCACTGCGATCCATCTCGCTGGTCTCCACAGCGGTGAACAACGGCGCGCCGGTCGCGGGCACCCCCACCGTGGGCCAGCCCAACCCCAACACCGGCGCAGTCACCGGATCACTGAACTTCACCGACCCCGACGGCAACCCCCTGACCTACACCGTCCCCACCCAACCGGCCAGCGGCACCGTCACCGTCACCACCAACGGCACCTACACCTACACCCCCACCCAAGCCGCCCGCGACGCCGCGAGTCTGACTCCCGGCCCGGACTCGGCGACCTTCACCGTGCTCGCCAACGACGGGCTCAGCACCTCGCAGGTCTCGGTGACGGTGCCCATCCTGGCTTCCAACCGCGCACCAGTCGCCGGCACCCCCACCGTGGGCCAGCCCAACCCCAACACCGGCGCAGTCACCGGATCACTGAACTTCACCGACCCCGACGGCAACCCCCTGACCTACACCGTCCCCACCCAACCGGCCAGCGGCACCGTCACCGTCACCACCAACGGCACCTACACCTACACCCCCACCCAAGCCGCCCGCGACGCCGCGAGTCTGACTCCCGGCCCGGACTCGGCGACCTTCACCGTGTTCGCCAGCGACGGGAAGGCCACCGCATCGGTGACGGTCACCGTGCCGGTGTTGGCCGCCGCGACCGCACCCGTGGCCGGTACCCCAACGGTGAGCACTCCCGACCCCAGCACCGGAACAGTCACGGGTTCAATAAACGTCACTGATGCTGATGGTGATCCGTTGACCTATTCGGTGTCGACTCAGCCGGCCAGCGGCTCGGTGACGGTCAATCCTGATGGCACCTACAGCTATACGCCGACGGTAGCGGCGCGGCTGGCCGCCCAGCAGACCTCGTGGACCGACACGGATTCGTTCACGGTGTCGGTCAGCGACGGTCAGCACGTCGTGACGACGACTGTGACCGTGCCGGTGGCACCGGCCGATCTCACGGTGTCGGGTTCGACGGCCACCACCGGCGCCACTCCGCAGGGTGTGGTGGTGGTGGGCAACCGGGCCTATGTGGCCAACCAGGGCGCCCACACCGTGTCGGTCATCGACATCACCACCAACAGCGTGGTCAAGACCATCGCGGTGGGTTATGCCCCGACCGGGATGGCCGCCAGCCCCGACAACACCAAGGTCTATGTCACCAACGGCTGGTCCAACACCGTCTCGGTCATCGACACCGCCACCAACACCGTGTCGGGCACCATCGGGGTGGGTCAGGGCCCGGTCGCGGCGGCGGTCAGCCCCGACGGCACCCGGCTGTATGTCACCAACCTCATCGGCAACAGCGTCTCGGTCATCAACACCACCACCCGCACCGTGATCGCCACCGTGGCCGTGGGCGCCTACCCCAACGGGGTCGCCGTGAGCCCCGACGGCACCCGCGCCTACATCACCAACCAATACTCGAACGCGGTCTCGGTGATCAACACCGCCACCAACACCGTGATCACCACCGTGGCCGTGGGCACCAACCCGTCCGCGGTCGCCGTGAGCGCCACCCGCGCCTATGTCACCAACCAGGGCACCAACTCGGTGTCGGTGCTCAACACCACCACCGCCACCCCCACCGTGATCGCCACCATTGCCCTGGGCGCCAACACCGCCCCCACCTCGGTGGTGCTCAGCCCCGACGGCAACCTGGCCTTCATCGCCAACAGCAACGACACCGTCACCGTCGTTGACACCGCCACCAACGCCGTGCTGCGCACCGTGCAGATCGACCCCAGCCCCGAAACCGGCACCCACATCCTGTCCTTCAACGCCGACGGCACCCGACTGTTCATCACCGACGCCGCCGACCGCGCACTGCGATCCATCTCGATCGGCACCGCGGGCAACCGCGCGCCGGTCGCCGGCACCCCCACCGTGGGCCAGCCCAACCCCAACACCGGCGCAGTCACCGGATCACTGAACTTCACCGACCCCGACGGCAACCCCCTGACCTACACCGTCCCCACCCAACCGGCCAGCGGCACCGTCACCGTCACCACCAACGGCACCTACACCTACACCCCCACCCAAGCCGCCCGCGACGCCGCAGCCACCCCCCAAGGCGCCAAGACCGCCACCTTCACCGTCGTCGCCAACGACGGGAAAGCCACCGCATCGGTCAACGTCACCGTCAACATCCTGCCCACACCAGCGACCAATAATCCGCCAGTCGCCGGCACCCCCACCGTGGGCCAGCCCAACCCCAACACCGGCGCAGTCACCGGATCACTGAACTTCACCGACCCCGACGGCAACCCCCTGACCTACACCGTCCCCACCCAACCGGCCAGCGGCACCGTCACCGTCACCACCAACGGCACCTACACCTACACCCCCACCCAAGCCGCCCGCGACGCCGCGAGTCTGACTCCCGGCCCGGACTCGGCGACCTTCACCGTGCTCGCCAACGACGGGCTCAGCACCTCGCAGGTCTCGGTGACGGTGCCCATCCTGGCTTCCAACCGCGCACCAGTCGCCGGCACCCCCACCGTGGGCCAGCCCAACCCCAACACCGGCGCAGTCACCGGATCACTGAACTTCACCGACCCCGACGGCAACCCCCTGACCTACACCGTCCCCACCCAACCGGCCAGCGGCACCGTCACCGTCACCACCAACGGCACCTACACCTACACCCCCACCCAAGCCGCCCGCGACGCCGCGAGTCTGACTCCCGGCCCGGACTCGGCGACCTTCACCGTGTTCGCCAGCGACGGGAAGGCCACCGCATCGGTGACGGTGACCGTGCCGGTGTTGGCCGCCGCGACCGCACCCGTGGCCGGTACCCCAACGGTGAGCGCTCCCAACCCCAGCACCGGAACAGTCACGGGTTCAATAAACGTCACTGATGCTGATGGTGATCCGTTGACCTATTCGGTGTCGACTCAGCCGGCCAGCGGCTCGGTGACGGTCAATCCTGATGGCACCTACAGCTATACGCCGACGGTAGCGGCGCGGCTGGCCGCCCAGCAGACCTCGTCGGCCGACACGGATTCGTTCACGGTGTCGGTCAGCGACGGTCAGCACGTCGTGACGACGACTGTGACCGTGCCGGTGGCACCGGCCGATCTCACGGTGTCGGGTTCCACGGCCACCACCGGCGCCACTCCGCAGGGTGTGGTGGTGGTGGGCAACCGGGCCTATGTGGCCAACCAGGGCGCCCACACCGTGTCGGTCATCGACATCACCACCAACACCGTGGTCAAAACCATCACGGCGGGCTATGCCCCGACCGGGATGGCCGCCAGCCCCGACAACACCAAGGTCTATGTCACCAACGGCTGGTCCAACACCGTCTCGGTCATCGACACCGCCACCAACACCGTGTCGGCCACCATCGGCGTGGGTCAGGGCCCGGTCGCGGCGGCGGTCAGCCCCGACGGCACCCGGCTATATGTCACCAACCTCATCGGCAACACCGTCTCGGTCATCAACACCACCACCCGCACCGTGATCGCCACCGTGGCCGTGGGCGCCTACCCCAACGGGGTCGCCGTGAGCCCCGACGGCACCCGCGCCTACATCACCAACCAATACTCGAACGCGGTCTCGGTGATCAACACCGCCACCAACACCGTGGTCGCCACCGTGGCCGTGGGCACCAACCCGTCCGCGGTCGCCGTGAGCGCCACCCGCGCCTATGTCACCAACCAGGGCACCAACTCGGTGTCGGTGCTCAACACCACCACCGCCACCCCCACCGTGATCGCCACCATTGCCCTGGGCGCCAACACCGCCCCCACCTCGGTGGTGCTCAGCCCCGACGGCAACCTGGCCTTCATCGCCAACAGCAACGACACCGTCACCGTCGTTGACACCGCCACCAACGCCGTGCTGCGCACCGTGCAGATCGACCCCAGCCCCGAAACCGGCACCCACATCCTGTCCTTCAACGCCGACGGCACCCGACTGTTCATCACCGACGCCGCCGACCGCGCACTGCGATCCATCTCGATCGGCACCGCGGGCAACCGCGCGCCGGTCGCCGGCACCCCCACCGTGGGCCAGCCCAACCCCAACACCGGCGCAGTCACCGGATCACTGAACTTCACCGACCCCGACGGCAACCCCCTGACCTACACCGTCCCCACCCAACCGGCCAGCGGCACCGTCACCGTCACCACCAACGGCACCTACACCTACACCCCCACCCAAGCCGCCCGCGACGCCGCAGCCACCCCCCAAGGCGCCAAGACCGCCACCTTCACCGTCGTCGCCAGCGACGGGAAAGCCACCGCATCGGTCAACGTCACCGTCAACATCCTGCCCACACCAGCGACCAATAATCCGCCAGTCGCCGGCACCCCACCGTGGGCCAGCCCAACCCCAACACCGGCGCGGTCACCGGATCACTGAACTTCACCGACCCCGACGGCAACCCCCTGACCTACACCGTCCCCACCCAACCGGCCAGCGGCACCGTCACCGTCACCACCAACGGCACCTACACCTACACCCCCACCCAAGCCGCCCGCGACGCCGCAGCCACCCCCCAAGGCGCCAAGACCGCCACCTTCACCGTCGTCGCCAGCGACGGGAAGGCCACCGCATCGGTCAACGTCACCGTCAACATCCTGCCCACACCTGGCATCAATACCGCACCGGTTGTCACCGGCGTGACCTACGGAGACGTAGACCCTTCCACTGGCGCCATCACGGGCACGGTCAACGCGACCGACGCCAACGGCGATCAGCTGTCTTTCAGCCTGTCCGGCGCGCAACCAGCGGGCGGCACACTGGTGGTGAGTTCCAACGGCGCCTTCACCTTCACGCCGAGCGCGTCGGCGCGGCTTGCCGCCGGGCTGACATCCGGGCCCGACACCGTCTCGTTCGCCGTCACCGTGACCGACGGCACGGCGACCACCACGACGAACGTCGCAGTTCCGATCTCGCCGGTGAACCTGACGAAACAGCCTTCGGCCACCACCGGGGACAGCCCGTATGGCGTCGCCGTAGTCGGCAACCGCGCCTACGTCGCGAATCAGGGCACCAACACCGTGTCGGTCATCGACATGGAAACCGGCGCAGTTCTGGGCGAGATTACCGTGGGCAGCGCACCGACGAACATGGTCGCAAGTCCTGACGGCACTCGGCTCTACGTCACAAACCGCTCGAGCAACTCGGTGTCGGTCATCAACACGACCACCAATACCGTTGTGGGAGGGCAGATCGCAGTCGGTGCGACGCCCGAGTCGATCACCGTGAGCAGTGACGGCACCCGTCTGTACGTCGCCAATTTTGGCAGCCACACCGTGTCCGTGATCAACACGACGCTGACGACACCCGCGGTCGTGGCCACCGTCGCGGTCGGGTACAACCCGCGGGGAATCGCTTTCGCACAGACCGTGAACGGCCCGCGAGTTTATGTCGCCAACCAGACCAGTAGTTCGGTGTCGGTGATCAATGCGAGCACCAATCAGATTGTCGGTGGCCAGATCACCGTCGGCTCCACTCCGCTACAAGTGGCGGTCAGTTCGGACGGCACCCGTGCCTACGTGACGAACTACTGGTCGAGCTCGGTATCGGTGATCGACACCGCAACCAACAGTGTGAACGCCACGATCACCGTTGCCGCCTACCCTGTGGGTGTTGCGCTGAGCGCCGACGGCAGTGTGCTCTATGTCGCCAGCAATTTCGATGAGATCACCGTAGTCAACACCCAAACGCGCACCACGATCACGACGATTCAGCTCGACAGCAGCCCCGAGTACAACTTCCACATGGTCGCTGTCGCTCCTGATGGCAGCCTGGCGGTGACTGACCTCTCCGACAGTCAGCTACGGATCATTGACTACACCCGCGGACAGACGGTCACGGTGTCGACCAATCAGCCGAATTCGACTACCGGGGTGGTGACCGGACAGGTAGCGGCCGATCCCGACGACGGCACCCTGACCTACACCACTACCACTCCGGGCTACGGCACGGTGGTGGTCAACACCAACGGAACGTTCACCTACACGCCCAGCACCGTCGGTCGCCAGGTTGCCAGGATCACGCCCGGCGAGGACACCGACTCGTTCAGTGTCACCGTCACGAACGGCAAGGGCGCATCGCAGACGGTGCAGGTGACCGTAACCCTGGTTCCCGTCGACGTCACGGGAGCAGACACCACGGCGGCGCTGCAAGCGGTGCTGAACAATCTCAAGACCGGCGACACACTGACACTCGCCCCCGGCACCTATCGGTACAGCAATCTCCTGCGCGTGAACGCTTCGGGAGTAACGATCGACGGCAACGGCGCAATGCTGTACGCAACCAACCCTGCGTTGGCGTCTTTCCAGATCCTCGGCAACAATGTGACGCTTAAGAACCTGAACCTGCATGCGCCCGTTGGAGCTTCGCGTCAGGACGGCACTAATCAGAGCCGATTGCTGTTCGGTGGCACCGGCAATGTCATCAGTGACGTCAATGTGGTAGGCAGCGCTTCGGCGGGCATCTACATCGTTGGCGCGAAGAACTTCCGAGTCGAGCGAGTGACAGTCTCCGATACCGCCGCCGACGGCATACAGATCACCGGCGGCTCCAGCAACGGCCAGCTCAACAACGCGACGGTCTCACGCACCGGTGACGACTCCATCGCGGTGGTGTCGTACAACTACGATTCCGGGCCGGTCACCGACATCGTCATCAACAACGCGACGGTGATCGACAATCTCCAGGCCCGTGGAATCGCAGTCGTCGGTGGCGAGAGGATCACCATCAACAACTTCACGGTCAACGGCTCGAGCCAGGCGGGGCTGTTCATCGGTTCACAAGGCGGCTTGTTCAACACCCGGGCAACCAAGGACATCACCGTCAACGGCGGCACCATCAGCCGCTCGAACACGGCGACGTTCTTCCCGTTCGGCGCCATCATGGTGCTGAGCCAGAATCCCGGTGTCGAAGTCTCGAATGTGACGATTCGCAACGTCACCATCAATCAACCGACGTTGGGTCAGACCCACAACATCACCGTGGCGACCGCGGGCAATGCACTCACCTGGGATCAAGCCTTGGCGGCCACTCCACAGGGCACTCTGTCGAACATCACTTTCGAGAACATCGCGATAGTGGAATTATTCGAGCTTCCGGTGTTCTTCTCCAATGCACAGGGAACCTACACCGCGACCGGTTTCACGATGAATGGTCGACCCATCACGATCAACACGACGGCCTGATCGCACCTCAGCCGGCACCTACTCTGCGGGGTCCGGCAACACCCGCAGATGGCCCCGCCGACGCCCATTGGACTCCGACCGCCTGGCTGGCGGCGCTATCAGCGCACCGCCGGGTGTACCGGTCAAAGGATCGGAGAACCCCGCCGCCACGCCGTTGATCGACGGGGCGTGGTCGCGGGCCTCACGCACGGCGTCGGCCAGCGCAACGAGATCATCCTCGTCCGGATGTGACGGCAGCGGACCCGCATGGCGAACCAGTTCCCACCCTCGAGGCGCGGTTACGCGGCCGGCGTGGATCACGCACAGGTCCCAAGAATGCGGCTCGGAGACCGTGGCCAGGGGGCCCACCACGGCTGTCGAGTCGGCGTAGACGAAGGTCAGCGTCGCGACCGCATAGTGGGGACACCCGGGCCGGCAGCAGCGACGGGGTACGTTCACGATCGAGAGGTTATCGTGCGCAAACGCCGCCAGCCGCCGGACACGCGCAGTCAGCGGGCGGCCGATCTCCAACCGTTACCCTCCTAGCGTGGCCAAGAGGGGATACCGACATTCGCGCCGCGGCCGCGACATGCGCGGGCCGCTGCTACCCCCGACGGTGCCGGGCTGGCGAAGCCGCGCCGAGCGATTCGACATGGCTGTACTGGAAGCCTATGAGCCGATCGAGCGACGCTGGCAGGACCGCCTGAAGTCGCTAGATGTCGCGGTCGACGAGATTCCCCGGATCTCGCCGAAGGATCCGCAGAGTGTGCAGTGGCCGCCTGAGGTGATAGCCGATGGGCCGATCGCCCTGGCCCGGCTGATACCGGCGGGAGTGGATGTCCGCGGAAACACCACGCGGGCTCGAATTGTATTGTTCCGCAAGCCAATCGAACGACGTGCAAAGGACACCGTCGAGCTCGAAGAGCTGTTGCACGAGATTCTGGTGGCTCAGGTGGCCACGTATCTGGGCGTCGAACCGTCGGTCATCGACCCGACGATCGATGACGAGTAGATCCGTCGGCTCAGATGATCCCGCGCTTGAGGCGGCGGCGTTCCCGTTCCGAGAGCCCGCCCCAGATGCCGAAGCGTTCATCATGCGCAAGGGCGTATTCCAGGCACGCGTCGCGCACCTCGCAGCCCTGGCAGATGCGCTTGGCCTCGCGGGTCGAGCCACCCTTCTCGGGGAAGAACGCCTCTGGGTCGGTCTGCGCGCACAACGCGCGTTCCTGCCAGAGGTCGTCCTCCGGGGTAATTGCCGGCGCCACATCAATCGGATCAGGCACCAGACTCAACTGGGGACGCCGCGGCGTCTCGATCGGTGCCGTTCCGGAATTGGTGTGCGGCGCGCTGTCCACTGAGCCGCCGAATCCGCTGTCGAACCGAATGATGCGATCGAAATCGTGATGCTCAAAAGACATTTTCCGCCTCCTCACCTGGTTTCGTAGATCCCCTATTAGGCCTACACAGCACAGACGTGAGGCCAACTCAATTCGAACAAGTGATCGAATCTCGGTCTGCGGCACCGAAACCGGATGGCCTACCGGGAATGACACTGCTGTGATTACACACGCGTTAGCTGCTGTGGTCAAGCGCTAGAACAGGAATTCATACCATTCCGTGATCCGGAATCGGCGAGTCGTCGTATCGGCGTGTCTGTCACACCCGTGCTGCCCGTCCGCCGCCGCTCCAGACTGACCGCCGCTCGCCGCTCCTGCCTGCCCGCCCGGCCGCCGCTCCTGCCTGACCGCCGCTCGCCGCTCCTGCCTGACCGCGGCTCGCCGCTCCTGGCTGACCGCGGCTCGCCGCGACGGCCTACGCTCGGTCGATGTGAAGGTCACCGTTCTTGTCGGCGGCGTCGGCGGCGCACGCTTCCTCCTCGGGGTGCAACACCTGCTGGGGCTGGGGCAGTTTGGCGTTGGTGGTGCCGGCGAGCATGAAGTGACTGCTGTGGTGAATGTGGGCGACGACGCATGGATGTTCGGCGTACGGATCTGCCCGGACCTCGACACCTGCATGTACACCCTCGGCGGCGGAATCGATCCGGAGCGGGGGTGGGGCCATCGCAACGAAACCTGGCACGCCAAAGAGGAACTCGCGGCGTACGGCGTGCAACCCGACTGGTTCGGCCTCGGCGACCGTGACCTCGCCACCCACCTGGTGCGCACCCAGATGCTGCGCGCGGGCTATCCCCTCTCGCAGGTGACCGAGGCGCTCTGCAAGCGGTGGTCGCCGGGTGCGCGACTGCTGCCGGCCAGTGACGACCGCAGCGAAACCCACGTCGTCATCACCGATCCCGGACCCGGTGAGCATGCCGGACACCAGCGCGCCATCCACTTCCAGGAATGGTGGGTGCGCTACCGCGCCCAGGTCCCGACGCACAGCTTCGCGTTCGTGGGGGCGGAGAAGGCAACGGCCGGGCCCGGCGTCGCCGAGGCCATCGACACCGCCGACGTAGTGCTGCTGGCTCCGTCCAACCCCGTTGTCAGCATCGGCGCCATACTCGCCGTGCCCGGCATGCGGGCCGCGTTGCGCTCCACACCAGCCCCGGTGATCGGCTACTCCCCGATCATCGGCGGAAAGCCGTTGCGCGGCATGGCCGACGAGTGCCTGTCGGTGATCGGCGTCGAGAGCACCTCGGAGGCGGTCGGCAGGCACTACGGTGCGCGCTCGGGCACCGGCATCCTCGACGGCTGGCTGGTGCACGAGAACGACCACGCCGAGATCGACGGGGTGGAGGTCCGATCGGTGCCGTTGTTGATGACCGAGCCCGCGCTCACCGCGCACATGGTGCGCACGGGACTCGAACTCGGCGGGGTCAAGCCATGACCGGCGCCACCCCGACGGCGCCGTCGAGCGGCGACCATGGGTCTGCCGCGGCCGTCGAGTTGCTGCCCGTGCCTGGCCTTCCCGAGTTCCGGCCCGGTGACGACCTGGCCGCGGCCATCGCCTCGGCGGCACCGTGGCTGTGCGACGACGACATCGTGGTCATCACCAGCAAGGTGATCTCGAAGTGCGAGGGCCGCATCGTCGATGCGCCGGCCGACCCAGAGGAACGAGATACACTGCGGCGCAAGCTGATCGACACCGAAGCTGTCCGGGTGCTGGCTCGGAAGGGCCGCACGCTGATCACAGAGAACGCCTACGGACTGGTGCAGGCCGCCGCCGGGGTGGACGGCTCCAACGTGGACTCCGCCGAGTTGGCGCTGCTGCCAGCCGATCCCGACGCCAGCGCCGCTGCCGTGCGGTCGGCCCTGCGGGAGCGCCTCGGGGTGGCGGTCGGGGTCATCGTCACCGACACCATGGGCCGCGCGTGGCGCAACGGCCAGACCGACGTCGCGATCGGGGCGGCCGGACTGACCGTGCTGCACGGCTACGGCGGCACGGTCGACCGGCACGGCAACGAGTTGATCGTCACCGAGATCGCGGTCGCCGACGAGATCGCCGCGGCCGCGGACCTGGTGAAGGGCAAGCTGACCGACATACCCGTCGCGGTGGTGCGCGGGCTGCGGCTGGTCGACGACCGATCGACCGCGCGGACGCTCGTGCGGGCCGGGGCGGAAGACCTGTTCTGGCTCGGCACCGAAGAAGCCATCGCGCTCGGGCTCGAGCGCGGACAGCGCCAAGCTCAGCTGCTGCGACGGTCGGTCCGTCGGTTCTCGGACCAGCCGGTCGCCGCCGAAGTCGTCGAGGCGGCGGTCGCCGAAGCGCTCACCGCACCCGCGCCGCATCACACGCGACCAGTGCGGTTCGTGTGGCTGGCCGACCGGCTGCGACGGCAGGCGCTGCTGGACCGGATGAAGGACAAGTGGCGGGCCGATCTGACTGCCGACGGCCGCCCCGCCGACGCCGTCGAACGCCGCGTCAACCGGGGACAGATCCTCTACGACGCACCGGAAATCGTCATCCCGTTCCTCGTACCCGACGGTGCTCACACCTATCCCGACGAGCAGCGCACGGCCGCCGAGCACACCATGTTCACCGTCGCGGTGGGCGCGGCCGTGCAGGCGCTGCTGGTGGCGCTGGCCGTACGCGGAGTCGGCAGTTGCTGGATCGGGTCGACGATCTTCGCCGCCGACGTAGTGCGCGCGCAGCTGGACCTGCCCGCCGACTGGGAACCGTTGGGCGCGGTCGCGATCGGTTACCCCGAGGAGGGCGCCGCGCCGTCGGGACCGCGCGATCCCGTGCCGGTCGACGGCCTGCTGGTCCGCAAGTGAGCCTGCACGCCTCGGCGGTCGAGACGCTCACGGCGTGGCGGGCGCCGGATCCGGCGCAGGACTCGCTGCGGCACGCCGTGCTGGCCTTCCTGGGCGCCCGCCCCGACGGCTGCCTGCGCGAGTGTGTGCCCGGGCACATCACCGGATCGGCGCTCGTCGTCGACCACACCGGCACGCATGCTCTGCTCACCTTGCATCCGAGGATCGGACGCTGGCTGCAACTCGGCGGGCACTGCGAGGCCGACGACCCCGATGTGGTCTCGGCGGCGCTACGCGAGGCGACCGAGGAGTCCGGCATCGGCGGGTTGGTGATCGACCCGACGCCGGCCGCGCTGCACGTGCACCCGGTGACCTGCTCGCTCGGTGTGCCGACGCGCCACCTCGACGTGCAGTTCCTGGTCCGCGCCCCTGCCGACGCCGAGATCGCCGTCAGCGACGAGTCGTTGGACCTGCGCTGGTGGCCACTCGACGGGCTACCCGACGACCGCGACTTCGGGCTCACCCAACTCGCCGCCGCAGCGAAGTCACGCGCGAAATAGCATTCCCGGTCGTCAGCCGCGGTCGAGCACGACCGTGGCTTCTCACTCGGCGGACTGAGATCAGATGTCGGTGGAGAAGCGGACACCGCCGTCGGGAAGCGTCACACCCGGCCACACCCGCGCCCCGCGCAGCAGTTCGCAGCGCGCCCCGATGTCGGCGCCGTCGCCGATCACGCCGTCGCGGATCAGCGCCCGCGGGCCGATGCGCGCGCCGAAGCCGATGATCGAGCGTTCGATCACCGCGCCCGCGCCGACGCGGGCGCCGTCGAAGATGACCGCACCGTCCAACCGGGCGCCACCTGCGATCTCCGCGCCCCGGCCGACGACGGTGCCGCCGATCAGCAGCGCACCCGGCGCCACACTCGCGCCGTCGTGCACCAGTTCCTCACCGCGGTGCCCGCCGAGGGCCGGCGAGGGCGCGATCCCGCGCACCAGGTCCGCCGACCCGCGCACGAAGTCCTCCGGAGTGCCCATGTCGCGCCAGTACGTCGAGTCGACGTAACCGCAGATGCGCAGACCGTCGGACAACAGGCCCGGGAACACCTCCCGCTCCACCGAGACCGCGCGGTCCTTGGGGATGCGGTCGATGACCTCGCGCTTGAACACGTAACAGCCGGCGTTGATCTGGTCGGTCGGCGGATCCTGCGTCTTCTCCAGGAACGCGGTCACCTGGCCGTCGCCGTCGGTGGGCACGCAGCCGAACGCGCGCGGGTCCCCGACGCGCACCAGGTGCAGCGTGACATCGGCGTCGCTGGCCTGATGGCTGTCCAGGAGCGCGCGCAGGTCGGCGCCGGACAACACGTCGCCGTTGAACACCAGCGCCGTATCGTGGCGCAGCTTGGGCGCGACGTTGGCGATGCCGCCGCCGGTGCCCATGGGCTCGGTCTCGACGACGTAGTCGATCTGCAGGCCCAGCTTGGAGCCGTCGCCGAACTCGGACTCGAAGACACCGGCCTTGTACGAGGTGCCGAGCACGACGTGTTCGATGCCCGCCTCGGCGATGCGCGAGAGGAGGTGCGTCAGGAACGGCAAACCGGCCGTCGGCAACATCGGTTTGGGCGCCGACAGTGTCAGCGGCCGCAGCCGGGTCCCGAGCCCACCGACCAATATGACGGCGTCCACCTGTGCGGGGTTCAGTGCCATCGCTGCCCTCGCCGTCCTTTCGCCCGTTCGCGCCGTGAGTTGCGGACCACCAGACCCGCGCGCGCGGCGAGTGCGGCCTTGATCGTCCAGCGCAGCGGCCCCTGCCACCGCATCGGATACCGATCCGCCAGAAAAGTGTAGGTGCTCTCGTGATGGGCGGCCAAGTTGCGCGCCGGGTCGCGGCCTGTCGCGTGACCCTTGTCGTGCAAAATCTCGGCCGCCGGCACATAGACGTTCTGCCAACCAGCGCGCGAGAGGCGATCACCCAGGTCGACGTCCTCCATGTACATGAAATAGCGCTCGTCGAAGCCGTTGATCTCTTCGAAGGCCGCGCGCCGTAGCAACAGACACGATCCGGAGAGCCAGCCGACGGGGCGTTCGCTGGGCTCCTGCCGCTCCTGGCGGTACTCGGCCGTCCACGGGTTCTTCTTCCAGAACGGACCCACCACGGCGTGCATGCCACCGCGCACCAGGCTCGGCTGGTGGCGCGCCGACGGGTAGACCGAACCGTCCGGATCGCGGATCAACGGGCCGAACGAGCCGGCCCGGGGCCAGCGCGCGGCGGCTTCCAGCAACAGGTCGATGCTGCGCGGGCCCCACTGCACGTCGGGGTTGGCCACCACCAGGAACTCCGCGCAATCTGGGCCGTCCGGATCCGACAGATACTCGTCGACCGCGCGGTTGACCGCCCTGCCGTAGCCGAGGTTGGCGCCGGTGCGCAAGAGCCGGACATTGGGATAGCGCTGCACCGCTTCCTCTGGCGCGCCGTCGGTCGATCCGTTGTCGGCCACGATCACCGTGACCGCGCGGTCGGTGGCGTGTGCCAACGAGGCGAGGAACCGGTCCAGATGCGGTCCCGGCGAATAGGTCACCGTCACCACGATCAGTTCGTCGCTCACGCGAGGGCTGCCTTCCCGCAACTCACGTGAGCCGCAGCCCGTCCGTCATTCACGGCGTAGAGGGTATCGGGCCGCCGTCGGCGGGCGCGGCGAGCGCGGCCGCCACCGCCTCTCGCCAGGAGCGCAGCGGCGTCAGCCCGGCGGCGACCGATCGCTCGATCGACAGCGCCGAATACTGCGGCCGCGGCGCCGGCCGCGGATGGCGGTCGGTGCCAACGGGGCGCACCCGTTGCGGATCGGCGCCGACGGCCTCGAACACGGCCCGCGCCTGCTCGAAGCGACTGGCCTCCCCGGTGTTGGCCGCGTGCACCACCGGCGCGCGGACGGTTCCGTCGGCCACCTCGAGCAGCGCGGCGACCAAGTCCTCGACATACGTCGGCGAGCCGATCTGGTCGGCGACCACTTCCACCGGCTGGTCCCCCGCGGCCAGCCGTCGCATGGTGGCGGCGAAGTCAGCGCCGTCGGCGCCCTCGAAGATCCAGGCGGTGCGGACGACGTGCGCCGACGGCAGCGCGGCGAGCACCGCCGACTCCCCGGCCAGCTTGGTGCGCCCGTATACATTCACCGGCCCGGTGTCGTCGTCGATCTCGTACGGGCGGCGCGGGTCTCCGCAGAACTCGCCCGAGAAGACGTAGTCGGTCGAGATGTGGATAAGCTGCGCCCCGACCTCCGCACAGGCCCGGGCGATGTGCCCGGGCCCATCGCCGTTGACCGCGTAGGCGCGGGCCTCCTCGGCCTCTGCGGCGTCGACCTGGGTGTAGGCGGCACAGTTGACCACCACGTCACCGGCTTCGATGAAGCGGCCCGCCGCGTCGGCGTCGGCGATGTCCCAGTCCGACGACGTCAGCGCCAGCACCTCGCGGCCCTGACCGCGGACGCGGGCCGCCAGGCGCCGGCCGACCATCCCGCCCGCGCCGGGAATAACGATTCGGGCAGACATGATCACGAGTCTGGCACGCCGATCCGCGCTACCGGGTCTGCGCCCCTTCCGCAAGTAGCCTGGGCTGATGCCCGCTCGCATGCTCCGTGTCATCGCCGTGTCGACGGCATTGGCCATCGTGGTGGGAACGGGTGTCGCGTGGGGGAAGATCCGCTCGTTCGAGTCGGGCATCAACCACATCTCGCCGATTGCCCTCGGTGAGGGCGGCGAGGACGGCGCGATCGACGTGCTGCTGGTCGGCATGGACAGCCGCACCGACGCCCATGGCAACCCCCTGTCGCAGCAGGAGCTGGCGACCCTGCGCGCCGGCGACGACGAGGCCACCAACACCGACACCATCATCCTGATCCGCATCCCCAACAACGGGAAGTCCGCGACGGCGATCTCGATCCCCCGCGACTCCTACGTGGAGGCGCCGGGTGTGGGCAAGATGAAGATCAACGGCGTCTACGGCTCCGAACACGCCGAGAAGATGATCGAACTCGTCGAACAGGACGGCATGGACCCGGCCCAGGCTGAGCCCGAGGCGAACGAGGCGGGTCGCGAGGCGTTGATCAAGACCGTCGCAAACCTCACCGGTGTCACCGTCGACCACTACGCCGAGATCGGTCTGCTCGGCTTCGCGTTGATCACCGATGCCCTCGGCGGCGTCAATGTGTGCTTGAAAGATGCTGTCTACGAACCGCTTTCGGGCGCCGACTTCCCCGCGGGGTGGCAGAAGCTCAACGGTCCGCAAGCGCTGAGCTTCGTTCGGCAGCGGCATGACCTGCCACGCGGCGATCTCGACCGGGTGACCCGGCAGCAGGCCGTGATGGCTTCGCTGGCTCACGACGTGATCTCCAGCAAGACCTTGTCGAGTCCCACCACCCTGAACCGCCTACAGGAAGCGGTCCAGCGCTCGGTGGTGCTCTCCGACGGCTGGGACGTCATGGAATTCGCCGAGCAGCTGCAGAAGCTCGCCGCGGGCAATGTCGCGTTCGCGACGGTCCCGGTGCTCGAGGAGGCCGGCTGGAGCGACGACGGTATGCAGAGCGTCGTTCGCGTCGACGCCGGTGAGGTGAAGACCTGGGTCGAGGGTCTGTTGCACGACCAGGACGAGGGCAAGACCGAGGAATTGGCCTACACCCCGGACAAGACCACCGTCGACGTGGTCAACGCCACCGACATCAACGGCCTGGCCGGCGCGGTGTCACAGGTGTTGACCACCAAGGGGTTCACGCCGGGCGGCACCGGCAACCACGAAGGCGCCCCGGTGACCGGCAGCCAGGTGCTGGCGGCCAGGACCGACGACCTCGGCGCTGCCGCCGTTGCCAAGGATCTCGGCGGGCTGCCGGTCGTCGAGGACGCCACGGTAGCGCCGGGGACGGTGCGCGTGGTGCTCGCCGACGACTACACCGGACCGGGATCGGGCCTCGACGGCACCGACCCGCTGCTGGCGACCGACGCCGTCGCCATGGGCGGCGACTCTGCCGAGGGCACGCCGCCGCCGTCACCGATCCTGACCGCCGGCTCGGCCGACCCGGAGTGCGTCAACTAGCCGTGACGACAGTCAGTTCGGCGATTCTCGATCCGCTCATGGCCGCCGACCCCGCCGGTCCGCGGATCACCTACTACGACGACGGCACCGGCGAGCGCATCGAACTGTCGACGGCCACGCTGGCGAACTGGGCGGCCAAGACGGCCAACCTGCTGCGCGACGAGCTCGGCGCCGGCCCGGCCAGTCGTGTGGCGGTCTTGCTGCCCCCGCACTGGCAGACCGCGGCGGTGTTGTTCGGGATCTGGTGGATCGGGGCGGAAGCCGTGCTGGACACCGACCAGGGGCAGGCCGATGTCGCGCTGTGCACCATCGACCGGTTGGCCGACGCCGACAGCGCCGTCGGGATGGGCGAGATCGCGGTGCTGTCGCTGGATCCGTTCGGCAAGCCGGTACCCGACCTGCCCGTCGGGCTGACCGACTACGCGACGGCCGTGCGGGTGCACGGCGATCAGATCGTCCCGGAGCGCCACCCGGGTGCCGCGCTGGCGGGGCGGTCGCCCGACGAGGTCCTCGCGCAGGCGCGGACTTCCGCTGACAGTCGCGGTTTCACAGCGCTTGATCGGGTGTTGTCCACCAAGCAGTGGGCGACACCTACCGAATTGGTCGACAACCTTCTGGCTGTCTTCATCTCAGGGGCGTCGTTGGTGCAGGTTTGCAATCCGGAGCCGACTGCGTTGGACAGGCGCAGACAAGTCGAAAAGGTCAGCCGCGTCATCGAGTGAGCCGCGACGCACGCCGTCTAGGGCGACTTACTCTCCATGATCTGCTGCGCGTTGGCGAAATGCGCGTTGGCCTGCTCGACGTGGGACATGAGTGCCTGTGCATTCGAGGTGGCGTCCGGCCCGAGGCACATGTTCGCCGCGGTGATCAGCTCGCTGACCGCACCTTCCACTTCGGCGGTGAGCGCCTCGTCCGGGCTGGGCAGGGTATTGCGCAGCCGTTGGCTGTTGCTAAGGATCTGTTTGCAGGCGCTGCGCACTCCGTCCATGTTCTGCGCCTGCATCTCGCTAGCCGCAGTCTGCAGCGAACTCTGAATCGCCGTGTAGGGACCCTGAGCTTCGTTCATCCAGCCTGCGGCCGCCGAATCAGCGCGATCGCGCACAGGCGGGCAAGCGGTCCGCGACAGGTTGGGAATGCACTCCACCTGGCCGGGTGTCGCGGGGGCTTGAGCCGTGAACTGCGGTCGCCGCAGATCGAAGCCGCTGTCCCGGTTCGAACCGAACCCTGGAGTCGCAGTCACCGTAGCTGCCGCCTCGGGCGAGAATGGCAGTTGGGCACCTGCCGACATGGTCACCGCGGCCACTATGCCGCCTGCGGCGAGCAGGGCGCTCCCGGCACCGGCCACGACGGCCATCAGCCGCCGCTGTGACGTTCCGCGCCGGCGACCGTCCAGCGCATCTGCCGTCACAGCGCCGCTCTCGTTGTCGCGTTCCATCACGTCCTCTTCCCCACCGACTGAATTAGCTAGCAAATGCAGGGTATAACACCGCCGAGTAATCCGAAACCGACTGCCCGCCCCACCTCGCTCTATCCATCGGATCGGCGTGACGGGTCGTTACTTGAGCAGCGCGCGCGACATGACCACCCGCTGAATCTGGTTCGTACCCTCGTAGATCTGAGTGATCTTGGCGTCGCGCATCATTCGTTCCACCGGGAAGTCCTGCGTGTAGCCGGCACCGCCCAACAACTGCACGGCATCGGTGGTGACCTCCATCGCCACGTCCGAGGCGAGGCATTTGCTCGCCGCCGAGATGAACCCGAGGTCACCCTCCCCGCGTTCTGCGCGCGCTGCAGCGGTGTAGACCATCAGCCGGGCCGCCTCGACCTTCATCGCCATGTCGGCGAGCATGAACTGGACGGCCTGGAATTCGCTGATGGACTGGCCAAACTGCTTGCGGTCTTTGGTGTATTCGATCGCCACGTCGAGAGCGCCTTGCGCGATGCCGACCGCCTGCGCGCCGATGGTCGGCCGGGTGTGATCCAGAGTGGCCAGCGCTGTCTTGAAGCCCGTTCCGGGCTCGCCGATGATCCGGTCACCCGGAACTCGGCAGTTCTCGAAGTACAGTTCGGCGGTCGGCGAGCCCTTGATGCCGAGCTTCTTCTCCTTGGCGCCGACCGTGAAACCCTCGTCATCGGCGTGCACCATGAATGCCGAAATACCGTTGGCTCCTTTGTCGGGGTCGGTCACCGCCATCACGGTGTACCAGGAGGACTTCCCGCCGTTGGTGATCCACGCCTTTCCGCCGTTGAGAATCCAGTCGTCGCCATCGGCCTTCGCGCGGGTGCGCATTGACGCCGCGTCGCTGCCCGCCTCCCGCTCAGAGAGGGCGTACGAGGCAAGTTGCCCCTCGACAAGGTCGGGCAACACCTTCTTCTTCAGGTCATCCGAGCCGCGCAGAATCAAGCCCATGGTGCCAAGCTTGTTCACGGCGGGGATGAGCGACGCCGACGCGTCCACCCGGGCCACCTCTTCGATGACGATGCACGTCGCCACCGAGTCGGCCCCCTGCCCGCCGTAATCCTCGGGCACGTGAACCGCGTTGAACCCCGAGGCGTTGAGCGCCTCCAGCGCCTCCTGGGGGAATCGGGAGTTCTCGTCGACGTCAGCGGCGTGGGGCGCGATCTCCTTCTCCGCCAGCGCCCGGATGGCGGCACGCAGCTCATGGTGCTCCTCGGGCAACTGAAAAAGATCAAACGACGGGTTTCCACTCCATTGAGCCATCGTTGCCTCCTAGCTACTCACCGGTAACTTTACCGTGTTTGCGGCTGCGTTCAGTAATCGAGCAAGCGCTCGCGCAACGCCGCGTCCTTCTGCAGCACCGCCGTCTCGAGGTCGGCCTGAAATGCTTCGATGCGCCCACGCAACTGCGGGTCGCCCGATCCCAGGATGCGCACCGCGAGCAACCCCGCGTTGCGGGCCCCACCGATCGACACCGTTGCGACGGGCACCCCCGCCGGCATCTGCACGATCGACAGCAAGGAGTCGAGCCCGTCGAGCCTGTCCAAAGGTACCGGTACCCCGACGACCGGAAGTGGAGTGGCGGCAGCCACCATGCCGGGCAGATGCGCAGCGCCTCCGGCGCCCGCGATGATCACCTCGATGCCTCGGGGGGCCGCGCCGCGGGCGTAGTCCAGCATCCGACCGGGAGTCCGATGCGCTGACACCACGCCCACCTCGAACGGAATGTCGAATTCGCTGAGCGCAACGGCGGCGTCCTGCATCACCGGCCAGTCGCTGTCACTGCCCATGATCACACCGACCCGAGGCGTGGACCGTTCATCAGCCATGCGCATCCCATCCATCGTCCCATTCCGCATGTGACAGCCAACGTGCCGCGCGCCGCGCCCGCTCGCGCAACTCCGTCACGGCGCCGTCTCCTCCAGTCACGTTCACGTGACCGAGTTTGCGACCCGGTCGCTCGGCCTTGCCGTAAAGGTGGACCTTGACCTCCGGCATCCGGGCGAAAAGATGATGGAGGCGTTCATCGAGACTAATGGTGGGTGGCTGCGCCGCGCCGAGGACGTTGGCCATCACCGTCACCGGCCAGATCGGCGTGGTGTCACCCAACGGATAGTCGAGCACCGCCCGGAGGTGTTGCTCGAACTGGCTCGTACGTGCGCCGTCCATCGTCCAGTGGCCGG
This sequence comes from Mycobacterium sp. IDR2000157661, assembly GCF_022317005.1. Lineage (NCBI taxonomy): Bacteria > Bacillati > Actinomycetota > Actinomycetes > Mycobacteriales > Mycobacteriaceae > Mycobacterium > Mycobacterium sp. IDR2000157661. The sequence continues at coordinate 354,018 of NZ_CP081006.1, forward strand.
AGTTGTGCGGTCGCATCGCCAACTCGTTGACCAAGAGCCTGCCGTCGACGGTCTCGAACAGCTCGACGGCGAGCAGCCCCACCACCTTGAGTTCGTCGGCAAGCCGCAGTGCCAGTTGCGCTGCGCCGATACCGAGCTCACTGTCGAGATCGGGGGCGGGGGCGACCACCTCCACACAGATCCCGTCATGCTGCACGGTCTCCACGACGGGCCACGCCGCGCCCTGCCCGAACTGCGAGCGCGCCACCAGCGCCGCGAGTTCCCGGCGCATCAGAACCTTCTCCTCCACCAGCACGGCAACGCCGTCGGCCAGGTATCGCTCCACTGTTCGACGGGCCTCGGCGAGGTCGCCGGCCAACGTCACACCACGTCCGTCGTAGCCGCCGCGCGCCGCCTTTACCACCATCGACTCCCCCACGGTTGCCGCGAACCCGTCGAGGTCGGCGACATCGGTGATCTCCGCGAATCGCGGCACCGGCGCGCCGAGCGCGGCCAACCGGCGCCGCATCACCAGCTTGTCTTGGGCGTGGATCAGCGCCGACGGCGGCGGTGCGACGGTGACGCCCTCGGCGACGAGTTCTTCAAGTAACTCGCCGGGCACATGCTCGTGGTCGAAGGTCACCGCGGTCACTCCCGCGGCGACGCGGCGCAGCGCGTCAAGATCGTCGTGGGCGCCGATGACCGTGTCGGGGGTGACCTGGGCCGCCGCATCGTCGGGGGTAGCGGCCAGTACGCGCAGCGTTTGACCGAGCGCAATGGCAGCCTGATGGGTCATTCGGGACAGTTGCCCACCGCCGATCATGGCGACCACCGGGGGTGCACTCGGATTCCCTGGCACCCGCATATGGTGTCATGCGTCGGGTAGCTGATTTACCGCGGTCACCTGCGCGAGTTCCCGTCAAAGGCCGGTTTTCCGTAGACTGCGCAGTTGTGTCCTTCACCGATGCCACGATCGCGCGGCTGCCGCGTCCGATCCGGCCCTACTTCGAACGACACCACGAGCTCATCAAATTTGCGATCGTCGGCGCGACCACCTTCGTCATCGACTCAACGGTGTTCTACACGCTGAAGCTGACGGTATTGGAGCCCAAGCCGGTAACAGCCAAGATCATCGCTGGCATCGTGGCGGTCATCGCGTCCTACATACTCAACCGCGAATGGAGTTTTCGGGACCGCGGTGGGCGCGAGCGCCATCACGAGGCCCTGATGTTCTTCGGGTTCAGCGGTGTCGGGGTGTTGCTGTCGATGGCCCCGCTGTGGTTCTCCAGCTATGTGCTGCAGCTACGCGTACCCGATGTGTCGCTGACCGTCGAGAACGTCGCCGACTTCATTTCCGCCTACATCATCGGCAACCTGTTGCAGATGGCCTTCCGGTTCTGGGCGTTCCGCCGCTGGGTGTTCCCAGACGAGTTCGGCCGCAATCCGGACAAGGCCATCGAGTCGCTCACGGCGGGCGGCATCGCCGAGGTGCTGGAGGACCAGCGCGATCCGAGCCTGCGCGAAGGCAACGTAACCCCGCTGCGTCGCCCCGGTCGGCGCGCACGGCGACATCCTCAGCTTGGCGATGCCCCGGAACCCAGAGTGTCGAAAACCTCGTGATACAACAAGGAATGGACACGCTCGACGCGCGGGATGTCCTGGAAGTGGAGAGGATCCTGCGCCGCTGACTCGATGATCAGCGTGCCGGTCCGCAACATTCGGTCGATAAGACCATGGCGGAACTCGACACTGTTGATCCGCGACAACGGGATGTCGATGCCTGCACGAGTGATCAGGCCGTGGCGGAACATGACCCGTCGGTCGGTGACGACGAAATGGGTTGTCAGCCAATTGAGGAAAGGCCAGACCACCAGCCAACCCACGATCAACAGCCAGACAGCCAAGATGACGAGTAGGACGACCTGCCTGGCGGTGGTGTCCCAATTCGTGCTGCTGACGTAACCGGCCCCGAGGGCCGACACGGCGGTGATGACCATCAAGACGAGCACCGGTACGGTCAAGCGCTTCCAGTGCGGATGCCGGTGGAGGACCACATGTTCGTCGTGGGCCAGCACGTTCTCCGGATAAGCCACTGCTGGACTGTACAGCTTTGCGGCCTACTTCTTGTTGACGACTCCGACCACCGAGCCCTTTTCAGCTTCGATCAACGCCAACGGCTCCAGCGCGGCGCGTCGGCAGAAATCGACGAACGCGACGTTGGCATCGGCGTCATCGGCGACCAGTACTCCGCTGTCCGCCAGGTATGGCCACACGTGATGGAACTCGAACGTCATCGTCTCCGCAGTGTGTAGCCCGTCGTGCACGAACATGTCGATGGCGCCGAGTTCAGCCAGCAGCGGCGGCAGCCCCCGGCGGCTCGAAGACCTGATGTAGGTCCATCGCCCTTTCAGGCGTTCCGGAACGGCATCACCGGTCTCCACCTGCCAGTCGCCGCGCACCGGCGGCAAATCGATGCTCCAGAGTTGACCTTCACCGTTGGCTGCCAGCGCACCGAGTTGAAAGGCTGACGAGATTCCGCGGGCCACCCCCGTCTCGACGATCCTGGCGGGTTTGCGGTGCCTGATGAGGATCCAGAGCGTCTGCGCCAAAGTGTTGCCGCCATCATGAAGATGCTCTTCGGACAGACGAGAATTCACCTCGGCGGTCATCGCTGCGATCTCCTCCGCGCAGCTACTGCACGCCGAAACCCCGCAGCTCACGTGCACCGCGTCGTAGACGTCAGTCCGCGCATCGGCGATCTCAGCGTGCGGACCCATCCGCCGCACCTCGCGCATGCCTTCGAACCTGTCGACGAGCTCGAGGGGCCGCGTCACCGCCAGACGTGCAGCGGCAACCGCCACCGAAAGCGAATTCAACGCCATAACAGAACCATAACGTGCACGCCGAGCATCACCGAAAGCTACTTCGCCGCGTTCTTGTTCCGGCGGCGGATCACCGCACGACCGCCGCGGTTCGGCGCGGCCGCTACGCCGCGGTTGCGCCATTTCTCCGCCGGCGCGGCAGTGGGTTCCAGCCGAACCTCTCGCAGCATCGTCGTCAACACGCCGTTCATCTCCATGTTCGCAAACGCCGCGCCGATACAACGCCGGTTTCCGCCGCCGAACGGCACCCATGCATATAAGTCGGGCTTGTCGTGAAGGAATCGATCGGGGTTGAACCGGTGGGCCTCCGGATATACGGCTTCGTTCTGGTGGATGAGGCCGATGTCGACGCGAATGATGTTGTCCTTCGGGATTACCCACTCGCCGATCGTCACCGGCTCCTCAATCACCTGGCGCGCGCAGGCGTCGATGACCGGACGGCAGCGCTGAACTTCGTTGATCGTGGCTTGAAGCAAATCAGAACCACCAGCGTCGATCTCGTCGGTCAACCGGGACAGGATGTCCGGATGGCGGCGCAGCCGCTCCACCGCCCACGCCAACGACGTGGCCGTGGTCTCGTGACCAGCGGCGAGTAAGGTGAACATCTCATCCGCCATTTCGGTCAGCGACATCGGTGTGCCGTCTTCGTAGGTGGATTGCACCAACAGCGAGAGCACGTCGACTCGCTCTTCGAAATTCGGATCCTTTTTGATGTCTTCGACGAGCGAACGGATGACGCCATCGAACTCGCGCCGTGAAGTCATATAGCGGCCCCACGGGCTCCGTGGGCCCCAGTCATGACGCAACTGCGGCAGGATTGCCATCACCGACGCCCGCTTCATGAGCCGCGGCATGAGTTCGCGCAAGGTGTCGAGTTCGGTGCCCTCCGCTCCGAACACCGCCCGCAAGATGGAGTTGAGGGTGATGCGCATCATCGACTCCAGCACCGGGAACTCCTCGCCCTCCGGCCATGAGGCGATCTCCTTGAGCGCCTCCTCCTCGACGACACCCTCATTGGCCCGCATCCGGTTGCCATGAAACGACGGGACGAGCAACTTGCGGCGACGGCGGTGGTCCTCCCCGTGCAGTCCGAACGTAGAACCAGGCCCAAATACGACATCGAGGTTGGGCTCGACGCCCTGCACCAACGTTGTCGACGTCTGGAACAGCTCTTTCACCAACGCTGGATCGCTGAGCACCACCATGGGACGAAACGGCAGCGTCATGGTGAACTCGGTGCCGTAGCGTTTGGCAAGCGACTCCATCACGCGGCGCCTGGCGACCAGGAACGCGATGCCTTGCGCGTAGACCGGCCACTTCGGTCCAGGTGGCAGCCGCACGGACTGCGCGATCGCACTACTCATAATGCCGCCACCATGGACACCGCCGAAGCTGCTGTTCTCAACATCCGGCCAAGCATATCGTGGGTTTGCTCGAGGGTCGGGTCGGACTTCCAGTCGGCAGCCTCGACCCGATCACTTCAGGGCGCAGGCAATCGTGTGCTGCGAATCCCCTCCTGTCGGAGCCATGTCACACTGGGCACATGGCGGCTGCGCGCGATCAACGTGTTCGAACCATCAAGGAATGGGGAAAGGCTCGGCTCCGCAACCTGTTTGAAGTCGGCCAGCATGTGGGCGTGGACGTGCTGCCGCGACACTTCTACAGCGAGATCCCCGACATCCGCGCACTCAAGAGCGATCGTCGCTGGCAGCGACCCTACTCGATGGTAGGAGTGGCGGGCACTGACATCGATGGACAGCTCGAATGGTTGCGCGAGACCTGCCCTCGTGAGCTGGCCGCCACGCTTCCGGCCTTGGGTTTGTACGAGTACGCAGCAATGGAGAACGGCGCCGTCGGCTTCGGTCCGATCGAAACCGACCTGCTGTACTGCTTCGTGCGAACTCGCACGCCCCGGCGAGTGGTGCAAATCGGCGCGGGCGCGTCTACGTCGGTCGTGTTGCGCGCCGCCAAGGAGGCCGGCGTTCAGCTGGACCTCACCTGCGTCGACCCCTATCCCACGGACTACCTGAGGCGGCTGGGGTCCAACGGTGCCATAACGCTGCGTGACGTTCCGGTCCAGGACTTGGCGGCGTCGGAATTCGCGGCGCTGGGTCCCGGCGACCTGTTGTTCATCGACTCGACGCACACCGTGTCACCGGGAAGCGACGTCAACTATCTGATTCTCGAAGTACTGCCGCGGCTGGCCAATGGTGTGTTCGTGCACTTCCACGACGTGACCATGCCCTACGACTACGCGCCGCTGGTGTTGTCGCACGACCTGTTCTTCTGGTCGGAATCCGTGCTGCTTCATGCCTACCTGGCAGACAATCCCCGGTTCGAGATTCGGTTCGCCTGCGCACTCATCCACGACAGGGCACTCGAGCGAGCTCAGGAGATCATCCCGACGTACAACAACCCGATGAAGACCGATCGTGGTGTCGCGGATGCGAACGCGGACGGCGACTTCCCCGCGTCGATATGGCTTGAAGTCGTCGCCGATCCGAGTGGTTAGCTCGAGTGAACGCGGTTTCAGGCCGACTTCCGCTTGCGGATGTAGACGAGAAGTACCGGCTGCAGCACAGCCGGTAGATGCTTGTTCATCCACTTGATGAACCGGTAGACGGTCGGGCGCCCGAAGTGATACGCCGGCTCGGCCGACCAGTAGGCGACGTGGACCTCGGCATCGGGTCCGAATGCCCGTCGCAGCGCGGCTGCGGTGTTCAGTTTGTACCGAGTAGGGAAGACGTCTTCGGCCTTGCGCTGCGGTTGGATGCGTTTGAGCGCTTTGACGTGCATTCGGTTAGGCACAGCCCTTGCACCGAGTGCGATGTATCCATACTTGTTGGGAGTGACGGCGGCGATCACCCCACCCGGCTTCACGACTCGCATCAGTTCTCGCGCAATGTGTTCGGCGTTGTCCACGTGCTCGAGAACGGAGCGGGCCACGACGATGTCGAACCGGTTGTCGGGATACGGAAGCGGAGATTCGGGACTGATCACTTCGGCATGGTCCAAGAATGGGTTCTGCAGTACGACATCGTCGACGTCACATCCCTCTAGATGCGCGCATCGCCCCATCAGGTTGGACAGATCTCGCCGATAGTCGACGGTGTCGTCGTGAATCGGTTCACCACGTCCGGCACCGAAGTCCAGGACGATGTCTGCCGGGCTCATGATGGACGCGAGCTGCGAATAGAACGCAACGGTACCGTCCACATGGCTGAACCCACCGACACGAGCCTCCGGGTAGAACCGCCGCACCAACTCTTCGTTGTCCACCACGTCAGTCTATGTACGTCGAACTTCGTGTGTGAAGGGTACCGCTCAACGACGCAAAGTCGTTGCTTGGCAACCAGTCTCGAGCTTGTCGGCCAGCCGATCCATAGCATGTGAAACGTGATCTCCAGTATCTCGCAATCCGCCGCGAGGAGGTCCTGTTAGGTGCCGGCGATGGCCGGCCCACTCCCTTGCTCATGGACACCATCTGCGCCTCGCGAGAGGTCGGCAGCCATCGTGGTACCGCCGAGGTGTGCGCACCCAGCAAACGATTTCGGTGACAACCCCGGTCGCTCGATCGCAATACCACGTGTTTCGTGACATTGAGCAGAGTTGGCTGACAACCTCGGCGTGACGATGATCTGCGACGATATCTTTCACCAACCGTTGGTCGCCTACAAACCTCAGTTCGACCCTCCGCGTTCCGGCAACGCCGGCCGGTCGCCACCGTCGTCAAGATTGGGCCGCTTCGCAGCCGCGCGCTATAGTGCCGGGCATGAGACCTGGGATTACTGTCGCCATCGCCGCCGGCCTTGCGGCGATTGGGTGGGCTGTTCTCCGAGGTACCGACGATCCCGTCAAACGGGCGGAGTACCGCGAATACGCAACGGCATGGAAGCAGCGCGAGGCTGCGCGAGACGAGCGGCGCGCCGCGCAGAAACGGGCCATGAGTTCCGCCAACCAGTAGATGAAGACTGTGGCCGCGGTTGCGTGGGTTAGTGCCCTACTCATCTGCTTTCTTTGGGTCACCGCACTGCTGGTGATGAACAGGGTGTGGCTGGGCGTCGCCATCATGGGGCTGATGTCACTGTCGCTGGGAGGCGGGGTTGCAGTGTGGTGGCTTGCCTGAGAGAGCCCTGTGTCGACCCAGGTGGTCGGCGACATACTAGGAACGCCTGTCGAAGAATTCACCACCGCGGTCTCTTGGGAGTGGGATCGCCGAGGCCTTTGGGTGTGATCCGCGCGAAACAATTGTGCCGGTCGACGTGGCTGAAGCCGCCGACGCCGGCCTCGGTGTAGAACCCGCGCACCAGCTCCTGATCGGCCATGGCGTCAGTGGTGGGACGATGGTGGTTTCGCCTGCGAATGTCGGTGCTCTGCCGAGAGTTGACGCTTCGCCGCGTCGAGATCCTCCTCCAACACACCCATCGGACCGTCGACGGCGAACTCCGTCATAGAGCGTTCCAGGCGGTCGAAGTAGCGCCCGATCGTCTCGCGCTTCCATACGGCGGGCGACCCGGCGTACAGACCTCGCTTGCGGTCGCGCGCCGACGCCGACGTCATGGTCGAATTCGCCGCCAGCAGCGACTGATCCGGTAAGTAGGCATCTTTCAGCATCACCGCGCAGCTACCCACCAGCGAGTGATGTCCGACGGTGATGCGGCCCACCCGCTGCAAGTAGAGCTTGAAATCCGGTTCGTGGGTCTGGATGAAGACACGGTGGCCGCCCACCGCGGCGTAGTCACGCAGCACGACGGTGCCGGAGGCGTCGACGTAGTTTCGGCTCCCGAGCTTCGCACTGTACCCGAGGAAAAATGTGCCGGCCTGCGGGTTGACCTGCCGGAACGCGGGGTTCGCCGAGACCCAGTTCCACGACTCGATCACGGCATAGCGATCAAGGTGCACCATCCGCAGCCCGCTGAAGACGTTGAAAAGGCCGAGCCGTGCATCATCGCCGATCTCCAAGCACGCGACTCGGCGCACCACGGTCGGCCCGATTCGGGCGGTCGGCGAGATGCTATGGCCGAATCTCGCGAGTATGCGATTCTTGAGAGCACACGGCGGAAGCAGCCAGCATAATGCTTGGAGCAATTCGGCGTCCTTTCCTCGCAGTGACCGGCGTTAGCCGCGCAAAGTGGTTGTCTGACAACCCGTCTGAATCTTGCCCGCCAGGCGATCGTCGGTCCACGAGACGAGCATCTCCGGTATCTGGCCGTCTGCCGCCAACACCGTATTATGGTCGCGGTCGACAACCCGCCAGTAGGCAAGGTCCTGTCCGGCTGCGCACTGCCGATCGACGAACGCGTCGGTGACCGACGGCGGGATCACAGGATCGGTGAGCCCCTGCACGACCAGCACCGGTACGTCGATGGTCTGATTCGGGGTGTTCTCGCGCAGCCGGTCCGCGAACGGTCCGGTCGCAGACATCGGCGCCACCGTCGCCGCACCCAATTCAGATCCCAGTTGCTGCAACCGAAGCAACTCCTGGGGTTCAGGGCACAGATCGGCGATCTCGCGCGAGATCTCCCGCGCCCCCTCCGGCACGACATCGTCGAACTGGACGTCCGGGTAGTACTGGCTGTAGGCGGTGGCGAGGTAGGGAGCCGAGGTGGCGGCCGCGACACCTTGTGCGTAGATTCGGGCGAGCTCTTCGAGATCTGTCGCCGGGGCGGACGCGGCTATGCCCGACAACTTGATGTCGGGTGCGTAGTCCCCGCGCGCGATCCCGGTCCACAACGCCGCGTGGCCGCCCTGCGAGTGACCCCAGACCACCGCACGGTTGGCCAGCTGCAGCTCCGGCATCTGCCGAGCTGCCCGCAACGAGTCCAGCGTGCTACGCGCCTCACCTTCGCCCACGAGGAACGGTATGACGCCGTCGCCATCGACTTGGTAGTCGGTCGCGATCACCACCCAGCCCCTTCTGACCACCTCTTCCAGCCCGGGCACCCCTTCGAAGGGAGTGGTCATGGTCGACGGCATGCACTTCTGTTTGATCCCGACGGTCCCGTGTTGGAACAGGATCACCGGACTGGGCTGGGGCGAGGGCCGCTCCGGCGCGAGCACCGTGGCCACCGCGGTGGCCGGTGTGTTATCCGGGAGCCGCGTCGAATACATCATGCGCCAGGCACGTGACCTCGGGGGAAGCAGTCGGTCCGTCAAGCGGTCATTTTTCAGCAGGACGCCGGGCTTGGGCGGAATCCTGGCCGGACGCTCGTAGAACTCGTCGAGCGGTAGCCATACGTGCGGGGGCGGCAGATCCGGCTCTGCGCTGATGGGTGGACCCGTCAGGTCCTCGGTCACGACGGGGTCCGCCCGGCAGGCGGCCACACCGGACACCACCAGACCGCATGCGATCATGACGATCGACATCGTTTTCATGTCATTGAACACAAAGGACCCTTTGCTAGCGTGCCCACCACTGTAATGATGCGGCGGGTGGATGTGTCCAGCGGCCTGCCCCCGAAACTCCGACCAGTAAAGATCACTCACTCGCAATCGGCAGGCCGTCGTCCGCACTCGGCACGTGTGCGGTTCGCGGTGCATGCATTTTGTTAGGTTGCTGCGGTGGACAGGATCGATGGAAACAGGTTGACGGGCGTCTCGGCGACCTCGCTGTGGGCTTTGCACAACCGGGCGGTCGAAGCCAAACGCCCCGACGCCGCCATCGACGACCCGCTGGCGGTGGAGCTCGCCGACAAGATCGACTACGACTACTCCAAGTTCGGCAAGCCCAATCAGGCGTTCGCACTGCGCGCCTCGATGTATGACCGCGTCACGAGGGCCTACCTTGGCGCTCACCCGAAGGCGTCGGTTGTCGCGTTGGCCGAGGGCCTGCAAACCAGCTTCTGGCGTCTCGACGTCGCAGGCGGGTGCGACGACGTGACGTGGTACTCCCTCGACTTGCCGCCGGTGATAGCGGTTCGACGGCAACTGCTTCCACGCGACGAGCGGGTAGTCGCCTTGCCACAGTCGGCGCTGGACCGCAGTTGGATGGACCGCGTCGAGAGCTCCAACGGCGTGATCATCACCGCCGAGGGGTTGTTCATGTACTTCGAGCCCGATGACGTGCTGAGTCTGATCTCCGATTGCGCCCAGCGCTTTCCGGGCGGTCAGATGATCTTCGACTCAATCCCCCACTGGTTGAGCCGTCGCACGCTGCGGGGCGTGGACCTGTCCAGCCGCTACGAGTCGCCGCGGATGCCGTTCGGGTTCAGCGCCGACGAGGGCATGGCGCTCGCCCAGCGCATCCCCGGGATCAGCGCCGCTCACGACGTCCGCACGCCGACCGGTCGCGGCCGCTACCGGCTGGAGTTCCTGCCGGTCCTCGACCGCATCCCGGGGTATCGGCGCATCAGGCCGAGCACGACCCTGTTGGAGTTCGGATAGGCCGACCTCAATCCCTCGGCCGTAGGTGCACCACGTCGCCGGCCGACACCGCGACTTCGCCGGCCGCCTCCTCGGTGTCGATGCACAGCCTGCCCTGCTCGTCGATTGTCCTTGCCACGCCCACTATCTGGCGCCCTCCAGGCAAGATGGCGCGAACGGTCGTCCCGATCGTGCAACTGCGGTCGCGGTAATCGGCGATCAGCGTCTCGTCGGGACCGCCCGCGGCACGCCATGCGCTGATGCGGGCACCGAGCTCGTGCAACAGCCGGCCGGCCAGCTCGGTGCGGTCGATATCGACCTGCAGTTGCCGCAGCCACGAAGCACCAGGCACCTCGTCGGCGCGCAACGCCACGTTCAGCCCGATCCCGACGACGACCGCGCCGCCCGGCGACACCTCGGTGAGGATGCCGGCCAGCTTGCGGTCTTCGACCAGGACGTCGTTCGGCCATTTGAGACGGGCCGCGGCCACCCCCAGCGAGGTCACCGTATCGACGACGGCGACGCCGGCCGCCAGCGGCAGCCATCCCCACCCGGCAACCGGCACCTTCGCAGCGTCCACACCCACCGACATCGAGATCTGCGAATACGGCACGGTCGACCACGCACGTCCACTGCGCCCCCGTCCCGCGGTCTGATGCTCTGCGAACCGCACCGTGCCGTCGATGTCCTCGCCGCCGGCCGCACGGCTGAGCAGGTCGGCGTTGGTGGACCCGGTCTCGGCGACGATCTCGACCCGTCGCCACGGCGGCGTGAGCGCGTCGTTCAGGGCTCGTTGGTCGAGCGGTTCACGGCGCACAGCGGCAGCATACGGAACACGGGGACCAGCGGGTCGATCGCCTTGCTGACGGTTTGGCCGGTGACGTAGCCTCTGCGGGTGCCAAGGTCGTCCCGCACCGTGACGTCGTCACAGCGATACGCGGTCGCGGGAGTCGTCATCGGCGCGCTCGTGCGGTTCCTGCTCGGTCGGCTGTGGCCGATGCCTCCGGCGTTTCCCGCGATTCAAGGCTTCCCGGCAGGCGGCGTCGCGAGCCTGGCAATAACGGTAGGCGGAGCGATGTTCGTCGCTGGATTCACCTTCACCGCCTTGCGAGAGGGCAACCTTCGGGCTTTCATACTGGGAAGCTGCGCGGGCGCAGCGAGCTTGAGCCAATACGCGGCCATAGGGATCAGCACACAGGCGGCCGCAGGCCTGGTGGTGCTCGTCCTGGTCCCGGTGTGCGGTTTGGTGGGCGCGTGCGCAGGCATGTTCGCGGCGCTGGCGTTTCGGTCGCGCAAACGGGAATTCTGGAGTGCGGCGAATTGATCGAGTTGATGCTCGTTGCCATCGGTGCGGGTGCGGCATCAATGGTGTTGCTCGTCGCCTGGCGACGCAGATGGGGGTGGCGGACCGTACTGCTGTTCAATGTCGTCGTCAGCGCGCTCGCCGGAGCCGTGGCCGGCGCGCTGGGTTTCGTCAATCCGGAAAGCCCGTTGGCGGCCTTGCTGAGCTACGGCCTGCTGGGAACGGCTGCGCCGTTCCTGTCCACGCTGCTGCCGCCGACCGCGCCGCGAGACGTCGCAGAGGTGTGGTCACTGCTGCGTCGATCCGCGGGTATTTTGGCCCTCACCACGCTCTGCGGCGCGACTGCGGCGTCGGCGACGTACATGGTGATCGCCGGGGCGTTCTTCTACCTCAGAGCGACCCATTGAGGCCCGTCGACGATCAGGGAAGCAACAGGAAATGCCCGCGCCTGCCGCGACCCCGGACCGAGCGCCGAGCCAGGTCAGCGGCGCCGAAGTGGCCGGCAGCGGCCGCGTGTGAGAGACCTCATCAGGTAGGGCGAAGCGGTCCATCGACCACGAGTTCTAGCCACACGAGGACGCCACCACCGCCTTCGCCAGGGCCGCGTACTGATACAGGTACTGAAGCTCCCACACCGCCAGCGAGTATTGGTACTGACGCGGAACGGCGACGTAGGCGACTTCGGTCGCGGGCGGCAGACACTGACCGAAGATCATCCGTGCGCGGGGTATGTGGAATCGCCAGGTGACGACTATCAGCCTGCGCCACTGCTGCTGGTCCACCAGGTCGCGAATCATCTCAGCTTCGCCCCGCGTGGTTGTCGCGCTCGGTCGCAGGCACTTCACCTCGATGTCGTGATAACGGGCCGGACAGAGGCGTCGCATGACGCTGTCGTCGCGGGGGTAGGGATCGGACAGGATCACTGTCCTGGCAAAACCCCGTTGCGCCAACGAAATTCCGTACTCGTCGCGACCGTCGTGCTCACCTGCGAGAACCACTATCGCATCCGCCTGACCATGAGGGTCGGTTGCGGCACGATTGAACACGAAATAGCCTGCGCCGCACAGCACGACGTTGGCGCTGGCGGTCACCGCGGCGATCGTCAGCACAATCGCACGCATCACTATTGCGGCCGAGGTGATCCGGGGATCTCGAGCGCACTCTTCAGCGCGGCACGAACCACTTCGGGATCCAGCCGTGAGTCATAGAACGTCGCGGTCAGGTGCATTGCGCGATCTTCCGGAGCTGTGATCATGCAGATGTTGACGTAGGACGGGTCGGGCGATTCCAGAGCGATCGCGAGGTTGATGTCCTCGGGCTGCAATCCGGGCGGCCACGACATCTTGCCGGAGGCCGGGATCTTCGTCACATCGGAGATCGACAGAGTAAGGGGCCGCTTGGGGCCTACGCCATGAGACTCGACCACATCCTCGGCGGCCGGTAACCCCTTCAGGCGTGCCGCCAACGATCTGCCCATCATCCGCAACAACGGTTTGCGCGAGGTCACCAGCGGAAGCGCCGCGAGCGTGACCTCCTCCGCCGACATGTCCGGAGTCACCGAAAGCACGACCGGCGCGCTGAGGTTGGCCAGGGAGAACTGCTCCGGCGGAAGGAACCGTCGCAAGTCCATCATCACGAGGACGTCGTCGGACAAGTCGACACCGGCATCGCGGAATGCATGATAGAGCGACCGGATGACGTAGGTCGTCACCGTGGCCGTCTGCCCGGTGGCGGCGCGGTACGCGCGCAACTCGTCGAGATAGCCCATCCGGCTCTTGACGAAAACAGCGGTGGCCGTGCCACGTTGGCCGGCCGGCTGCTTGGCAGGCGCATCCAAGGGAGCGCTCCCGCCCGACCGCCTTCGATTCGTCACCGACTTCACCAATTCCACGGCATCCGACCACATGCCCTTCGGTTCCGACTTGGTCGCGTTCCAGAAGCACGAAAGTAGCGGCGCCGTCATCGAGCCGGGAAGCGGCGGCACGAAGTCGCCGTACCTGGCCGCCTGGGACAACGCGACGAACATCTCGATGATGAGATGAGCGTCTCCGACGCCGTGGTCGACATACATGCATACGTAGTCACCGGCCCCCGGAGCGACCACCTGAATGGGTACGTCGGGCGACGTCTGCATGAACTGCGTGAGCATCTCGTTGACGTCGTGGTCGTCAAAGCTCAGATCGGCGTTGACGGCGGTGTCACCGGGCCGTCGGTCGAATTTCCATTTGCGGGTTCCCCCGGTGGGAATGAGCCCGACCCTCGTCGCGGGACCATGGGCGGCCATGTTGTTGAGCATCCGCGACACCAACTCGGGCGTCAGCGGGGACACTGGGCCGCATACGACCCAGATCCTGCCCTTCGCGAATGGAACATCCTGCCATGCGACTCGTGCGGTCGATTTCGTCACTTTTGCGTGTCCTGAGGGCAATTGGATGGAGCCGGTTGGCCGGCGAATCGGGCGGCGGCCCATTCCTCGACGAACTTCTGGTCCGCTCGCAGATTGCCATGCCCGCCGTCGGGGACCGGATAGTGGGCGATCTTTCCGCCGAGTTCGCAGGCGCGCGCAATGGCCGTCGAAACCCAGACCGGCAAGACCAACAGATCGTTCAACCCGTTGATCACGAGCATCGGTGCGGCCAAGGGCCGCTCCGGAAGCGCAAGTGCGCGAAGCATCTCCCGCAGCATGTCGGCGTCTTCACGAGTCTCTGGCCGAACGTCATCGGGAGTGATCTGGATCCGCATCCGCTGCGCGTCGAGGGTGCAACCGACCGCGGAGTATCTCAACTCCAGCGCCTTGCCGTGCAAGAACCTCGAGATCGGGAAATCGGGGTACATCTGCTCAAAGGAGGTGAGAAGCAACGGGGTCAGACCGAGCTGCCCGGTGTTCAACGTCCCGTCATAGGCCATCTCGGCCATCGGGCTCATGTCGACGGGCGGCGCCACCGCGACAGAACCGACGAGCTCGAGTCCGCCTCCGTAGAAGTCGTCGAGTTCGTTGGCCGCCCACGCAGCTTGCCCGCCCTGCGAACCGCCCAGGGCCAGCCACCGAGACGACACCTGGGGATAGATCTGCTGCATCGCGCGTACCGAGTCGATGACGTTGAACGCCGCCGTCCGAGGCTCGAGGTATGGGTGGAAGCCGGGCATTCCAAGCCCCTGATAGTCCGGGAGCGCAACGGCGTATCCCTTCTTGACCATCTCGACGACACCGGGGGAATAGCCCAACAGATCCGACCGCACAGACGGGGCACAGTCGGTTGTCGTCCCCACCGTCGCATGTGCCATCGCGACCACGGGCCACCCGCCGGCCGGCGGTTCGCCCTTGGGAATGAAGAAGGCACCGGAGACCTCAGTGGGCGACCCGTCCACGCCGTAGACCGAGGCGTACACGGCGCGGGTGCCAGCACCGATAGCGTCCACGAGAGCGGGATCGAGATCGTCGGGCAGCGGTTCTTCCAGGCTCACCGAACCGCGCTCCGCCCAGACCTCGGGTGCGACTTGAGGGTAGGGAACCGTGATCGGCGCGGGCCCGGCGTTCTCATTCCACGGTGGCGCGGTGACAGGTTCACGGACTTGGCAACCGCTGAGCACCAAACCGGCGACGGTCAGAATGCCGACGAACATTCTGCGGCCGCCTCGACTGCGTCTCAGGAACACGAACTCACCTCAACTCCGGTTTCTGCGGTTCACATCGGTTGTCAGACTGCGCCGGTCGGTGTCGGCTGCAGCGGCGAAGACGACAGCGTCTCCGCATCATCGTCAGATGTGCTTCCGACGCGTTTTCGTCGTATCAGGTAGGACACGACGAGCAGCACCACGGCAATCGACAACACCCGCCAGACGTTGCGCGAGGTGTACTGAATCGACAGCGCGCCAAGGGCCAACGCGACCGGCACCGTGAGAAGCCATAAGTACGACAGCCGACTACGGAGGAAGTTGGCCATGGCGTATCCGGTCGTCCATCCCATGAAGCAGTAGAGCAGCAGTTGACCCAGCCAACCGGTCGAACCGTACCAGGTCCCGACAAACGCCAGCGGTACCCAGGAATAGGGCCAGTACACTTCGAATCCCCTTCCCACGGCGGTGCCGGGAAGCGGGTTGGCGTTTGCGATGAGAATCTCGAGCAAGTCGTACTGCGCAGATCGCTCGACGAGCGGGTAGGCGACGGCGATGGACGAGACGAGCTGTTTGACCGGTGTCAACACCAGATTCGAGAGGCTATTGCTTCGATCGACGACCGCCATCACGATTCCAGGCAAATTCAGCAGGCCGTGCGGGACTCCTCGGGCGGTGAACACCACGCTGAATGTGAACGCGGCCAATCCGAGTAAGCCCACTGCGGCCACCAATGACACCACATACAGCCTTCGATTTCGCACCATGTTCCCAACCAGCACAAACGCGGCGACGGCCGGAAAGGTGATGGCCATCCGCGTCCCGACGGCCGTCATCACGATGTACACCGCGGCAACGGCCGCCCACATGAACAGCTTCAGAAGGGGATCGCGTTCGAAGATGCTCAGTACCAACGTGATGATCGCGGCGAGAAAGCACAGCGGCCAGCCGACCAGCAAGAAGAACTCGATGCCGTCGCTCTGCAGGTAGTAGTCGCGCACCAGAATGCTTGGCCCGCTGCCGATCAGCCACACCGCAAGCGAACCCAGTGTCGCCCAGATGCAGACGACGGAGGTGGTGCGGGAATGGAAGTCGGTGGGCGCTGCCGGCCCGCGATCGGCTGCGCGTTCCGCGCCACGGCCGACCGCCGGCAGCAGAAGCGCCGACAATCCGGCGCCTATGCAGGCCCACAGAAGGGCTGTGACGCCGATGGAGTGGGTGAATGGCACCCCGCGGATCTCGGGGCCGAGGCCGGCGCCCTTGGAATGCTTCGACCACTCCCACAAGGGGACGCCGAACAGCGCGATCAGCAGCAGTGGAACCGCCAGCAGTACCGGCGCCAGCGCGGCGGAGGACCGCCTCCACCAGATCCAGATCGCCAGCGCCGTCGTCAGAACCGCGATGGTGCCCAGCGCGGTGTTGGTCAGAAGCGAGGGGCCGAAATCAGTCGGCACGAACCCGCCTTCCATGCTTTTCGGCTTCGAGCACATCGATGGTGGGCCAAGGCGATTCGGCCTCGTCGTCGCGCGGCGCGGGCTCGGCGGGTGGCGTTGATTCGCGGTGCCACGGAAGCCTGCTGCTGCGCTGGATGACCGCTCCACGTAGCTCGATGTTGTTCATGGCGAGTAGGTCGCGCAACGCCTTGGCATCGCGCAGCGACGTCACGTTGTATCGCGTCACCATCAACGCCTGTTGGCAATCGGTCCGGTGTAGCGCCGCCGCCGAGGCGCTGCTTTCCAGCAGAGCCGGGATGTCGATGATTTCGATCCCCGTCCGGCCGCTCTCCTCGACCAACTGCGTGAACGCGTCGCTGAACTGCTTTGCCTTGTCCCGCGATGTGGCGCCGACGAGCATCAGACAGCGATCGTTGTCGGAATCGGTGAGCAGCTCGGCCTGAAGACGCCGGAGCTGACGCGGCGAGTTCTTGATATCGACGTTCTCGGCGAGCGCGATCTGCAGCTCACGACGCAGCTGACCGGTGGTCCGCACATTGGGGTAATGGCGTTGGTAGGCGAAGGAATACAACGCACCCAACAGCCCCGCGCCCACCATCAGAGCGATCAACAGGCCGTACCGCTTGATGAATCCCGGCTCCTCTGCGATGGGAAGCGCGACGGTGACCACGCTGGGGGCCCCACGCAGTCCGCCCGATCCTTCGATCGACCTCGCGAAGGAGGGCAGCGCCTCGGCGTAGGAGATCGCCAGGTTTCGGGCATCGCTTGGCGAGTCGCCGCTGGCGGTGATCGACAGCAGCGATGTCAGCGGAGTCGCCTCGCCCTCCACCCTTCCGGCGAGTTCCTCCGGCGACGGGTTGCCCGGCAGCTGTTCGGTCACCGCCCGCGCCAGCTCCGGGCTTTCGATGAACGAAAGGTAGAGCTGGGTACGGTTCGCCGCATATTGGTCCGCGGTCAGAGCGTCCGATGCACTACTGCTGATCGGCGGGGTGACATAGACGGTGGCGGTCGCCTCGTAGGCGTAGTCCTTCAGATACATCCGCAGCAGCCCGGCGCCGGCACCGATCAATGCGAACACCAGCACGACGGCCCACATGCGCCGCGAGAACTTATCAAGTATGCGTTTCACGATTCGGCCCTTCGTATCAGGACGGCTGGCGATCAGCTCTGCCGTTCAAGCGCTTCCATGGTGGATTGGTAGATGCCGAGCGCGATCCGTTCATGCCCTGCGTCTGTCGGATGGATATTGTCCGGAGCCATCAGCTTTCCGGGGTCGTCGGCGAACCAGCCCTGCTCAATCGGATCGACGAAGACAGCGCCGGCCTCGTTGGCCGCGTCGCGCACCATATCTCGGGTGTTGAGAAGTGCCGGGGGTGGTTGGTCGCCCGGCCATGTCGGTCCGACGACAAGCAGGACAGCGTCCGGCGCCTCTTCCCGGACAGCTGCGTAGGTCGCCAGGGCCGCATTCTTCACGGCGTCCGGCGCCGCGTACATGTCGAAGCGACTGCCGAAGATCACGACGACACTGACGTCCGGCTTGACCAAGACCTTTGCCGCATCCAGATAGGTCTGGTTGTATGCGCCCGCCGCCACGTATC
This sequence comes from Mycobacterium sp. IDR2000157661, assembly GCF_022317005.1. NCBI lineage: Bacteria > Bacillati > Actinomycetota > Actinomycetes > Mycobacteriales > Mycobacteriaceae > Mycobacterium > Mycobacterium sp. IDR2000157661. The sequence goes on from NZ_CP081006.1 coordinate 372,211, forward strand.
CCGAGCCCTCGGCGTTGTCTCGCACCACCTGCGTGGGTTGATTGGTCTGCAGCGCCAGGCCGACCAGCGCTGTCCAATTCCGCGGGCCGCTGCCTCCGGCGTTGGTCTCCGCGGTGTAGTCGCCGATGAGGACGACCTTCTTCGGCACCGGCACCGGCAGCACCGTCGGCTCGGCCGACGCCGGAGTGCTCGGCGGCGCGGAAACGCTGTTGGCGACCTTGTTGTTCACGCCCACGGCCAGACCGGCGCCCAGACCGATCAGCGCGACGACAGCCGCGATGCCGATGACGGTGGTCCGACGGATCCTCTTCACGTCAACACCTGCCTCGATGAAGCATCGTCTTCCCTATCTCGTGATGGCGCTGCCCGATCGTCGGACAACCGCCTCACCACCTTGGTGACGTACGTCAGCAGAATCGCCGCCGCGGCCCAACTCGCCACCGCTTCGCCCGCGGCGATTCCCGCCGCCGTGTGGAAGATGAAACCGCCCGCGGCGCTCAACAGCACGATCAACACCACTTGCAGGACGTGCAACCGTAGCAGCGAGACGCTCATACCCTGCGCCGCAAGCATGCTGTTCGTGCTCACCATCCAGGCTACTGCGACGCTGCTGATGCCCACATAGGGCACCACGGTCATCGCTGGTTGCCACACCTCGCCGAGGATCAGTTCTCCGACGGCATCAGGAATGGCGAGCAACACGACGGCGGTGCCCACGCCCAACAGCGACAGGACCGCCGACGCCGTGAGCATGCGGCGCCATTGGTCGGCCACGGAACCCGTCGCTCGTCTCACCTGGGGGACGAAGATCAGCATGAAGGCGGTGATGAGCATGGCCAGCGGTCCGAACAACGTGAACGCGCCCCGCAGCGCCGCCGCGGCGGCGGTGCCCACCAGCACGGTGGCGATGGCGGTCAAGAAGACCGCGCCGACCTGGTCGAGCGAGTAGTTCGCCCCGAAGCGAAGCCGGGCTTGCCAGTAGGTGCTCCACCACTCGAAAAGCCGTCGGAAAGTCGGGGTGACTCGGGTGGCGGATGCGAGGACAAGCCATCCCACCGCGCCGCCCAGCCCCCATACCAGCACCGAGCTTTCAGTGGAACCCCAGAGGTCCAGCGCGTTCACGACGAACAGCACGATCACCAATAGGGTCCACAATCCGTCGGAAATGACCGCCGCCAGGGCATTGCCCATCGCGAGCGCGGTGATGCGCAGCGTGTCCTGCAGCGCGATGACCGGGGCGACCAGCGCGAAGGCGGCGCCGAGCCAGATCTCGCCGAGACCGGCTCCGATCGCCAAGAGTGCGCAGGACGCTATCGCCAGGGTCCCGAAGGACCATGTCAGCGCATATCCGGCCTCCGCCCGAATCTGCTTGAGGTTGTAGTTGCTCAATAGGAGCAGGACGGTACCGATTGCCCCCCGGTTGAAGCCCAAGCACATCGAGATAACGGCCATCAGAAGCGCGGCAATACCGAATTCCCCAACCGTTGAGACTTGGGCTAGAGCCAGAATCACCAGCGCGTTGCTCGCGCTGGAGAGAACCTGGTCGACGGCAGTGAGGGTGGCGTTCGCGCGTCCGGGGCTTGCCGCCACATTCTCCTCACTGGCCTTCTTAACCGACAGGACTCCCCTCCCCAATTGACATCAAGCACGTCCTCAACTGGGGTCGATCCTATCGAGCGGGCCGTGCTGCCGTTGCAAGGCGCTGATATCAGTACGCTCCGTCTCTGGTCAGCACCGCTCTGAGCGTCTTTCCGATGATGATCAGATCGCCCACCATCGACCAGTTCTCCACGTAGGACAGGTCGAGCCGCACCGAATCCTCCCACGACAGATCCGATCGTCCGCTCACCTGCCACAACCCGGTGACGCCGGGCTTGACGAGGAACTTTCGCTTGACGTCACCGTCGTAGGTCTCGACTTCACGGCGAAGCGGCGGACGCGGACCGACGACGCTCATGTCTCTCTTGAGCACGTTGAAGAACTGTGGCAGTTCGTCGATGCTCGTGCGTCGGATGAACCGGCCGACCCGCGTCAAACGCGGATCGTCGCGCATCTTGAACAGAACGCCGCCGTCGTTGTCGTTCTGCAGCAGCAGCGGCTGCAACATGCGGTCGGCCCCGTCGACCATGCTGCGGAATTTCAGCATCTTGAACGGCTTGCCGTCGTATCCGATCCGCTCGGCAGCATAGAAGACCGGTCCCCTGCTCGTCAGCTTCACCGCGAGCGCAGTCAGGATCAGTAGCGGCGACATGCCGATCACCGCCGCCAGGGCGAAGCAGAAGTCGAATGCCCGCTTCTGGAACCGCTGAGCGCCCTGATACTGCGGCTTCTCGACGTGGATCAGCGGGAACCCGGCGACCGGCCGCATGGACAGCCGCGGTCCGGCGACGTCCAGCACGCCCGGGGAGACCAGCAGTTCGATGTTCATCGACTCGAGGTCCCAGGTGAGTTTGCGAATCCCATGCACGCCCAATTGTTCGGTGGCGGTCACCGCAACGGAGTCCGCACCGGTCAGGTGGACGGCCGCAAGCGCCTGGGTTTCGTCTCCGAGGATGGGAATCTCGCGTCCCTGGACCGTAATGCTGTCGCCGGCGATTTCGCCGTACCTGGGCACGCACATCCCCACCACTCGGTACCCGTTCGCGGGATCGCGCATGAGTTCCTCAGCGAGCACAGCCACCGCATCGCGGTCACCGATGGCCAGCACGGCAGTCTGATACATGCCGTGCGACCGCCGCCGCGCTACGTGTACCCGGCGAAGATTGCGGGTGGCCAGCAGACCGAGCAATCCGAGCGGTAGTGCGACCGCGAGATATCCCCTGGCGACGTCCACTCTGGCGAGCAATGTGACGATGGCAACCGCACCGAACGTCCACACCGTCGCGCTGACGACGAGGCGGTACTCCTCCAGACCGGCGCCGATGACGCCCGGCGAACGAGTCCGGAAAATCGCCAGCGCGCACAGCCACACCGCGATCAGCCCCGCTGAGAACAGTCCTGCGAGAAACAGCGCTCGGGGCGCGACACCGAAGCGGACAACCTGTGCCAGCACGACGGCTGCACACACGATGGCGGTGTCGGAAACCAAGAGCCAGCGGGCGTACTGCTTCTGCCAACTGACCCGCGACGACCGTTGCGCCGGCGCCGATTCATCGCCGTTGCCGCGCTTGCTGTCGGGCCGCCACGACACGACTGCTTCCGTCGTCACTGCGTGAATCCCCTCAGTCGGCGGTCCAATGCAAGTTGGTGGTCCACACCCAGTGGGTAAGACCGGATGCCGAACTCTAACACCTCTGCGCCATATCTTCAGCAAAAAGATGCTAGCGACCGCAGCAAACGAATCACTTCGCGAGAACTTCGACTTCTCCGCCCTGCCGGAACGCGGCGCTTGGCATGGGGCGATTGTCGGTCGCGGACGCGGTGGCAGCGCGGCTTGACCCTTAATACGGTGGAACGCAGTATCAACAGGGTCGCAGACAGGCCTGTCTACTCCGCCAACGTCCTGAACTGGTGCTGGGTCCTTGCGTGCTGCGCCTCGAAAGCCGCGCGCACTTGTGCCGATCGTGCCGCAAACGCGGCGTCGTCAAGCTCGGAAATCTCTTTGACGGCTGCCGCCATGCCTTCCACATCGCCCAGATCGAACACATAATCGTCGAGACCCAGACGCCCGAGCTGCTCGCCGATCCACCCGTTCCGCCAGGCGATCGGTACGCATCCCGCCGCGGCGGCCTCGTACAACACGAGGGGCTGGGCCTCGTGCCGGTAGTACGACGGAAAAACCAGGCAACGGGCCTTCATCAACTCACACGTCTTGGCATCGCCGTAGCGGGGACCGACCGCTGTGAACGGGACACCCCGCCGGACCGCCTCGTCGAGCAGCGCCGTCGCCTCCTCAGAAGGCGCTCCCACGAGGCGAACTTCGACCCCGGTGCGCTCGGCGATCTCGAGCACCGCTCCCAAGCCCTTGTCTGCGGAGAGGTTCGACAAGTGCACGGCGCACCGCCGCGCCGTAACGCTGTCGGGCGGGCGGTGCAGCGGCATCAGCCCGGCGTTGTCGAGCACTATGATGCGATCAGCGTCGATGCCATACAACGAGGAAAGCTCCGCACCCATCGCTTCATCCAGGACCGCGTTGCGAAGCCGTGCCCCCGCCATGGCGAGCGTGACGCGCAACATCGGCGACGATTGGCGAACATATCGCGAAGAGTGGTGGGTCAGCGTGGTCGTGACTCGGCGAAGGCGTGCCCCGAACAGCGGAATGGCCTCGAATGCCAGCCCAGCCCCGCCGGAGGCCACCACGACGGCGCGATCCACCCGCGGACCGATCAGCAGGGCGAAGAAAGCGCGCAGGCAATGCAGCAATTTGATGATGCCGCCCGCCTGCGTGTTGAGCACCGTGACTGCGTGACCATCGCCCCGTAGCGCGTCGACCAGCCAGCCGGTTGCCACTGCGCGTCCGTCGACGGGCGGCGGCACAGGACCGAGGAGGAGAATCTTCAACGAATCGACCGTCAGCGCCGCTCAAAGAGGAGGTCTGCCTGGTCGAGTACCCAGGGCGATGCCGATCTTGGCTCGCGGCCGATACCCGTGAGCACGAAGCCCGCCTCGAGGAGACACGCGACCACAGTGGACGGGTTGGACTGCCCCTCGTAAAGCGGCAGGAAAGATACCTCCACAAGCACCGCGTCGGCCTTTGCGAGCGTCTTGGGCATCCCGGCAAGGACATCCAGTTCGGTGCCCTGGACATCGAGCTTGATGAGCAACGGACCGTCGAGTCGATCCGGCAGAACCTCATCTCCTATGAGGACGTCGACGGTCTCGGTGCCGGTCTCCCGCAAAGCGGTGCGGCTCTGCGCAGCGGTTGCCACCGGCAGCAGCGACGAGCTATCGATCGCCGCCGTGACATGCAGCGTCCGCGTTTCGGAGGTCGCGCCCAGGGCGCCGGCGATCACCTCGACGCGACAGGGCGCCAGCCGATCAGCGACTTCCCGTAGTTGAGCGATCGCGGCCGGCAGCGGCTCAACGCAGACCACCTGTTCGGCCCCGAGGACGTCGGCGGCCCAGATGGCGAACTGGCCGACATTGGCTCCCACGTCGACGACCGAACGGAAGCTACGACCGGCGAAAAGATCAGTGTGCTCCAAGGAAGGGGCGATGCGCTGTCGCAGCAGACCTCGTCTCTTGCGGCGCCGCGCCATCCAGAGCAGTTTGCGCATGCGCAGCGCAATGAAGTCGAAGTCCAGTCGAAAAGCCATATTTGGGTTCGCCGAGCCGGCCGTCACCAGTGCCCTCTAAGACGCCGCACCGACCTCATCCCTCTGCGACTCGTCGTCGTCCACCGTCTCGGCCGGCTTCTTCCTATCCGAACGCAGGAGCACCACACCCAGCGCAGGCATCCGCATCGCCTCGAGCGCGTACTTGGCCTCCTCGATGTCAGCAAGGCGGGTGGACTTGGCCGTGGCGACGAGCAACCCGGCGTCGGCAACCGACGTCAGTGCCACCGCGAGAGGGGTGTGGACTACCGATGGTCCGGCAATCACCGCATACTCGCCACGGCGCAGCGGCAGTGGCGCCTGAGGAAGGCGTCCGGCGAGGAAGTACGCGTCGAGATGCTCGCCGTCGCTTCCCGCGTGTATTTCGGTGACATTGGGGACGTCGGTGGCCGTCACGCACTGGTCCCACTCCACGATGCCGGCCAGGTAATCGGACCATCCGGGGTGGCCGCTGTAGCCGCCGTTGTCAGCCGCGACATCCACCAGAGTCACCCTTTTCCCATAGGAGGCCAACGCCTCGGCCATCCCGCGGGCGATCGTCGACGAATTCGACGCCTCGTCGGCACCGACCACGAGCAGTCGGGTCCCGAGGTGTGGCTCGGCGGTGATGAGGCACTCCAGCGCGATACGGCGGAACTCCTCCGAAGACCCGCTGGACGAGTCGGTCGGACCCGTCACCGTACCGAGATAGGGCAGGCCCGTCGCGGACAGCTGTCCGGCCTTCCGCATCACCGGATCGGTTCGGTCGCGGACAACGGCGAGCAGCATGCCGAGGATGAGCCCGATCAGGCCGGCGATCACCGTGTCGCGCTTCCAATGGCCTTCGGGTCGCACTGTCGGCTCGTCGGTCGTGATCTCGACGGACGTGAGCGCGCCGGTGGCTCCCGGCCGCTCGATCTCTGCCACGTATTCCTGGAACGCCCCCTGAACCGCTTCGACGATCCGCAGGGCGGTGCCGGGATTCGAGGCCTCCGCCGTGACGGTGATCAAGGGCTGGTCCGGTGCCACACGCGTGCCGATCGCATCCTGGATATCGGCCGCACTGATCTCGCCGTCGAGTTTGCGGGAGGCCCGCATCGCGACCTCAGGCCCCTTGAGAAGTTCCGAGTAGCTCGGCGCCCGCAATTGCGCGACCCGCTCGCCGGCGTACGCGTCAACCGCGGTACCTGTGCCCCCGCTGGTGGACACGACCACCCGCGTCTGCGCCTGATACTCGAGCGGGCGAAGGAAGTACCAGCCAAGTGACCCGACCAAGAACAGCAGCGTCACGATCGCGACAATGAGCCAGCGCTCGCGAAGAATTCGCCACAGTTCCTGAATCTCCATGTGTCGCCTTTCAGCTGGTGGCCTGCAAACCGCAGATTCGATACCGGCGCCGTCTTTGCTCCGCTTCGATGGGGGACATCGTAGAGCATCGACGGCGGGTGTCAGTTACGCGTTCGGACGTCTTCTAGCAAGCCACAAGTGGGAGGCGCGCGCCGAGCGCCCACCGGACGCCGATCGAGTCAGGGGACGGCGTACGGAGCCCCGTTGAGCGTGATGCCTGTTGCCGTGTAGGTGTCGCGCGGCGCGTCCAGTGTGATCAAGACCGGAAGACCACCGCTCTGCTGGATCGCGATGTCCCTGAAGTTGATGTTGCTGAGCGTTCCGCCGGCCGTCCCAACACCGATGTTGTGATGGGCCTCCGCGGGGGTGTTCACGATGCTCAGTCCGCTGATGTTCACGTCCGCCACGGTCTGGCCGGGCGTGGCGCTGTACACGGTGACCGCACCCAGAGGAATCGGCGAGTAATTGGCACCGGTGATCGTCCCGCCGTTCACTGTGACACCTCGGACTGAGCCGGTGGCGAATTGGGCCTGGGAGCCGATGAACAGACCGGACCCACTGGTGTTCGACACATTGATGTCGTTGAACGAGATCCTTTCGCCTCCCGCGACGACGAGCCCGCGGGCCTGCCTGTTGCTCAGGACCCTGGGCGAATTGACGACGATGTCGTGACACATACCGACCGCGGGCCCGACCGTGTGGGACACCACGGCAATGCCGTCATCTCCGGTCCCCTCGGTTGTGACGTTGTTGAGCTGGCCGTTGTTCGAGCCCGCTGTGAGCTGAATTCCGTCGGCCGCGGTGTCCCGAATGTTCACGTTCTCGATCAGGAAATTGGTGGCGCGCGGCACATACATGCCCGCCGAGGAGCCCCCGACGATGTCGACGCCGCTGACCGTCACGCCGCTGCCCCCGAAGACCAGCATGGTTTGGTTCGTGCCGTCCTGGCGCGGCAAGCCGACTGGCGCGATCAAATCCAGATTGCTCAGCGCGACGTTGTCGCCCTGGATCACCAGGGCGGCCGTGGCCGGATTGGTGGCAACCAGCGCCGCGCCATTCCCGTTGATCTGAACGCCGGACGCCCGGATGTAGAGCATCCCGCCGTGCTGATACGTACCGGGTTCCAGCGTGAGCGTGTCACCGGGCTGCAGCTGATCGAACCTCGCCTGCAGCGCCGCCGTGCTGTCGGCGACCGGGTTGGCCATCGCAGCCGTTCCGCCGCCCACCGAGCCGACGGCCATCGCGCATGCCACCGCGGCCATGACTGACATCAATTTCCTCATCGCGCCCCCAGACCTGAACATCATGCGCATTTGATCGCAATTCGAACCCAATTGTTACATCTTCAGACCGCGGGCGGTGACCGAGTGTGTTCGCCGGCAACGCGGTAGGCCGCCGGCAACTACAGTCGGCGGTGTGAAGCGGTGGGTCAGTACGGGTGTGGTGGTGGCCCTCCTGCTGGCCGCGGCATTGGCCGGTTGCAGTTATCAGGCCTCTAATACCTATGCGTCGGCTGAGGCGTGCCCCGACATCGAGGTGGTGTTCGCCCGCGGCACCAACGAGCCGCCGGGTCCCGGCGCGATCGGGGGGCCGTTCATCGACTCTCTGCGCAAGAAGGTCGGCGGTCGATCCGTCGGTGCGTACGCGGTCGATTACCCGGCCAGCAGCGATTTCACCAAGGCCGCGGACGGAGCCAACGACGCCAGTGCGCATGTTCAGCAGACCGTGGCGAATTGTCCCAACACCCGCATTGTGCTCGGCGGCTTCTCCCAAGGCGCCGCCGTGATCGATCTGATCACCGCCGTATCCGTGCCCATGTACGGGTTCACCGCACCAATGCCACCAGAGGTCGCTGATCATGTCGCCGCGGTGGCCGTGTTCGGCAACCCGGCGATCAAGTGGGCCGGCGGGCCGCTGACCGAACTCAGCCCGCTGTACGGGTCGAAAACCATTGACGTCTGCATTCCCTACGACCCGATCTGCTCCGACGGCGGACTGATCATCGTGCACGGAATGTATCTGATGCTTGGGCTGGTCGAGGGGGCCACCGATTTCGTCGCAGAGCGGCTCTGAGGAGGTGGCGGTCCACCCGTGAGGACATCGGGTCTGCTGGGCGGTGGCCTCGTCGTGGCGCTGATCGTCGCGCTCGCGGGGATCGGGCTCGTCGACGTGCTGACCATCAACGAGCTGCCGAACCACGAACGGGATCGGGTTTTCGCCGACTTCAGCTCGCCGCGACTCGACGTCACCAACGACGGAACTCCACTGACCGTTCTCGACACCGGACGAAACGCGTCGGAATTGGCGGTCGTCGGCAGCGAGTTGACGCACGGACGGCCGGAGCAGAGCAATGCGGCAGGCTATCTCGAAGCCCGGATGACCGCGCCGGTCAGCCGGATCGGGGCTGTCGCCGAGTTCCACTCTGCGAAATCGGGTGCGATCGGGTTGGTGTCCTCATCGGACTCCATCGCCGACGACAGCGGCACCGGGGTGCGAGCACAGCTTCCCAGCAGCGGCATCCTGTTCGCGGCCACCAATCGACGGTGGCACTTCAGCGTGTGGGACTCCGCCGCTCAACGACAACAGGTGCTTCTGCATGGCACGCTGGCGCTGCCCGACGACGGGACGGGACATGCGTTCGAGGTCGTCCGATATGGGGACGTCGTCACGATCCGGCTGCCGGACGGCACGATGCATGCCACGACCGACTCACGCATCGCCCAGTGGACCGGGCCGTGGGCGTATTGGCAGTTGTACGAACTCGACGCCGAAGAGGTGCCCGCCACTCTCACGGCCGTCTGGGGCAGCTGAACGACCGAAAAGCGGGCACGTTGGCAACGGTTCCCGAGCGGGTCGATAGCATCGAGCACCATGACAAGCGTTCACGAGTCGTCGGTCGAACCGTCCGGCGAACACGAGATCGATATTCACACCACCGGGGGCAAGCTCGCCGATCTGCGCAGGCGCGCCGAGGAGACGCTGCACCCGGTCGGTGCGGAGGCGGTGGAGAAGACCCACGCAAAGGGCAAGCTGACCGCCCGGGAACGCATTCTGGCGCTGCTCGACGAGGGCTCCTTCGTCGAACTCGACGCGCTGGCCCGCCACCGCAGCACCAACTTCGGCCTCGAGGCCAACCGGCCGCTCGGTGACGGCGTGGTGACCGGCTACGGCACCATCGATGGCCGTGAGGTGTGCATCTTCAGCCAGGACGCGACGGTCTTCGGCGGCAGCCTCGGCGAGGTGTACGGCGAGAAGATCGTCAAGGTCCAGGAACTCGCGATCAAGACCGGTCGGCCGCTGATCGGCATCAACGACGGCGCCGGTGCCCGCATCCAAGAGGGCGTGGTGTCGCTGGGCCTGTACAGCAACATCTTTCACAACAACATCCTGGCTTCGGGCGTCATCCCGCAGATCTCGTTGATCATGGGTGCCGCGGCGGGCGGACACGTCTACTCCCCCGCGCTCACCGACTTCGTGGTGATGGTCGACCAGACCAGCCAGATGTTCATCACCGGGCCCGATGTCATCAAGACCGTCACCGGCGAAGAGGTGACGATGGAGGAACTCGGCGGCGCGCACACCCACATGGCCAAGTCGGGGTTGGCGCACTATGTGGCCTCCGGTGAGCAGGACGCGTTCGATTACGTTCGCGAGCTGCTGTCGTATCTGCCCTCCAATAATTACGCCGACCCGCCGCGCTACCCCGAGGAAGTGCCGGAGGGCGCGATCGAGGACAACCTCACCGACGAGGACCTCGAACTGGACACCTTGATCCCTGATTCGCCGAACCAGCCCTACGACATGCACGAGGTCATCACCCGGATCCTCGACGAGGACGAGTTCCTCGAGGTGCAGGCCGGCTACGCCCAGAACATCATCGTCGGTTTCGGCCGCATCGAGGGCCGTCCGGTCGGCATCGTCGCCAACCAGCCGACGCAGTTCGCCGGCTGCCTGGACATCAACGCCTCCGAGAAGGCGGCCCGATTCATCCGGACCTGCGACTGCTTCAACGTTCCGATCGTGATGCTGGTGGACGTCCCCGGCTTCCTGCCCGGCACCGACCAGGAGTACAACGGCATCATCCGGCGCGGCGCCAAGCTGCTGTACGCCTACGGCGAGGCGACGGTTGCCAAGATCACCGTCATCACCCGCAAGGCCTACGGCGGCGCGTACTGCGTGATGGGCTCCAAGGAGATGGGCGCCGACGTCAACGTCGCCTGGCCCACCGCGCAGATCGCGGTGATGGGAGCCTCCGGCGCGGTCGGCTTCGTGTACCGCACGAAGCTCAAGGAGGCGGCCAAGAACGGAGAAGACGTCGACGCGCTGCGCCTGCAGTTGCAGCAGGAGTACGAAGACACTCTGGTCAATCCCTACATCGCGGCCGAGCGCGGCTACGTCGACGCGGTCATTCCGCCGTCGCACACCCGCGGCTATGTCGGGACTGCCCTGCGGCTGCTGGAACGCAAGATCACGCAGGTGCCGCCGAAGAAGCACGGGAACATTCCACTGTGAGCGGGGCGAATGATCCGGCCACTGTGAGCGGGGCGAACGATCCAGCCACTGTGAGCGAGCAGCCGACGGACCACGAGGCCCACATCCAGGTGGTCCGTGGTCAGCCGACCACCGAAGAGATGGCCGCACTGATGGCGGTGCTGGCCGCCGCGTCGAGCGTGCCCGCCGAGCCCCGCGAGCAGGAGGAGAACCTCTGGGGTCATCCGGTGGATCGGCTGCGCTATGCGAGCTTCAGCTGGCAGCGGGTGACGCTGGTCGAGCGCACACATATGCGCCGGCGGTGACGCGGGTCGTCCTCGCGTCAGCGTCACCCGGTCGCCGGAAGGTGTTGCGGCAGGCCGGCATCGACCCGCTGGTCATCGTCTCCGGGCTCGATGAGGAGGCGGTTGTCGCCGGTCTCGACCCGTCGGCCACCCCGGCCGAGGTCACGGTGGCGCTCGCCATCGCCAAGGCCGACGTCGTCGTAGCAGACCTCGACCCGCAGGTCGCCGCGGATTGCGTGGTCATCGGCTGCGATTCCATGCTCTACCGAGACGGTGCACTCGTCGGTAAACCGCCGACCCCGGCAGCGGCACTGGCCGGCTGGCAACAGATGGCCGGCGGGTCGGGGCAGCTGCACACCGGCCACTGCGTTATCCGGTTGCAGGACAACACAATCACATCTCGTGCAAGCGAATCGATCTACACCACAGTCCGTTTCGGAAAGCCGTCACCGACAGATCTGAACGCATACGTCGACAGCGGCGAGCCGACGGCGGTGGCGGGGGGCTTCACGCTTGACGGACTGGGCGGCTGGTTCGTCGACGGCGTTGACGGAGACCCTTCGTCGGTGATCGGCATCGGTCTTCCGTTGCTGCGCCGCCTGTTCGAGCGGGCGGGCTTGTTGATTGCGGACCTCTGGGCGGCCAATCCCGTCAACGGTTGAGCGCGAGTCACGTTGGCCGACATGCGCGACAAGACTTGACGTCCGTCAGGCTGTGAGGCCGCCGTCTGCGACGAATGTCTGGCCGGTGATGTATGAGTTGTCCTCGCTTGCCAGGAACATCACCAGGCGCGCGATGTCCTCCGGTTCACCCAACCGTCCGGCCGGGGTGCGACGGACGATCTGCTCCAGCTGCTCCTCATCGAGTCCATGCGACATTTCGGTACGCAGGTACCCGGGAGCGACCGAGTTGACGAAAATGCCCCGAGATCCGAGCTCGCGCGCCAGCGCACGAGTCAACCCGTCGATCGCGGCCTTCGTCGCGCTGTAAACCGCGAGACCTCGATAGCCGGACAAGCCCACAATTGAGGAGATCGAGACGATGTGACCGCTGCCCTGGGCGAGCATGCGTCGACTCACCAGGCGAGTCATCTCGAGGGTGCCCTTCACGTTGAGGTCGACGACAGCGTCGACATCGGCGGCACGAGCGGTGGCGATGACTCCGTCACGAGCGACTCCGGCGTTGTTGACCAGGACATCGATGCGCCCCCACCGCTCGACAACGGCTCGGACGAATGCGGCGTCGTCGCCGCGGTCGCTGACGTCGGCTTCACAGAAGAGCAGCCGATCCCCGATCTCGACGTCGGAAAGCCATCGGTCGACCTGGTCGGTGCGGGTGCGGGCGCAGGTCGCGACTCGATCACCCGCGTCCAGGTAGGCCTGGACGATCCCAGCGCCGAGACCGCGGCTTCCACCGGTGACGATGACGACGCGACCGTCCGTGGTGGTCATGATGCACCTCTCGCGATCTTGTTTCCGGTGGTGACCAAACCGTCGACCGCCTTTATGCTGCGTGGTCGCCAACTGGGAGGTAGGTCGTCGCAAGCGGCTCGGATCGCCGCTATCACCGTCTCGGGGTCGTACCCGTCCGCGACAACCACTTCTGCGGCGACCACCGCACCGACCACCGGGTTGGGGCGCCCGCTGACCCGCACCACGACGACACCGTCGACTGAGGCGATGCGTTCCTCGATCGGCACCGGGTGCACTTTGACGCCGCCCACGTTGATGACCTCAGATGTACGTCCACGAAACTGAAGTCGGCCGTCGATGATCTCCACGATGTCGCCCGTCGGGCGCCAGTCTGCCCAATCCAGATCTTCCTCGGCGGCACCCGAACCGGCATCACGATAGCCCAGCATCGACGACATCGACCTGACCCACAGCTCGCCGTTCCGCACTTCGAACTGGATGTGATCGCGAGCGGTCAGGAGCTGCTCGGGGATGCCGGGAAGGCCGTCCTTGACCGTGATTGCCGCGCCGAACTCGGTCGCGGCGTAGACCTGAGAGATGTGGGCGGCCGGAAAGCGGTCTCGGAGATCTGCCAGCACCGCTGCCGGGACGGGCTCGCCGCTCAGGGTGATCTGGGTGAGCGGCGGCAGCGCGGCGCCGACTAGCTCGAGGAGTGCGAACCTCCAAAAGGTGGGCGTACCGCTGGCATGCGTGATGGACCACCGCGTAAGCAGGGGGCCGGCGTGCCGCGGCTGGAACGAGTCGGGAATGTGGAGCGTCGCCCCGGCGGCGAAAACGTGGAGAATGACCTGAAGACCGCCGAATTGGTTCAGCCCATAGCTGAGGAACCATCGCTGCTCGGGTGTCGGACGAGTCGCTTCCACCGGTGCGACCAGGCGGCTCCACAGATGACGGGCCGCCCGGGGAGCACCGCTGCTGGTACCCGACGTGAGGACCAGGACGGACCCGTCCGCTGCGGGTTCGCCGGGTTCATCGCCGGCCGTGGCCTTCGCAACCACTGCCGACGTCGCCAGGACGCGCGAGGTCTCGAGCGCACGCGACGTCACGATCGTCGTGCTTCCCAGCCGCTCGGCGGTCGACAACACGGTCTCGTCCGTCGCCGCCCGGGGCAGCACGCAGACCTCGATTCCCGCATACGCACAACCGACCAGCACGATGAGGCTCCTGACCGGATCGTCCTCCGCCAGAGCAACACGTTCGGCATCCGAAGAGCGGAGTTGTGTCGCCACATCGCGCGCCTCCGCCAGGAGCTGTCCATAGGTCAGCGAGCGCGATTCACCGACTACTGCGAGGTGATCGGGGGTTCGCTGGGCCGACCGCTGAACGAGACCGATCATGCAGAGGTGGCATAGAAGTCGAGCACCTCACCGACCACGGTGATCTCGCGACCTTCGCTGAAGGGATCACTGCCAAGAGCATCCTCAAGTAGGACCGACAGCTCGGCGACCTCGAGCGAGTCCAGTCCGAGCCCCTCTCCGTAGAGCGATGTCGAGGCGTCGAACTCCGCCTCCTTCTTGATTCGCACGAGGAAACGGCGGATGGTCTCGTCGGCCAGACTGCGGGTATCGGACATTCAGGCTCCAGTTACGTGGTGGGTGGGACCGAGTAGAAAGTTATTACAGCGAGGTGGCACGGGATAGCGGCGACGCTGCCGAGAGCAAGGCGTACCCGAGGGTCTGCTCCTGCCACAGCGCCTCGAGCACATCCAGCGACCGGGCGAACTCATCGACGCCCTGCTCGCCGAGCGCCGTCGTGACTGCATCGACGTGGACTTGGAGGTTCTCGCGCCACCGGGCGAACGTCGGGAAGGTGGCTTCGGAGAGGTCGAGGACGTGGTCGACCTCGAGACCGTGGGCACGAGCCGCCGACGTGTAGGACTCGATCGAGTCCATCCGCGCCGAGCCGAAAACCGCGCGGAGCAAGGCGAACTCGTGACGTCGACGGCGCAGCTCGGAGAATTCGATCTCACGAAGCCGCACGATGTCGCACATGACGAACCGGCCACCGGGGCGCAGCACCCGCGCCGCCTCGGACACGAACGCATCGCGGTCGGGCATCAGGTGGGAGGATTCGAGCGCCCAGACACGATCGAATGTGTTGTCGGGGAGGCCGTTGGCCGTCGCGTCGCGGAGCTCGAACGTCGCGGTGCCGATTCCCCTGGACCGCGCGCGGGCCCTGGACTCGTCGATGCCGACCTGGCTCGTCGTGATGCCGAGCACGTCGACGCCGTAGTCCTCGGCCAGGCGGCACGCCTGCGTGCCGGAGCCACAACCGACGTCGAGCAACCGCAGGCCCGGCTCGAGGTCGGCCTGCTCGATCATCAAATCGGTCAGCCGTGCGGTCGCAGGCTCCAGCGGAGTGTCGGCGCTGTCGAAGACGCCGTAGTGCAGCTCGGCACCGAGGAGGAGCCCCCACGCCCGGGTGACGCGGTCGTAGTGGGTCGCCGGGTCGTAAGCGACGTCGGTGTCGTCAGTGGACACGTGCTGCGCTCCTGGGTTCATTCGAGGACGCGGGGAGAAGTCCGAACAAAGTAGCCGAGGTCCTCTGGCAGTTGGCGGACCGCCTCCGCGGGATTGCCGCGGTAGAAAGTGAATTCCTTGGTCAATGGCGTATTCACCACCGAACCGGCCGAGACAATGGACCGCGGAGCGACCGAAGTGCCGGTCAAGATGAGAACGTTGCTCAAGACTGCGGACCGTTCACCGATCGTCACCGGGGCGCAACGCATGCGATTCCGGATCAGATCGGCGCTGTGAGTCAAGATCACTGACCGGTAACCGCCCATCGTGGCGAACTCGCCGAACGTCACGGTGTCCGAGCAGTCGATGATGTTTCGCCCACCAATCGCCACACCCCGGCCCATCACGAGCGCCGGGTGGCGCTTCGGTGAGTATCTGAAGGCTCCACTGCTGACCGGCGGGCCAGAGATCCAATTGAGATAGCTGATGATCGATCCATCGCCCATGGTCAGTTCATCGATGCCCTTGATCACGTTGCCCGAGCCGATAGTGGCGCCTGCACCGATCGTGACCCGACGGGCCGCGATGATGCTGTGCCCGAGATGAGCCGTCGGATGGACCTTCCAGCCGAGTAGTAGAGTGCCCCCGAGCCGATGCAGCCGACTGGGGAGCAGGGCAAGCACCGCTGCGACGAGCAAACGGACCTTCATAGGACGGCATCGTACAGTGGCGGTTCCTGCCGCACCAAGCCAGCCGAGACCGAGCTCGACGCACCAATGACATCCAAGTAGCAGACGGATTGGGGCGCTGAAATCACGATGTTTCTGAGTACCACGGCCGCTTGGTATTCGACGATCGAGCATCCACGTCCCCGCCCGCCGCAGCAGAAAGTCGAACATCAGCCGGTGGGTGTGGCCCGCACGGCCGGGGCCGAACGGGCCACGAGAGCAGGCCGATCACCCGACGGTGCCGCGGCATAAACAGAACGGCGAGCAAAGTCATGAACCCGCGGAGTGGGCACTTTGATCGTGTTGTTTCCGGCGGGCGCTAAGTCACTTCCACCACATTGCGGACATCAGTAGGTCGCCCGCGATGCCGCAGCGGCTGCGTAGCCTGTTCGTCACAACCGAACGCCGCGAGATAGAAACGCTCCCGCTGGGTAGGCTTTGCGGTGTGCCGCTGCCTGCCGATCCCGATCCCGCCCTGCAGTCGTATGCCCACCCCGAACGGCTGGTGACCGCCGACTGGTTGTCGGCCAACCTGGGACGCCCCGGGCTGGCCATCGTCGAGTCCGACGAGGACGTGCTGCTCTACGACACCGGCCACATTCCCGGCGCGGTCAAGATCGACTGGCACACCGACCTCAACGACGCGTGCGTCCGCGACTACATCACCGGCGAGCAGTTCGCCGAACTGATGAACCGCAAGGGCATCGCACGCGACGACACCGTCGTGATCTACGGCGACAAGAGCAACTGGTGGGCGGCCTACGCACTGTGGGTGTTCACCCTGTTCGGCCACCCCGACGTGCGCCTGCTCAACGGCGGGCGTGACCTGTGGATCTCCGACGGCCGCGAGACCACCCTCGACGTGCCGACCCGCCAGAGCACCGGCTACCCCGTCGTCGAGCGCGACGACGCGCCGATCCGGGCCTTCAAGGACGACGTGCTCGGCGTGCTGGGCTCGCAGCCCCTCATCGACGTGCGCTCGCCTCAGGAGTACACCGGTGAGCGCACCCACATGCCGGACTACCCGGAAGAGGGCGCACTGCGCGGTGGGCACGTGCCCACCGCCCGGTCCATTCCCTGGGCCAAGGCCGCCGATGACAGCGGCCGGTTCCGCAGCCGCGCCGAACTCGACGAGCTGTACGGCTTCCTGACCCCCGACGACAACACGATCGTGTACTGCCGCATCGGTGAGCGCTCCAGCCACACGTGGTTCGTGCTGACCCACCTGCTGGGCCTGCCGGGGGTGCGCAACTATGACGGCTCCTGGACCGAATGGGGCAACGCAGTGCGCGTCCCCGTCGCCGTCGGGGAAGAGCCGGGCGAAGCGCCGTGATGCCGGCCGCCCTGGCCGAGGTGGTCTCCGACTTCAAGGAGGTCCACGGGCAGGACAAGCTCCAGTTGCTGCTGGAGTTCGCCAACGACCTGCCGCCGTTGCCCGCCG
The DNA here is from genome assembly GCF_022317005.1 of Mycobacterium sp. IDR2000157661. Taxonomy (NCBI): domain Bacteria; kingdom Bacillati; phylum Actinomycetota; class Actinomycetes; order Mycobacteriales; family Mycobacteriaceae; genus Mycobacterium; species Mycobacterium sp. IDR2000157661. Next base: position 389,685 of record NZ_CP081006.1, read on the forward strand.
ACCTCGAAGAGGCCGCGATGGAGCCGGTGCCCGAGTGCCAGTCGCCGCTGTTCCTGCACGTCGACGCCGACGACCGCGAGCACGTCCGGCTCCACTTCAGCGCGCCCGCCGAGGCGCCGACGACGCGCGGATTCGCCGCAATCCTGGCCGCCGGGCTCGATGACCATCCGGCCGACGAGATCCTGGCGGTGCCCGACGACTTCTATGCCGAGTTGGGCCTGGCCGCGCTCATCAGCCCGCTGCGGCTGCGCGGTATGTCGGCGATGCTCGCCCGCATCAAGAAACGGCTGCGCTGAGCCCATGCGGGGGTTACCCGCGGGTAAGGGACCGGCTCGCCGAGACCTCACCTGCGCCGCATAAACTGCCCTCCGATACATTTCCTAAAGACGATTCTTAGAGAACATGCCGTCAGGAGGCGCAGTGGCAAGTCACGCCAGCTCAAAGATCTCCAAGGTGTTGGTCGCCAACCGCGGGGAGATCGCCGTCCGGGTGATCAGGGCCGCCAAGGACGCCGGGCTGGCCAGCGTGGCCGTCTACGCCGAACCGGACGCCGACGCGCCGCACGTACGGCTCGCCGACGAGGCGTTCGCCCTCGGCGGCCAGACCTCGGCGGAGTCCTATCTGGTCTTCGAGAAGCTGCTCGACGCGGCGGAGAAGTCCGGCGCCAACGCGGTGCACCCGGGTTACGGGTTCCTGAGCGAGAACGCCGATTTCGCCCAGGCGGTCCTCGACGCCGGCCTGATCTGGATCGGCCCCAGCCCGCAGTCGATCCGCGACCTCGGTGACAAGGTGACCGCCCGCCACATCGCCGCGCGAGCCCAGGCGCCGCTGGTGCCCGGCACCCCGGACCCGGTCAAGGACGCCGACGAGGTCGTCGCGTTCGCCAAGGAATACGGCGTCCCGGTGGCCATCAAGGCGGCGTTCGGCGGCGGCGGCCGCGGCATGAAGGTGGCCCGCACCATCGAGGAGATTCCCGACCTGTACGACTCGGCGGTCCGCGAGGCGGTCGCGGCGTTCGGCCGCGGTGAGTGCTTCGTCGAGCGCTACCTCGACAAGCCGCGCCACGTCGAGGCGCAGGTGATCGCCGACAAGCACGGCAACGTCGTCGTCGCCGGCACCCGCGACTGCTCGCTGCAGCGCCGCTTCCAGAAGCTGGTCGAGGAGGCGCCCGCGCCGTTCCTCACCGACGCACAGCGCAAGGAGATCCACGAGTCGGCCAAGCGGATCTGCAAGGAGTCCGGCTACTACGGCGCGGGCACCGTCGAGTACCTCGTCGGCCAGGACGGACTGATCTCGTTCCTCGAGGTCAACACCCGCCTGCAGGTCGAGCACCCGGTGACCGAGGAGACCTCCGGTCTGGACCTGGTGCGTCAGCAGTTCCGCATCGCCAACGGCGATCCGCTCGACATCACCGAGGACCCGACGCCGCGCGGCCATTCGATCGAGTTCCGCATCAACGGCGAGGACGCCGGCCGCGGGTTCCTGCCCGCCCCCGGCCCGGTCACCAGGTTCGAGGCGCCGCAAGGCCCCGGCATCCGGTTGGACTCCGGGGTGGAGTCCGGTTCGGTGATCGGCGGCCAGTTCGACTCGATGCTGGCCAAGCTGATCGTCACGGGCGCCACCCGTCAGGAGGCCCTGGAGCGGTCACGCCGCGCGCTCGACGAGTTCCACGTCGAGGGCCTGGCCACCGTCATCCCGTTCCACCGCGCCGTCGTGTCCGACCCGGCGTTCATCGGCGACGACAACGGCTTCACCGTGCACACCCGCTGGATCGAGACGGAGTGGGACAACACTGTCGAGCCGTTCACCGGCGGTGACCCGATCGAGGAGGAGGACACCGTCCCGCGGCAGACCGTTGTGGTCGAGGTCGGCGGTCGCCGTCTGGAGGTGTCGCTGCCCGGCGATCTCGCGCTCGGCGGCGGGGGTGTTGGTGGCGGCGGCTCCGGTTCCAATGTCGTGCGAAAGAAGCCCAAGCCGCGTAAGCGCGGGTCGCACGGCGGGGCGGCAGCCTCGGGCGACGCCGTCACCGCGCCCATGCAGGGCACCGTCGTCAAGGTGGCCGTCGAGGAGGGCCAGCAGGTCTCGGCCGGCGACCTGGTCGTCGTGCTCGAGGCGATGAAGATGGAGAACCCGGTCACCGCGCACAAGGACGGCACCATCACCGGCCTGGCCGTCGAACCCGGCGCCGCCATCACACAGGGCACGGTCCTGGCCGAGATCAAGTAGCCCGATCCTCGGCGAGGACTGGCGGTCGTGGAACCCGTCGAGATCAACGCCGGCGCCTGGTATCTGCGTGCCCCGCGGGCCGACGAGAAGATGGACGACCGCCCGGCGCTGACGGCGATGGGCGAGACCGACCCGGAATACGTTTCCGGCTGCACCGCCGGCTGGGCATCCGACACGGTCTACAGCTGGGCGGTGTGCGAACCGACCACCGGCGAGATGGTCGCCGAGGTGACGCTGAACCGACGAAACGGGATGCTGCACAGCCGCGCCCGCGAGGGCCACGCCGACGCCGCGGCGAGTGCCGAAGCCGCCGCTCGCCGGTTCGCCGACGCGATGCTCACCTGAGGTCGATGTCGCGGCCGCTGGCGAGGTCGGCGCAGTCGACGGCGACGACATCGCCGCGCGCCGCGAGGAACGACCGGGCGCCCTCGTCGCCGTGCAGGCTCCGCAACAAAGCAGGCCAGTGTCGGCGGGCGATGACCACCGGGTGCCCGGGCGCGTCACCGTAGCGGGCGCGCGCCAGGCCCGACGGCGCCTCGCAGGCCGCCGCGATCACCCGCCGCACCACCGACCCGCCGACGTCCGGGGTGTCCACGGTGTGCACCACCGCGTAGTCGGCGTCCACCGCCGACAGACCGGCTCGCAGCGAGGCGGACAACCCGTTCGACCAGTCACGGGCGACGACGGCGCGCGCGGGCGGCGGCACTTCGACCAGCGCCGCGCCCAGCACCACCACCACGTCGCCGCATCCGCCGGAGTGCATCGCGGCGATCGCCGCGTGCAGCCAGTCACCCTGAGCGGCAAGCACTTTCGGCTTCCCGAATCGAGAGCCCGCCCCGGCGGCGAGAATCACACCGGCGACGGTCGCGGACATGCCACCCAGTGTGCGCCGTAGACCGGGTTTCGACAAATTTGTCATATCCACAGGTTCACCACGCCGAGTCGTCGATGACCGGTGCCAGCGCTCTGACCTGCGGTTATTACGGGATAGGCTTAACGATTGTCAGCCTGGCCTGATGGGGCGTAGGGTCGATTCAGGTTGAGTTCAACAGCCGCTTGGAAGCGTCATCGACGCGCAGAGGAACTCCCACCCCCCTGTAGCGAAGGCTTTGAAACCGCAGGGCCCGAAAATCTTGACGTGAGCCACAGTACGAATCCCGCATTCAACTGATGGAGTCACAATGTCCACCATTTCGCATTCGCCGCCCACGTTGACCACGGCTCTGTTGGAGCCGACCAACTGCCACACCGCCCATTTCGCCACCCGTTGGGTGCATCCGGACACTTCGGTGGTCACGGCGCACGGCGAGATCGACACCGCCAACGCCCAGGAGTTCGTCAACTATGCGCTGCGGCACGCCGACCTCGTCGAGCACCTGGTGGTGGATCTGTCCGGCGTCGACTTCTTCGGCACCGCAGGGTTTTCGGCCCTGCACACACTCAACACCCGTGCCGTCGCCGAGGGCATCGAGTGGACGCTGGTGCCCAGCGCATCGGTGAGCCGCCTGCTTCGGCTGTGCGACCCGGATTCGATTTTGCCGGTCAGCGCCGGTGTCGATGCCGCGCTGTCCACGGTGCAGGGCCGTCCGCAACCGTTATTGCAGCTGGTCCCGCAGTCGCATTAGCGATTTCGCGAGCAATCGCGAAACGTGCATCTGCGAGATTCCGACGCGTTCGGCGATCTGCGTCTGGGTGAGCGATTCGAAGAAGCGCAGCAGCAGCACGGTGCGTTCGCGCTCCGGTAGCGCGGCGAGTAACGGCCGCAACGCTTCCCGGTTCTCGATCTGGTCCAGGCCGAGGTCCACATCGCCGAGCGTGTCGGCGATCGCGGGGGCGTCCTCGGTTCCGCTGCCGCCGCTGTCGATCGACAGCGTGTTGTAGGAGCTGCCTGCCACCAGGCCCTCGACGACCTCGTCGCGATCCATGCCCAGTTCGGCGGCCAGCTCGCTGGCGGTGGGCGCCCGGCCCAGCCGCTGTGACAGTTCGGCGGTCGCCGAACCCAGCCGCAGGTGCAGTTCCTTGAGCCGCCGGGGCACCTTCACCGACCAGCTGTTGTCGCGGAAGTGCCTGCGCACCTCGCCCATGATGGTCGGCACCGCGAAGGACACGAAGTCCGAGCCCGCCTCGACATCGAACCGGATGACCGCGTTGACCAACCCGACCCGGGCCACCTGGACCAGGTCCTCGCGGGGCTCGCCACGGCCGTCGAAACGACGGGCGATGTGGTCGGCCAGCGGCAGGCAGCGCTCGACGATGCGGTCCCGCTGGCGCTGGAACTTCGGCGAGTCCTCGTCGAGGTTCTTCAGCTCGCGGAACATGTCGGCGACATCCGCATACTCAGAGTTCGGCCGTGACGACGAACCCTGTGACGTCCTAGGCGTCACTGCAGCGAGCTCGCTCTTCTCGTCGTCATGGAGATCCCGAATACCTGCGCGTCCTCGGGGCCCTGACCGTTCTGGAAGGTGCTCACCTCATCGGTCAACGACGACAGCACATGCCAACTGAAGCTGCCCGGGGCGAGGATGTCCGGACTCTTGCAGGTGGTCGACGCGTCGATGACCACCGCGTCGTCGCGTGCGTCGATGACGAGCAGCAGCATCGAATCGGGGACCGCGCTGCGAATGAGCCTCGTGCAGGCTTCGTCCACAGCCAGCCGCAGGTCCGCCACGGCGTCGAAGTCGAGATCCTCGAACGTCGCGACGGCCGCGACGAGTGTGCGCAGCACGGCGAGGTTCTCGAGCTCGGCCGCGACTCTCAGTTCCACCGACCGACCGCCGTGACCCTGCCCGTTGTTGGTGTTGGCGACGTCGGCCATCTGACCTCCCGGCAATGTCGAAGCGAGACTACCCCAGGTTGATTCCCAGCTAACCACGAGGACTCCGATGAACTGAGCGTGCGGACGTGTGGCACACGCAAGGCCCGGGTATCACGGGGCCATGCCGTCGCCGCTCATGCTCGCACCGATGATGCAGTGAGCGCGCGGATGACGGAAAACGCCCAATGGGCGCGCTCCACTCAGACCAATCCATGGTGCTCGTGCCATACCCCACCCATACAGGGAACCAAACATGCGACTTCGGCGTAGTAACCTGCACGGCCCGGGCCTGCGCCGGATCCGCCGGGGCAAGGGCTTCTCCTACCAGAATCCGGACGGCACCGCGGTCGCCGACGAGGCCACCCTGCAGCGCATCAAGGACCTGGTGATCCCGCCGGCGTGGAAAAACGTCTGGATCTGCCCGTACCCCAACGGCCACATCCAGGCGGTCGGCACCGACGCGGCTGGCCGCCGCCAGTACCTGTACCACCAGCGGTGGCAGGAGGAGCGCAACGAGGAGAAGTTCGACCGGGTGCTGCAGATGTCGGCGGCGCTGCCGGAGATGCGCAGGCAGATCGCTGCGGACCTGCGCGGTCGGGGACTCAAACGCGACCGGGTGCTCGCGGTGGCGCTGCATCTGCTGGACCTCGGCTACTTCCGCGCCGGTTCCGAGCAGTACGCGGAGGAGAACAACTCGTTCGGCATCTCCACCCTGCTCTGTGAACACGTGACGGTGCATCGCGCCGCGATCGAGTTCGACTTTCCCGCCAAGAGCGGCGTGCGCCGCACGCTGACGATCGACGATCCGACGGCTGTGCGTTCCGTGCGCGCACTGCTGCGGCGGCCGGAGCGCACGGAACGGCTGCTGGTGTGCCGCAACGGTTCCGGTTGGACCGACATTCACGCCGACGACCTCAACGCCCGATTCAAGGAACTCGTCGGCGCGGAGTACACGGTCAAGGACCTGCGGACGTGGCACGGCACGGTGCTGGCGGCGGTGGCTTTCGTCGACGCCGATCCCCCGGTCAACAAGACCGTCATCAAGCGTGTCGAATCGGCGGTGATGAAGGAGGTGGCCGAGGAACTCGGCAACACCCCGGCGGTGGCCCGCGCCTCCTACGTCGACCCCCGCGTCGTCGAGGGTTACGAGTCGAACCGGACGCTCGCAGCGGCCGTGCGTCGGGCCGCGAAGGTGAGGACGGTGGCCGAGCGGCAGGAGGTGCTCGACCGCGGCACCGCCCGCCTCATCCGGCAGGTCGCCAAGGATCAGTAACCCGTCCGGGCTCCGTTGCCCAGGTAGGTCAGCCCGCTGTCGGCCACCAGCGCCGGGTCGAGCAGGTTGCGGCTGTCCAGCACCACGGCGTCGGGTGCCTGCTCGGCGATCAGCGCCCAGTCCAGCTCGCGGAAGTGCGGCCACTCGGTGAGCACCACGATGGCGTCGGCGTCCTTGGTGGCCAGATACGGGTCGTCAACGGCGACGACCGAGGCCTCGCGTAACCGGGTCTGATCCAGCGCTGCCAGTCGGGGGTCGTATCCGGTGACCTGAGCGCCGAGGTCGCCGAGGCGTGCGCAGAGCGCCAGTGCGGGCGAATCCCGCATGTCGCTGGTCCCCGCCTTGAAAGTCAATCCCAGCGCCGTGATGCGCGCCCGCGCCAAGGGGATGCCGACGGCGCGGCGCAGCGCGGACAGGATGCGTTCGGGCTGTGCGTCGTTGGTGGCGCGGGCGGACTCCACCTCCGGCAATGCCACGCCGGCCAGCCTGCTCGTATGCAGGATTGCCGCGGTGTCCTTGGGCAGGCAGGAGCCGCCCCATCCCGGGCCCGGCGCCAGGAAGTGGGGCCCGATGCGCACGTCGGCGCCCATGCAACGGGTGACGTCCACGACGTCGGCGCCCACCCGCGAGCACAGCTGGGCCAGCGAGTTGGCATACGAGATCTTGACCGCCAGAAAGGCGTTACTGGCGTACTTCGCCAACTCCGCACTCTCCGGGGTCATCCGCAGGGTCTGCGCGAGACCGCCGTAGAGGCGGTCGACGAGGTCGGCCGCGTCGCCGTCGTCGGAGCCGATCACGACGCGGTCCGGGTTGCGGAAGTCGTAGACCGCGTGGCTCTCCCGTAGGAACTCCGGGTTCGACACCGCACGCAGCCGGGCCGGTTGCAGCCGCTGCGCCACCCGCCTGGTGGTGCCGACCGGCACCGTCGACTTGAGCACCACCACCGAGCCGGGGCGCAGCACCGTGGCGAGTTCGTCCACGACGGCGTCGACGGCCGACACGTCGGCCGAGCCGTCGGCCCGGCTCGGTGTGGGGACGCAGACGAACACCGCATCGCGGTCAGCCAGATCGCCGAGAGCACCGGTGAATTCGAGTGTGTGGTCCTTTCGCGCCTGCCGGAGCAGTTCGGGCAAGCCCGGCTCGTCGATCAGTGCGACTCCGCGGCGAAGTTGCTCGACGCGGCCGGCATCGACATCGACGCACACCGTGTGGTGGCCGAGTTCGGCCATGCACACGGCGGTCGTCAGGCCGACGTAGCCTGCTCCGATGACGCCGACGCGGATCTCGCTCATGCGCAGTCCTTCAGGAGGGTTTCGGTGGCGGCCAGCACCCGCGACACCGTGATGAGCAGCAACCCGCGATGCGGTTGGTCGCCGTGCGGATCACCCCTGTCGCCGGCCCACACCGCGATGTGCGGTCCGGTGCCACGCGGACCCCACCGGTTGGGCGGGGTCGGGCCGAACAGCAGAACCGACGGCGTTCCGGTCGCGGTGGCGATATGGCCCACACCGGTGTCGCCACAGATCAGCAGGCGGCAATCGATGACCAGCGCAACCAGATCGAGCAGGCCGAGTGTTCCGGCGAGCACGCACGATTGCGGGAGTCCGGCGCCGTCGGCCACCGACCGCGCGAGTTCGACCTCGCTGCCGTCGCCGGTGATGACGACGTCATAGCCGCGGTCGTGCAGTGCGGCGCCCACGGCGGCGAACCGCTCGGGTGGCCAGCGCCTGGCGGCGAACGCCGCGCCGGGATGGATGACGACAACGGAGGACCGGTCCGGGTGGCTCGGCGGCCGCGGGATGGCGAGATCAGCCGGCTCGCAGGGGATTCCGGCGGATTCCAGCAAGGTGCACCACCGGTCGACCTCATGCTGCTCGGCGCGCCAGGGCGGGCCGTCGACATCGGGGAACGCCTGATGGCGGTGGCTGATCAGCGCATCGGGCCGCAACGCGAGCAGGTCGGCGATGCTCTCGGGCCCGCTGCCGTGCAGGTTCACCGCCAGCGCGGGAGGTTTCCGGCGCGGCCGCAGCACACCGAGTCCCGGTGTGGTATGGACCTCGTCGACGGCGCCCGACAGCATCGCCAGCTCGGCATACCGCTCGGGGGCCGCCAGGACGATGCGCGCGTCCGGGTATGCCCGTCGGATCCCGCGCAGCGCCGGAATCCCGGTGAGCAGGTCGCCGAGACCCAGCGCGCGCAGGACCAGCACCTCGTCGCCGGCCAGGTCTACGGCCACGAGGACTCCGTCGAGGCGCAGACCACCAGTTCACGCACCTCACATCCGGCCGGTTGGGCCAACGCGAAGACCACCGACTCGGCCACGTGCTCGGGCTGGTTGAGCTTGGCGTCGGGCGGCGGTTTGTACTGCTCGTCGCGGCTGTCGAAGAACGCGGTGTGCATGCCGCCGGGAATCAGGGTGGTCACACCGACCTCGCCGGCCAGCTCGGCGGCAAGCGCGCGGGAGAACCCCACCACACCGAATTTCGACGCGCAGTAGGCCGTCGCGTCGCTGACCGCCTTGATGCCCAGTGTCGACGCGCAGGTCACGATCCGGCCGTGCGTCTGCTTCAGATACGGCAGCGCAGAGCGGATCACCGCCGCCGTGCCGAGCAGGTTGACGTGGATGACACGCTCCCAGTCCTTGACGGCCACGTCGTCGAGCTTTCCGCAGACGTCGGTTCCGCCCGCGGTGAACACGCCGTGGAGCTGCCCGCCCATCTGTTCGGCCAGGCTGCGCACCGCCACGTCGACGGCGTCGGTGTCGGCGAGGTCGGCACGTGCGAAGGCGACGTCGGACGGCGGATCGTTGCGGTCGATGACCAACGGTGTACCGCCGTGCCGCGCAACGGCTTGCACCGTGGCGGCGCCGAGTCCTGAGGCCCCGCCGGTGATCAGAATATTGCCCAGGTTCATGTCTTGCCTCCCGTTCGTTCCGGTCCTCGCTTCGCTGCGATCCTCACTCTCGATCGCCGCCGCGCCACCTCGGGCAGCAGCCGGGCGGTGGGCACGTCGCCCCTGCCGTACACCCGCGGGTTCTGTACGCAGCGGTCGATGGCCTCGGTCCCGATGCCCCAGACGTCGATCGGCACGTGCGCCGCCAAAGCGTCCAGCAAATCGGTGCCCACCGTGCGCCAGCGTCGGCACGGCTCATTGATCATCGTCGCCGCTGCGGCGAACTCACCGCTGTAGTGCAAACCGGGATCGGGGATTCCGTGATTGACCACATGCGTTGTCGCCTTGCCGTTGTCCCACATCATCCGGTTGAAGTCGGTTACATGGACCACCGGGATGTCGTCGCGCTCCGCTAGCGGGTGCACGCTGTCGACGGCGAACGGTCGTGGCGCGTTGTGCTCGACATACACTGCGGGAACGTCGATTCCCGGGCGGCGATCCAGCCAACGCGTCGCCAGCTCCACCTCCTCTGGACGCTGGAGGATGACGATGTCGACATCCGTGTCCCGCAGTCGTTCCCAGGAAATCTCCTGCGCTGCAGACCAATTCCTACCTCACAGTCCCGGCCGTCGGCGTCACGTTCCGCGTTCACCGGAATCACACAGCGGTGCCGACCGGCGACGAACGACTCCGTCCAGGAGCCGTGCACGTGCCAGAGCAGCACCCGGCGCTCAGGTGTCCAGACCGACATGGTGCGCCGCTTACCCGGCACTTCTCCGGCAAAACGGTTCTCGCGGTGACTCTTCCATTCTGTCCAGATCACAATTCGTCGCGTGGACAGGGCCGCGAGGAGCGCGGGTTTCGGCGCCTACGAGGCGGGCTACTCCGTCCGGATGTCAGGAAGTGCCGAACTCCCCGATGACGTCCCGGTGGCTGACGCCGTCGAACAGCAGCGCCCGGCCAGCGAGTCGACTCCCGACGAGGAAGTCGCCGTCGAGCCGGAGGCAGGCCCGCCGTTGGAGGCGACGGCCGCGGACTGGCAGGAGCAACTCGAGACGGTTGAGCTGGATCCCGACGAGGACCCCACCGAGGAGTAGCCCAAGCGAACACGGTTGCAGCCGAATGATTTTGGCATGACGGTCGCCGAACCGTCGGGATCGGCTGGTTGCGGCGCGGCCCATCCGTCGAGGCGGTGTTTAACCCGCTCCTGGTCCGGGAACCCGACGGTTGCGCGGGGAGATTCCCCGGGCTAGACCAGTCCACGCACAAGCGGGAAGGTAAGCATGACCGAGAAGAACAGTGGCCCGGAAGAAGGCATCAAGGGTGCCGTCGAGGACGTCAAGGGCAAGGCGAAAGAAGCGGTCGGCACCGTCACCGGACGCGACGACGTGGTCCGCGAGGGCAAGGCCCAGCAGGACAAGGCCGACGCGCAGCAGGACGCCGCACGCAAGGAGGCCGAGGCCGAGTCGGCTCGCGCCGGTGCGAAGACGGCCGAGAAGCGCCAGGAGAACGAACAGTAGAACCCTTTCAAAGAAGAGGCCCAGCCGATCGGCTGGGCCTCTTCTGGTCTTTCTGGTCCATCCGGCGCCGTCAATGTGCTCTACGCGGTCAACTGGTGGGTCGTTGCCGTTCGGCGTCGGGGTGGTCCTCATGCCAACGGTCCTCGATCTTGCGCACCCGCAGGTGTGCGATCAGGAACCAAGCCAGCGAGATCACCAGCAACACCGTCGAGATCACCATCAGGATGGCGCCGACATCGTAGTTATCGGTGCCGTAAGCGGCCAGGCCGCCGACGAACGAGACGCCGGAGACGCCGAGCAGGATGACCGCCGGCATGTTCCTACTGTCCTTCATGGTCTCGCCGGCGTGCGGCCGGGTGGTCCTGGCGTGGTCGACGGGGTCTTTCGGGCTCTTCATCGGTACTCCAATCTCGGCATACCTCAGCCGATGGTGACGGGCGAATCAAACAGCGCCCACCCTGTGCATAACCCGGGGCTACCAGGGCAAAACTGACGAAGGCGTGACCATCACTCGTAGCGCGGATACTGCTTCTCGCGCAGGACTCTCGCCAGGTGAACGGCGTTGCGGGCCAGTGCCGCATTCGTCGAGGCGACCGCCTCCGGCACCTCATCGAGGTCCTTGAAGTCGGTGCTCTGCATCGCCTCGCCCGTCCAGTACGTGCCGCCCTGGGCCGGGATGGTGTAGCCGATGTCGTTGAGCCCCTGGAAGCAGTCGGAGATCACCTTGTGCGCACCGTCCTCGTTACCGACGACACCGACCACGGCCACCTTGCCCACCATGATCGGCCTGCCGGCGTCGTCGGTGTTGGACAGTTCGGCGTCGAGGCGCTCGAGCACTCGCTGGGTAACGCTGCTCGGATGGCCGAGCCAGATGGGGGTGGAGAGCACCAGGACGTCGGCGGCCAGGAGCTTGTCCCTGATCTGAGGCCACTGGTCGCCGTCGCCCATGTCCGCCTCGACACCCGGGGAGATTGCGTAATCGACGCAGCGCACCGACTCGGTCTTCACTCCCGCGCCACGTAGGCGCTCGCAGATGTGCTCGGCCATCAGCGCACTGCTCGACTCGGCCGGACTGGGTTTGAGGCTGCACACCAGGGCCACCGCAGTCAATGGACGGCCGGTGTCCGTCGGGGCGCTCATGCGCCGATCACCGCGATGCCGGTCAACGCGGGCATGCTGGTGCCGAGAACCAGCAGCATGAGGGCCAGCAGGAACCAGAATGCGCCCTGCCACGCCGCTGACGGGCGTCCCTTGCGAGCACTCTGATGGGTCCGGATGAAGGCGCGCAGACTGCCTGCGAGCAGCACAGCCGGTGCGGCCAGGGCCAACAGCGTGCGCTGCGGCGGGCCGCACGCGATCGTGTCGGCGGTCGCCCCCTGACAGGTGCTCACCCACACGACGGCGGCCAGCAGAACGCCGGCACCCGCCACAGCGACACCGAGGGCGAACCGGACGGCGTCACCGAGTCCCGCATCGAGATGTCGCAGGTCGTTAGGAGTGTCGTACACGAAGAGCTCTCTCCCGAATCCGGCCATGAACACCGCTGACGTGACGAGCCACAGAATTCCCCGGCGAATTGGCCGATAAACCTCAGCGGTCGATGCGCAGGTGCGCAGTGAGCAGCATCCTGTCGAAGGTCGAGCGGGCGGGAAGGTCTTCCTCGTAGTCGAGTTCGAGGAAGTCCTTGGCGACCTGCTCGGCGAGCGCCCGCAGCTTGGTGTTGGTCTCCTGGGAGCGCCATCGCAACAGTTCGAACGCCGACTCGGCCGATATGCGGTAGATCAACATGAGCATGCCCTTGGTCTGTTCGATGACACCTCGGGCCTCTGCGATCTCGGCGACGGCGGCGTTGAGCGTCTTGTTCTGCTGCTCGAGCGTCGAGGGCGTGACGTCGACGTAGAAGCCGTGCGTGCCGACGACCTCATCGCTGTCGTCGTAGAGTTGGTCGCCCACCACGACGACGTGGTGCACGTTGCCCCGGGTGTCGATGATCCGGTGCGTGGTGGAGAATGCGCCCGAGGTGCGCCTGATCTCGTCCAGTGTCGCGGCCACGTGTCCGTAGTCGTCGGGGTGCTTGTGCGACAGCACCAGGTCGGTCGTCGGCTCGACCGTCCCGGGCTCGTATCCGTGGATTCGCTCGACCTGAGGCGACCACTCCCACCGTTCGTCGGCGAAGTAGAACCGGAACCAGCCGACTCGGTGCGGATCGCCGCCCGCGAGCGCCTGCTCGACGGGCGTTTGCCCCTCGAAGTCGGCGAGCTCGTCGGTCACGGAGAAAAGATTAGCGCGACGACCAGCGGGAGAAGTCGGTGTACGGCTCTACCATTCGTCCCGTGGCTTTGAGGTGGTATGTGGTGCTCGCCGCCACGGTGGCGGTTGCGTCCTGGCTACTCGGGGCCGCCGCGCCGTGGAGCGTGACGATCGGGCTGGCGGTGCCGGCGGCCCTGTTGGGAGTGCCGCGGTTCGTCGCGGGAGCCGCTGCCGGTTTGGCGACCCCGGGCGCCCGCGAGGACGCCACCGCCGCGATGTCCGGCGAGGAATTCGAAGATCACGTTGCACGGATCGCGCGGTCGTGCGGGGTGCCCGTCATCATGACCCCGACCACCGGCGACTGGGGCGTCGACATCATCGTCGGAAGGCGGCCGAACCGGCTGGCCATCCAATGCAAGCGCCAGGCGCGCCCGGTCGGGGCGGGCGCGGTGCAGGAGGTGGTGGCGGGCGCGCCCATGCAGGGGTGCACCAAGACGATGGTCGTCACCGACCACGACTTCACCACTGCCGCGCGCAAACTGGCCGGGTTGCACGGATGCGAATTGGTCGGCGGTGCCGAGCTAACCCGCCTTCGGTCGACGATCCGGCGGTTGCTCGAACCGTCGGCGGAGGTCAGCTGAGCGCATCTCGCACGGCGTCGACCGCCGCATCGATCTCCTCGCGAGACACCGTGAGCGCAGGCCGGAACCGCACGCTGTCCGCACCGCTGGGGAGCATGATGACCCGCCGCCGCCAGAGGCCGCGGAGCAGTTCGTCGCGCTGCGCCGCGGATGGAAGGCTGAACGCACACATCAGGCCGCGGCCCCGCACGTCGAGAACCACCTCCGGCATTTCCTTGGCGAGATTGTGGAGCCGGTCCAGCAGGTGACGGCCGGCGGTCGCGGCGCGCTTCATCAATCCGTCGGCTTCGATCACCTCCAGAACGCGTCGGGCCCGGACCATGTCGGCGAGGTTGCCGCCCCAAGTGGAGTTCACCCGCGAGCTGACAGCGAAGACGTTGCCCGCCACGTCGTCGATTCGGCGCCCGGCCATGATGCCGCACACCTGCGTCTTCTTGCCGAACGCGACCACGTCGGGTGTGACGCCCAATTGCTGGTAAGCCCAGGGTGTTCCGGTCATACCGCAACCGGTCTGAACCTCGTCGAGAATCATCAGCGCGTCGAACTCGTCGCACATCTGCCGCATGGCCGCCAGGAACTGCGGCCTGAAGTGGCGGTCACCGCCCTCCCCCTGGATCGGCTCGGCGATGAAGCATGCGATGTCGTGCGGGGCCGCCTCGAAGGCGGCGCGGGCCTGCCGCAAGGACTCGGCTTCGCGCGCGTATACGTCGGCGCCCGGACGCAGATACGGCGCCTCGATGCGGGGCCAGTCGAACTTGGGGAAGCGAGCCACCTTGGCGGGGTCGGTGTTGGTAAGCGACATCGTGTACCCGCTGCGTCCGTGGAACGCGCCGCGCAGATGCAGCACGCTGGTGCCGAGGCGCGGGTCGATCCCGTGCGCCTCGTTCCATCTGCTCTTCCAGTCGAACGCGACCTTCAATGCGTTCTCCACGGCCAGGGCGCCGCCGTCGATGAAGAACAGGTGGGGCAGATCGGGATCGCCGAGCACGCGGACGAAGGTGTCGACGAACCGCGCCATCGCGACGGTGTAGACGTCGGAATTGCTGGGCTTGTTGACCGCGGCCTTGGCAAGCTCGGACAGGAAGGCCTCGTCGCCGGTCAGCGCGGGGTGGTTCATGCCAAGCGCCGAGGACGCGAAGAAGGTGAACATGTCGAGGTAGCGCGCACCGTTGCGGGCATCCACGAGCCATGAGCCCGACGACCGCTCGGTGTCGAGCACCAGATCCATGCCGTCGGCAAGGATGCTGCGCGCCAGCACGGCGTGTACATCGTCGGGACGGATCCGGGTCCCCACTCGACCCGGCTCGGGGCGCGACAAGACATCGGTCATGCCGCCATATTACCCATATTTTTCCTGTCTACTGTCTCAATGACAGGAACTATTGCGCTATAGACTGCCTTCCTTCGTAAAAGGTCTGTAAGATGACCGTGCTGCGCGTGCGCACGTTCGCCGCGGTCCGGATCTGCTGGAGCAGGTCCTCGAGCGCCCGTGCCGACTCGACGCGCACCAGCAGCACGTAGCTCTCCTCGCCCGCGACGGAGTGACATGACTCGATGGCCGCTATGTGCGCGAGGCGCGCAGGCGCATCATCGGGTTGAGACGGATCGAGAGGGGTGATGGCGACGAACGCCGACAGGTGGTGGCCCACCGCCTCGGGAGCCAGCCGCGCCTGGTACCCGGTGATGACCCCCCGGGACTCCAGGCGCCGGACCCGCGACTGCACCGCGGATACCGACAGTCCGGCCGTCGCCGCCAGGTGGGCCAGCGTGGCACGACCGTCGGTGACGAGTTCGCGGGCCAGGATGCGGTCGATCTCGTCGAGCTTCGCGGCGGCGGGGTGGTCCTCGGCATCACCCATGGCCGCACTGTATCCGAGTGGGTGACTCGTGATGACTCGATGCCCGGACCACTGGCCGACCTGGCAGCTGCGCGCACATTTCGCCGCGGCGCTGTCGCGGATGTATGCGCTCGAGGTACCGGCTTACGGCGCACTCGTCGACGTCAGCACCGAGGTCAATCGCGACCATGTCGCCGCCACTGCCTGCGCCGAGCGGTTGGGCTCACTGCAGCGGGTCACCGCCGAGCGGCACGGCGCGATCCGGGTCGGCAGCACACGTGAACTCGCCGACGTCGCCGACCTGTTCGCCGCGTTCGGTATGTACCCCGTCGGCTTCTACGATCTGCGCGACGCCACGCCGCCGGTGCCTGTCGTCTCCACCGCGTTCCGCCCGATCGATCCGCAAGAGTTGGCGCGCAACCCGTTTCGGGTCTTCACGTCGGTGCTGGCCAGTGCCGACGAGCGGTTCTTTCCCGCGGGCCTGCGGGCCAGGGTCGAGCATTTCGTGTCGCGACGGGCGCTGTTCGACCCGGCCCTGATCACCGAGGCTCGCCGCATCGCTGCCGACGGCGGCGCCGATCGGGAACGCGCGCAACGCTTCGTCATCGCCGCAGTGTCGGCGTTCGCGCTCTCCGGCGAGCCGATCGACCGGGCCTGGTACGACGAGCTGAACCGGGTTTCGCCCGTCGCGGCCGACATCGCCGGGGTGAGCACCACCCATCTCAACCACCTCACCCCGCGGGTGCTCGACATCGACGAGTTGTACCGGCGGATGACCGCGCGCGGCATCGCGATGATCGACGCGATCCAAGGTCCGCCACGCTGCGACGGGCCCGCAGTGCTGCTGCGACAGACGTCGTTTCGTGCGCTGGCCGAACCGCGCCGATTCCGCGGCGGTGACGGCACCGTGGTGGAGGGCACACTGCGGGTGCGCTTCGGTGAGGTCGAAGCACGCGGCGTCGCGCTGACTCCGCAGGGTCGCGCGCGGTACGACCAGGCGATGGCCGCAACCGATCCCGCCGGGGTGTGGTCGAACTACTTCCCCACCACCGATACCGCCCTGGCGGCGTCGGGCCTGGCGTATTACCGCGGCGGTGATCCCGCCGAACCCGTTGTCTACGAGGATTTCCTACCGGCCTCGGCCGCGGGCATCTTCCGGTCCAACATCGACGTCGACGCCGACGCGCGTTCCGGCGCCGACCTCACGCACTACAGCCAAGACTGGCTGGCCGACCGGATCGGCCGCCACATCCACGACCCCTACGCACTCTATGAGAAAGCGGCATCATGACCACCGTGACGACTTCACAACTGCCCACCGCCGACACGCTCCGGACCCGGGCGCAGGAGGCACTGCGCGCCGCCGGTTGGCGTGGCGACCTCGGCGATCCGAGCGCTGACGGCCTGCCCGC
Source organism: Mycobacterium sp. IDR2000157661 (assembly GCF_022317005.1). Taxonomy (NCBI): domain Bacteria; kingdom Bacillati; phylum Actinomycetota; class Actinomycetes; order Mycobacteriales; family Mycobacteriaceae; genus Mycobacterium; species Mycobacterium sp. IDR2000157661. The sequence continues at coordinate 406,552 of NZ_CP081006.1, forward strand.
CGGTACGCCGATCACCGGCGACGTGCTGTTCACCGTCGCCGAGACGACGGCACGACAGGCCGACGCGGCGATAGCCGAAGCGGCGGATGCCTTCTCGACATGGCGCACCACACCGGCGCCGGTGCGCGGCGCGCTGGTGGCCCGGCTCGGCGAACTGCTCGTCGGGCACAAGGCCGACATCGCGACGCTGGTGACCATCGAGGCGGGCAAGATCACCTCCGAGGCGCTCGGCGAGGTGCAGGAGATGATCGACATCTGCGAGTTCGCCGTCGGCCTGTCACGCCAGCTGTACGGCAGGACGATCGCCTCCGAGCGGCCCGGGCACCGGCTGATGGAGACCTGGCACCCGCTGGGTGTGGTCGGGGTGATCACCGCGTTCAACTTTCCCGTCGCGGTGTGGGCCTGGAACGCCGCCATCGCTCTGGTGTGTGGGGACACCGTCGTGTGGAAGCCCTCTGAGTTGACGCCGTTGACCGCGCTGGCATGTCAGGCCCTCGTCGAACGGGCCGCCCGCGACGTCGGCGCCCCCGAGCAGGTGAGCCGGCTGATCCAGGGCGCTCGCGAGGTCGGCGAGCAACTGGTCGACGATCCGCGGGTCAGCCTGCTGTCGGCGACGGGTTCGGTGCGGATGGGCAGGCAGGTCGGACCGCGGGTGGCGCAACGATTCGGAAAGGTGCTGCTCGAACTGGGCGGCAACAACGCCGCGATCGTCGCCCCGTCGGCCGACCTGGATCTCGCGGTGCGGGCGATCGTGTTCTCCGCAGCGGGCACGGCCGGCCAGCGCTGCACGTCGCTGCGCCGGCTGATCGTGCACACTTCGGTGGCCGACGAACTCGTCGACCGGATCGCCGCCGCCTATCGGCAACTGCCGCTCGGGGATCCGGCCGCCGACGGCACCCTGGTCGGGCCTCTGATTCATGAGACCGCCTATCGCGACATGGTGCGGGCGCTCGAACGTGCCGCCGCCGACGGCGGTGAGGTGATCGGCGGCGAGCGCCACGACGTCCGCGGAGACGACGGGGACAGCGCCTATTACGTCGCGCCGGCGGTGGTGCGGATGCCCGCACAGACCGAGGTGGTGCACGAGGAGACCTTCGCCCCGATCCTCTACGTCATGACCTATACCGGTCTCGACGAGGCGATTGCACTCAACAACGCCGTACCGCAGGGGCTTTCATCATCGATCTTCACCCTCGACGTGCGCGAGGCGGAACGGTTCCTGGCCGCCGACGGTTCGGACTGCGGTATCGCCAATGTCAACATCGGAACGTCGGGCGCCGAGATCGGCGGAGCGTTCGGCGGCGAGAAGCAGACCGGCGGCGGCCGCGAGTCGGGGTCGGACGCCTGGAAGGCCTATATGCGCAGGGCCACCAACACGATCAACTACTCCTCGGAACTCCCGTTGGCCCAAGGCGTGCACTTCGGGTGACCGCTGACGTCAGAGGATCGGCCTGCCGCCCGTCACCGCCACCCGCGCCCCGGTCACATAGCTGGCCTCGTCGGAGGCGAGCATCACGTACACCGGCGCCAACTCCACTGGCTGACCGGCCCGCCCCAGCGGGGTGTTCTCACCGAACTGCTTGACCTTCTCGGCGGGCATCGTCGACGGGATCAGCGGGGTCCAGATCGGGCCGGGTGCAACGCTGTTGACGCGGATGCCCTTGTCCCCGAGCATCTCGGCGAGGCTGGCGGAGAAGTTCGCGATGGCCGCCTTCGTCGCCGCGTACGGCGCCAGTTTCGGATTCGGCATGTCGGAGTTGACCGAGGAACTCCCGATGATCGCACCACCGGATTCCATGTGCGGCAACGCGGCCTTGACGAGGTAGAAGTAGGCGCCGATGTTCAGCCGGAACGTGTAGTCGAACTCCTCGTCGGAGATCTCGTCGAGGGTGTCGTGCGACATCTGGTATGCGGCGTTGCTGACCAGGATGTCGATGCCGCCGAACTCCTCGACCGCCCTGTCGACCACCGCCTTGCAGTGCTTGGGGTCGGAGAGGTCACCCGGCATCAGCACGCACTTGCGGCCGGCTTCCGTGACGTAGCGCTCGACGTCGCGAGCGTCCTCGTCCTCGTTGAGATACGCGATCAGCACGTCGGCGCCCTCGCGGGCGAACGCGATCGCGACGGCGCGACCGATGCCGCTGTCCCCGCCGGTGACGATCGCGCGCTTGCCCTCCAGCCGCCCGTGTCCCTGGTAGCTGGTTTCGCCGCAGTCGGGCCTCGGCTGCATCTCGGCCTGCACGCCGGGCGGTGACTGCTGCTGTTCTGGGAAGCTCATCGATTCAGGTCCTTCCTGTGGGGCGGTCGGCACGTTGACTACCCCCTCTGTGGTCACTGAACCAACGTCGTGGCGGTGCGCCGCGGCGCTATTGGACATGTGCTACTTACGATGGCGGTATGGCTGAGGCTCGACGTCGCCTGTCCCCCGGCGACCGGCGCAACGAACTGCTGGCGTTGGGCGCCGAAGTGTTCGGCGAGCGGCCCTACGACGAGGTGCGCATCGACGAGATCGCCGAACGCGCAGGCGTCTCCCGCGCGCTGATGTATCACTATTTCCCCGACAAGCGCGCATTCTTCGCCGCCGTCGTGCGCGCCGAGGGCGAACGCCTGTTCGAGGCCACCAACACGCCGCCCGAACCCGGCCAGAGCCTGTTCGACCAGGTGCGCGTCGGCGTGCTGGCCTATCTGCGTTACGACGAGCAACACCCGCACGGAGCATGGGCTGCCTATGTCGGGATGGGGCGCTCGGATCCCGTCCTGCGTGGCATCGAAGACATCGACAACGACCGGCAGGCCGACCGCATCCTGGCCCGCATGCGCAGTGCCCTCGGTGCCGACCTGGACTCCAAGGTCGAGCGTGACGTGCGGATCATCGTCTACGGCTGGCTCGCGTTCACCTTCGAGGTGTGCCGACGCCGGCTGATCGACCCGTCCCTGGACGCCGGCCAGATGGCCGATGCATGCGCGCACGCGCTGCTGGACGCGATCGGCCGCGTGCCGGGCATTCCGCCCGCTCTGCGCGAAGCGGTGGCGCCCGAACGTCGCTGACACCAACTCGAGGACTGGCTCGCGGGCCCGGCTTGTCGGTGCCGTGGAGCAGTATGGGTGGCGATGAGCAGCACCGCCCTCACCCGCTTCAGCGAACTGACCCAGGAGTGGTTCACCGGGACGTTCGCCGAGCCGACGCCCGCCCAGGCACAGGCCTGGGCGGCGATCGCCGACGGTGACAACACCCTGGTCATCGCGCCGACCGGGTCCGGTAAGACGCTGGCGGCGTTCTTGTGGGCGATCGACCGGCTGGCCGCGAGCGAACCGCGGCCCCCGCGGTCGGGCACCCGGGTGCTGTACGTCTCGCCGTTGAAGGCACTGGCCGTCGATGTCGAACGCAACCTGCGCACCCCGCTGACCGGCATCGCCCGGGTGGCCGATCGCACTGGCGTGCCCGCTCCGTCGATCAGTGTCGGGGTGCGATCCGGCGACACCTCGCCCGCGCAGCGCCGAGAGCTGATCACCAACCCGCCGGACATCCTGATCACCACACCGGAGTCGCTGTTCCTGATGCTGACGTCGGCGGCCCGCGACACGCTCGCGGAGGTGCAGACCGTCATCGTGGACGAAGTGCACGCCGTCGCCGCCACCAAGCGTGGAGCGCATCTGGCGTTGTCGCTCGAACGGCTCGACCAGCTGCTCGACAAGCCCGCACAGCGGATCGGGTTGTCGGCGACGGTGCGGCCGCCCGAGGAGGTCGCCCGGTTTCTGTCGGGACAGGCCCGCACCACCGTCGTCGCGCCACCGGCGGCCAAGACGTTCGACCTGTCGGTGCAGGTACCGGTGCCCGACATGGCGAACCTGGAGAACAACACCATCTGGCCTGACGTCGAGGAACGCATCGTCGATCTGATCGAGGCGCACAACTCGTCGATCGTGTTCGCCAATTCGCGACGCCTCGCCGAGCGGCTCACGTCCCGGCTCAACGAGATCCACGCCGAGCGGTCCGACGTCGAACTGGAGACCGGGCCCAACGCCGGGGTCGCCGGCGGGGCACCGGCCTACATCATGGGCAGCGGGCAGGCGTCCGGGGCACCGACGCTCCTTGCTCGCGCCCACCACGGATCGGTCAGCAAGGAACAGCGTGCGCTGGTCGAGGACGACCTCAAGAGCGGCAGGCTCAAGGCCGTCGTCGCGACCTCGAGCCTCGAACTCGGGATCGACATGGGCGCTGTCGATCTCGTGGTCCAGGTCGAGGCGCCGCCGTCGGTGGCCAGCGGTCTGCAGCGCATCGGCCGGGCCGGTCATCAGGTCGGCGAGATCTCCCAGGGCGTGTTGTTCCCCAAGCACCGCACCGATCTGATCGGGTGTGCGGTGACGGTCACCCGGATGCTCGCCGGCGAGATCGAGAGCATGCGGGTGCCGACCAACCCGCTCGACGTGCTGGCCCAGCACACGGTGGCGGCATGTGCGTTGGAGCCGTTGGACGCCGACCGCTGGTTCGACGCGGTGCGACGCAGTGCACCGTTCGCCACGCTGCCCCGAAGCGCGTTCGAGGCGACACTGGACCTGTTGTCCGGCAAGTATCCGTCGACGGAGTTCGCCGAACTGCGACCGCGGCTGGTGTACGACCGCGACGCGGGGACGCTGACCGCCCGCCCCGGCGCGCAGCGGCTCGCGGTGACCAGCGGAGGGGCCATACCCGACCGCGGTCTGTTCACCGTGTACCTGGCCACCGAATCCGAGAAGCCCTCGCGGGTCGGCGAACTCGACGAGGAGATGGTCTACGAGTCGCGCCCGGGTGACGTCATCTCGCTCGGCGCGACCAGCTGGCGGATCACCGAGATCACCCATGACCGGGTGCTGGTGGTTCCCGCGCCCGGCCAGCCCGCACGGCTGCCGTTCTGGCGAGGTGACGGCGTCGGGCGTCCCGCCGAGTTGGGTGCTGCTGTCGGCGCCTTCACCGGCGAGTTGGCCCGGCTCGGCAAAGACGACTTCGTCGCGCGCTGCGGCGCAATGGGTTTCGACGAGTTCGCGACGGACAACCTGTGGCGGCTGATCGACGACCAACGCCAGGCCACCGGCGTGCTGCCCTCAGATGCCACGTTCGTCGTCGAGCGGTTCCGCGACGAGCTCGGCGACTGGCGCGTCATCCTGCACTCCCCGTACGGGTTGCGTGTGCACGGCCCGCTGGCGCTGGCGATATCGCGCCGACTGCGCGAGCGCTACGGCATCGAGGAGAAGCCGACCGCCTCCGACGACGGCATCATCGTGCGGCTGCCCGACACCCTGCCTGATTCAGGAACGCCGCCCCCCGGCGCGGATCTGTTCGTGTTCGACGCCGATGAGATCGAGCCGATCGTCACCGCCGAGGTCGGCGGTTCGGCGCTGTTCGCGTCGCGGTTTCGGGAGTGCGCCGCCCGTGCGCTGTTGCTGCCGCGACGTCATCCCGGCAAGCGCTCACCGCTGTGGCACCAGCGCCAGCGCGCCGCACAGCTGCTCGACGTCGCGCGCAAGTATCCCGACTTCCCGATCGTGCTCGAGGCCGTGCGGGAATGCCTGCAGGACGTCTACGACGTGCCCGCCCTGACCGAACTGATGCACCGCGTGGCGCAACGACGGCTGCGCATCGTCGAGGTCGAGACCACCATGCCGTCGCCGTTCGCCGCCTCGCTGCTGTTCGGCTATGTCGGGGCGTTCATGTACGAGGGCGACAGCCCGCTCGCCGAGCGGCGGGCGGCGGCATTGTCGTTGGACACCGGGCTGCTCGCGGAGTTGTTGGGACGCGTGGAGTTGCGCGAGCTGCTCGACCCGGAAGTGATCGCGAGCACCACCCGGCAGCTGCAACATCTCAGCGACGACCGGCAGGCCCGCGACGCCGAGGGCATCGCCGATCTGTTGCGACTGCTGGGCCCGCTCACCGAGGACGAGATCGGCCGGCGCTGCACCACGTCCGACGTGGGCGGCTGGCTCCACGGGTTGCGCGCCGCGAAACGAGCGTTGACGGTGTCCTTCGCCGACCGCACGTGGTGGGTCGCGGTCGAGGACGTCGGGCTGCTGCGGGACGGTGTCGGGGTCGCAGTGCCCGTCGGCGTGCCGACGGCGTTCACCGAGTCGGTCGACGATCCACTGGGCGAGCTGCTCGGCCGCTACGCCCGCACCCGTGGCCCGTTCTCCACCGGTGACGCGGCGGCCCGGTTCGGGCTCGGTCTGCGGGTCACCGCCGACGTGCTGGGCCGGATGGCGATCGACGGCAACCTCATTCGGGGTGAGTTCACCGACATCGACGTCACCGACCATGGCGCCGGCGCACAGTGGTGCGACGCCGATGTGCTGAAGATCTTGCGGCGCCGGTCGCTGGCCGCGTTGCGCGCGCAGATCGAGCCGGTCAGCACGGCGGCCTACGGACGGTTCCTGCCCGCCTGGCAGCAGGTCGGCTCCACCCACAACGCCGGTACAGACGGGCTGGCGTCGGTGATCGACCAGCTTTCCGGGGTGCCGATCCCCGCGTCGGCGGTGGAACCGCTGGTGCTCGGCCAGCGCGTGCGCGACTATCAGCCTGCGATGCTCGACGAGCTGCTGGCCTCGGGCGAGGTCACGTGGTCGGGTGCCGGGCAGATCGGCGGCGGCACCACCAATTCGGACGGCTGGATCGCGTTCCACATGGCGGATTCGGCGCCGATGACGCTCAGCGCACCGGCCGAGATCGAGCTCACCGACACCCACCGCGCGATCCTCGACACGCTCGGTGGTGGGGGCGCGTACTTCTTCCGGCAGCTGGGCGACAAACCAGGAGAGGAAGTCAAACGCGCGCTGTGGGAACTGATCTGGGCGGGTTGGGTCACCGGCGACACGTTCGCGCCGGTGCGGGCGTTGCTGACCGGCGCCCGCGGCCAGACAGGTCGGCGGGGCGCCCCCGCGCACCGGCAGAAACAGCGCGCCCCGCGGCTGAGCCGCTACAGTGTCGCCAACCCTCAGGCGCGGAGTTCGGATCCGACGGTCGCGGGCCGCTGGTCGGCGCTGCCGGCACCGGAACCGGAATCGACGGTGCGCGCGCACTTCCAAGCCGAACTGCTGCTGGGCCGGCACGGCGTGCTGACCAAGGGAGCCGTCGGCGCCGAAGGGATACCCGGCGGCTTCGCCATGCTTTACAAGGTTCTGACCGCGTTCGAGGACACCGGGCGCTGTCAGCGTGGCTATTTCGTCGAATCGTTGGGCGGCGCGCAGTTCGCCGCGACCTCGACCGTGGACCGGTTGCGCACCTACCTCGACAGCGTCGACCCCGATCAGCGTGAGTATCACGCGGTGGTGATGGCGGCCGCGGACCCGGCCAATCCTTATGGTGCGGCGTTGCCGTGGCCCGCGAAGAAGGCCGGCGACGAGGACAAGACGCATCGTCCGGGCCGCAAGGCCGGCGCACTGGTGGCACTGGTCGACGGCGAACTCACGTGGTTTCTCGAACGTGGGGGGCGCTCGCTGCTGAGCTTCACCGGCGACGCCGACGCGCACGCCGCCGCGGCGGGTGCGCTGGCCGAGTTGGTGGGCAGCGGACGCGTCGGGGCGTTCCTGGTGGAAAAGGTCAACGGCGTGCCGGTGCTCGAACCGGGCGCCGAGGGTGAACGTGCCAGAGTGCACGACGCGCTGCTCGGGGCGGGGTTCAGCCGCACGCCGCGCGGACTGCGCCTGCGCTGACGCAGGCGGATAGGCTGAACCATGCCCGAAGGAGACACCGTGTTTCGCGCCGGCACGAAACTGCGCGAGGCTCTGGTCGGCAAGGTGCTGACCCGCTGTGATGTCCGGGTGCCGAAATTCGCGACCGTCGACCTCACCGGTTGCGCGGTCGACGAAGTACTCAGTCGGGGCAAACACCTGTTCATCCGCGTCGGTGATGCCAGCATCCACTCGCACCTCAAGATGGAAGGCGCCTGGCTGATCGGCGGGCAGATCAGCCGCGTGCCCGAGTACAAGATCCGGATACTGCTGGCCACCAGCGATTCCCGGGCGGCGGGCGTCGACCTGGGAGTGCTCGAAATCCTCGAGCGCGACCACGACATGGAGGCCGTCGCGCACCTCGGACCGGATCTGCTCGGCGACGATTGGGAGCCGCGCACCGCCAGGGCCAACCTGACCGCCGACCCCGATCGGCCGGTGGCCGAGGCCCTGCTGGACCAGCGGGTGATGGCGGGCGTCGGCAACGTCTACGCCAATGAACTCTGCTTCGTCACCGGGTATCTGCCCACGACTCCGGTGAGCAACGTCAAAGACCCGCTGCGGATGGTGCAGCGGGCCCGTGACATGCTGTGGCTCAATCGTTCTCGTGTCAATCGCACCACGACGGGTGACACCCGTAGCGGCCGCGACCTGTGGGTGTACGGCCGTCGTGGCCGACCGTGCCGCCGGTGCGGGACACCGATTCAATCGGACGGCCCGGGTGCCAATCCAAGTGACCGCGTCTCCTACTGGTGCCCCGTCTGCCAGACCTAGGCCCTCAGCCGGGAAGTGCCAGCCGGACGATCTTGCGCACCACCGTCGCGAACTGGCGCGGCAGCGAGCCCTTGTTGTAGGGGATGCCGTAACGCTCGCAGATCTCCTTGACCTCCTCGGAGATCTCGGCATGGCGGTGCGCCGGGATATCCGGGAACAGGTGGTGCTCGATCTGGAACGACAGGTTGCCGCTGAGGATGTGAAACAGCTTCGCCGACTGGGGGCCCGCGAAGCGACGGGGAAATATCCCGGTCAGATTCGCCGAGCCGAGAACCTGACGGAAGTACCACTGGCCGCGGGTCTCGGCCTTGGTCTCCTCGACGGTGAATTCCTGCACGTCGTCGGGGAAGTGGCCGCAGAAGATGATCATGTACGACCACACGTTGCGCATCAGGTTGGCCGTGAGGTTGCCCGCGAGAACCCAGGGTGCGAACGGGCCGGCCAGCAACGGGAAGGCGACGTAGTCCTTGAGCGTCTGACGCTTGGTCTTGCGCCAGATACCCTCGAGGATCTCGCGCTTGTCGGCGATCGAGATCTCACCGGCGCGGATGCGTTCGGTCTCCAGTTCGTGCAGGGCGACGCCGTACTGGAACAGCACCATCAGCAGGAACGCATAGACGGGGTTGCCGAGGAAGTACGGGGTCCACTTCTGGTCCTTGCTCATCCGCAGGATGCCGTAGCCCACATCGCGGTCCATTCCCACGATGTTGGTGTAGGTGTGGTGCATGTAGTTGTGAGAATGGCGCCACTGGTCGGCCGGGCAGGCGGTGTCCCACTCGAACTTCTTGCCCGACAAGGCCGGATCACCGGTCCAGTCGTACTGCCCGTGCATGACGTTGTGGCCGATCTCCATGTTGTCGAGGATCTTCGAGAGTCCGAGCATCGAGGTGCCGGCGAGCCAGAACGGCGGGAAGATGCCACCGAAGAGCAGGGCCCGTCCGCCGATCTCCAGTCCGCGCTGCGCCTTGATGACGCGGCGGATGTAGGTGGTGTCGCGCTCACCGAGGTCGGCGACGATGCGATCCTTGAGCGCGTCGAGTTCGCGACCGAAGGCCTCGGCCTGCTCGGGGGTGAGGCTCACTTTCCGTCCGGCGACGGTCTTCTCGATGGTGCGCGGTTGCGCGGTCGCGGTTGTGGTTGTCATTGTGGTTGTGGTGACGGTCATTTCGTGACTCCTTTTTCGTCAGAGGGCGATGTCGACGTCGCCGAGAGGCACGGACACGCAGATCTGCACGTCCTCCTCCTCGATGCTCGACACCGTGCCGCTGATCAGGTTCTTGACAGCGCCGCGGGTCTTGCGGCGAGTGCAGCTGTGGCAGATGCCCATTCGGCATCCGCTCTCGGGGGTGAGACCGGCCGCCTCGGCCTGGTCCAGCAGCGGGCGGCCGTCGTCGGCAACGGCGACGCTGCTGTCGGTGAAGGCCACCAGGCCGCCGGAGGTCTGCGCGGACGGCGCGAACGTCGGCGGGACGAAGCTCTCGTGGAGCGCGTCGGGGCAGTGCATGCGGACAGCTTCGATCAGTTCCACCGGGCCGCAGGCGAACACCGCGTCGGGCTCCGGCATGGCCTCGGCCAGGTGCGCGGCTCCGAAACGGCCTTCGAGATCGGTGCCTGCAGTGTCGCGCGTGTACCCGTGCAGGACACGCACACCGGTCATCCGGTCGAGTTCGGCCCGGTAGGTCGCCTCGTCCGCGGAGCGTGCGTAGTGGACGAAGGCGATCTCGCCGTCGAAGGCCTCGGCGCGCAGCGTGCGCAGCATCGACATGACCGGCGTGATACCGCTGCCGCCGGAGACGAACAGGATCCGGCGCGGCCGCACGGTCGGCATCACGAACTCGCCGCCCACGGAGTCCAGCCCGACGATCATGCCCGGGCGTGCGTGGTCGTTGAGGTACGGCGAGACGAGGCCGCCGTCGTGCCTGCCGATGGTCAGCTCGATGAGTCGAGCACCCTCGGCGTTGGCCGGAGAGTAGGGCCGGGTGCGCCGACGACCGTCGATCTCGACCGTGAGGTTGATGTGCTGGCCGGCCCGGTGACCGGTGAACGCCTGATTCGGTTCGAGGGTGAGGGTGACGCTGCGGGGCGTCTCGCGGCGCACCGCGACCACCTTCGCGCGAGGGTCCGCCTGGGTCCAGGTCGGGGTGACGAGCTCGGTGTACCGATCCACACCATGCGGCCCGGTGAGCAGGTCGACCAGCGGTGACTTGAGCACCCGCTGTGTCAAAGTTTGAGTGAACATGTGTATACGATGCGCGCCGAACGTTGGCATCGTCAAGGGTAAACGTCCTGTTTGTGGCGGCATTCACACTTGTGAACGTTCGTACGCTCAACTCACGTCATAGCGTTTCGAAAGCGGCCGCATGGGGTAGGCGCCGTCTCCTGGAGGCGGCTTTGGCCATCGGGACATCGGTCCGATCGTCGTCGGCAGTGGTGGAGCCGGTTTCCGCCTTCGACACGCGCGGCGGGGCGGCGGCTGAGTAAACATCTGTACGCTGACACTGTGGCCAGTGAACACATCCATCCGCGGGCCGCGCGATCGAGGAGTTCCGGAAGACCGCGGTCACGCTCTCGCGACGCCCTGACCCGCGAGGAACGCAAGGAAGCCACCCGTCGGGCAATCGTCGCGGCCGCGCTCAAACTCCTCGAGGATCGCAGTTTCTCGGCGCTCAGCCTGCGAGAGGTCACCCGCGAGGCCGGCATTGTGCCCGCTGCCTTCTATCGGCACTTCGATTCGATGGAGGCTCTCGGGCTGGTGCTCATCGACGAGTCGTTCCGCAGTCTGCGCGAGATGCTGCGCGGCGCACGCGCGGGCAAACTGGACCCCAAGCGCGTCATCGAATCGAGCGTCGACATCCTCATCGACGGCGTCAACGAACGTCGCGAGCATTGGCGTTTCATCGGCCGCGAGCGCTCCAGCGGGGTCACCGTCCTGCGTTATGCCATCCGCACCGAGATCCGGCTCATCACGTCCGAACTGGCGATCGACCTCGCTCGCTTCCCCGGGCTGAACACTTGGAGCGGTGAGGATCTCAACATTCTCGCAAGCCTGTTCGTCAACTCCATGATCGTCATCGCCGAGGCGATCGAGGACGCCCACGATCAGGCCGCGCTCGACGAGATCAAGCGGGTGGCCATCAAGCAGCTGCGGATGATCGTCGTCGGTGTCGCCGGCTGGCGCAGCACCGTCTGAGAAACCCGAGGGATTAGCGTGTGCGCATGTCGCACCTGCAGCTGCACTACCCACGCCCGGACATCGCCGTGCTCACCCTCAACCGGCCGGAGAAGCTCAACGCGCTGTCCTATGAGCTCGTCGAGGACCTGCACGCCGGGTTCGAAGGGATCGGCAGAAGCAACGACTGCCGCGCCGTGGTGCTCACCGGGGCCGGTCGTGGTTTCTGTTCCGGGCTGGATCTGACCGACCCGGACCCGCACAAGGCCGGTGAGGGTACGGAGTTCCCTCGCTCGGGCATGCGCTGGCAGGAACGCATCGCCGATCTGACCGCGCGCATCCACCGCCTGCGCCAGCCGGTGATCGCTGCGGTCAACGGCGTCGCCTATGGCGGCGGCATGGGCATCGCGCTGGCATGTGACATCCGCATCGGCACGCCTGCCACGCGGTTCTGCACCCAGTTCATCAAGTTGGGTCTGGGCGGATGCGATATCGGCGTCAGCTATACGCTGCCGAGGATCATCGGTGCAGGGCCGGCGTTCGACTTGATCCTCACCGCACGGGCCGTTGACGGCGACGAGGCGCTGCGCCTTGGCCTGGTATCCCGGCTGTCGGCGAACGAGGCGGTTGTCGATGACGCGCTGGCCATTGCCGAAACACTCTGTGGATACGGCAGGTTCGGCGTCGAATCCACCAAGCAGGTGCTCTGGGCGAACCTCGAAGCATCGAGCCTGGAGGCGGCCCTGCACCTGGAGAACCGCAGTCAGATCCTGGCCTCCACCAGCGGCGAGATGCGAGAGGCTAGCGAGGCGTTCCGCCGCCGTCCACGATGATCACCGTGCCCGTCATGTAGCTGCCCGCGTCGGATGCCAACAACAAAGCGGCGCCGACCATTTCGTCAACCGATGCCAGCCGCTTCATCAGCGTTCCCCCGACCATCGCGTCGATGGCCTCCTGCGGGTTCTTGCGCATCATGTCGGTATCGACCGGCCCGGGTGCGATGGCGTTGACACGAATGCCGCTCGGCGCGAACTCGGCGGCCATCGAGCGTGTGAACGACATCAGCGCCGCCTTACCCGAGGCATAGATCGACAGCGACGGCGCGAAGTTGAAGGCGCCGACCGAAACCATGTTGATCACCGCCGCGTTCGGGCTGTCCTTCAGATACGGCAGGGCGGCCTGCACGAGGAACACCGGTCCGCGCAGATTGACGTCATAGGACTTGGTGAACGCGTCAGTGGTCATCTCTCCCATCGGTTGCGCCAACGCGTTCGCCGCGTTGTTCACCACGACGTCGACGCCACCGAATTCGTCTGCGGTTCTGTGCACCAGCGCCTCGAGCGCCTCGACGTCGCCGAGATGAGTCGGCATACCGATGGCCTGGCCGCCGAGCCCGCATAGATGCTGTGCGGCTTGCTCGCACCCGTCGGACTTACGACTGGCCACCACGACGCGCGCCCCGGCGAGAACGAAACCCTCGGCCAACGCCAGGCCGATGCCCCTGGTGCCGCCCGTGACGATGACGGTGCGGTCGGTCATGTCGAAAAGGCGATCGAATGAAGTGCGGTCCACGAGCGTCAGTCAAACAGATCGCGATGCTCGGCAACGAACCGCTCGGCGGTGTACGAAGCAGCGCGGCCATCGTGGCGATATGCACCACCCGCACGGTGACGGGTACACGGCGCTAGTCGGCCAGCGCCCAGGTCGAGGTGGCGATGAGATCTCCACGTTCCAGCGCGTCGACGCGGTGCTGATGGATCTTGAGGTACTCCTCGTCGGTCACCATCGCCGTGAACGCGGCCGGTGACGGATACTCGACGATGAGAATGGCGTCCCACCATGGCCGTTCGCCGTCACCGACGACCTGGTCCGGAGCTGCGCCCGCGTACCGCACGGTGCCGCCCACACGCTGCAGGTGCGGGCCCGCGGCCTGCATGTAACGCCGGTAGTCCCGTTCACCGCCGTCACGAAACTTCAGCAGGTTGACCATCACCACCGGTTCGTCCGGCGGCCGCGCCGCGAGTGCCTCGAACTGCTCGGGCGTCGGTTCCAGAGCGCTCAACCTCAAATGCACCCGCTGACGCTGACGCGCCGGCCGACGCTGGCACACACGTCGACGTTAGGCGCAGGCGGCACGTACACCGGCGGGGGCGGTGGCGGTGGTGGAGGCGGGGGTGGGGGTGGCGGCGCTCCCGGTGGTGGTGGCGGCGGAGGAGGAGGCGGCGGGGGTGGCGGCGGAGGGAGCTGATTCAAGTACGAGAGCGGGTCGGCGCATCCGGTGACGTCGACGTGTCTTCCACCGACCGATCCACACAGCGTCGCGTCCGCATCCGGTGCGCTGACGGTCACCAGACCGCCGGCGAAGAGCAGCGCGGCCGCGCACAGGCCAATCTTGCGCACATGTCCTCCTTCGAAAACGACCCGCATCGAGGTCGCCGGTCCGATTGTCGCAGCCCGTCGCCGCGCGGGAGGCTGAACCGTTCAGGCATTCGTAACGAAGCCGGTCCAAGCGTCGATGTGTCGAGCGATGCCTCTGCCGGTCCAGCTCTGTCTCGACTCCGTCCAATGTTTGCCAGCGACGAACGTTTCGGGCCCTTATCGGGCGCTGGTGACGGGTGGGCCATAGCTATGCGAACCACTCGGCCCGTGCGTGGCATGCGACGCATTCAGATGCTAGGCTCGGTTCCGCTTGACTCACTTAAACCTAGAATTGCCAACGCAAATGCTCATTCACCAGATAGAGACAGCTGGCTCGGTACCCGCACCGGGGAAGGACACCAAACGCCGTCTCGACATCGAGTCAAGAGTGCTGGGGAGATGCAGGACGCCCCCGAGTAGATGTCAGTAATCCGAATTTGCTAGGCGGTCTCGGCGTATGTCGGGTATCCGCGACCGTCGCTGTTTTCTTATTCCATGGGGGAGCCTCGATGTCCGCTTGCGCCGAAGGACCACGACGCGCACGCACCAGCCGCCGACCGAACGGCCGTCGCGGCCGACTCCGCCGCTCAGTGACCGTGACCGCCGCCCTGCTGGCCGCTCTGACCATGGTCAACAGCCCCGCTCATGCCGCCGAGGCTTGGCAGCGGCAGCGCCCACCCTTGTCGACGCCATGGACACACCTGGTCGGACCGAACAACGCACTGCCCGAATACCCACGTCCTCAGATGGCGCGTCAACGGTGGCTGAACCTCAACGGCGTGTGGGCCTACACCGGCCGTTCACACGGGAACGTGCGGCCCGAACCTCCCCCGTTGAGCGCGTACGACGAGAAGATCCTGGTCCCCTACCCCACCGAGTCGGCGCTGTCAGGCATTCAGCGTCACGACGAGCAGATGTGGTACCGCAAGACCTTCGAGGTCCCGGGAACTTGGCGCGGGCAACGGGTCCTGTTGCACTTCGGCGCCGTCGACCAGATCGCCACCGTGTGGGTGAACAACCGGCAGGTCGCTCACCACGAAGGCGGATACACCGCTTTCAGCGCCGACATCACCGAGGCGCTGCGCTGGTCCGGCCGGCAGGACATCGCGGTGCGGGTGGAAGACCGCAACGAGAACCACCCCTTCGCCCTCGGCAAGCAACGCAGCGATCCCAGTGGCCTCTTCTACACCGGCGCCTCGGGGATCTGGCAGACGGTGTGGATGGAACCGGTGCGCGCCACCCACATCCACAAGCTCGACATCACCCCAGACCTGACCGGTTTCACCGTCAAGCCACGCGTGACCGGCGAGGCCGAGGTCGCCGACGTCGTGGTTTCGGCGCCCGGCGGCGCGATCGTGTCCCGCGTATCCGGGAAACCGGGTGAGCCGTTACGGGTGCCCGTACCGAAGCCCCGGCTGTGGACACCGGAGGATCCTCATCTCTACGACCTGACGGTGCGACTGGTCGGTGCGTCGGGCAAGGTCGTCGACGAGGTGGAAAGCTATGGCGGCCTTCGTACCATCAGCACGGTCAGGGATCCGCAAGGTAGGCCGCGAATCGCTCTGAACAACAACATCACTTTCCTGCACGGCCCCCTGGACCAGGGCTACTGGCCGGACGGTATCTACACCGCACCCACCGACGACGCACTGCGCTTCGACCTCGAGCGCATCAAGGCTCTCGGCATGAACTTCGTGCGCAAGCATGCGAAGGTCGAGCCCGCCCGTTGGTACTACTGGGCCGACCGGCTGGGACTGCTGGTGTGGCAGGACATGCCGTCGCTGAATGTGTCGCTCGACAACCCGATCGGCCCCGCCCCCGATCCGGTGCCGCAAGCGAAAGCCAACTTCGAGCGCGAGCTCGTCGCGATGATCGACCAATTACGCAGCGTCACTTCGGTCGTCGGCTGGGTGCCGTTCAACGAGGGTTGGGGCGAATTCGACACGGCCAGGATCGCTCAGCTGGCCAAGCGGATCGATCCGACGCGGATGGTGAACGCCAACAGCGGCGTGAACTGCTGCAAGTCGCGACCGGACAGCAGAGCCGGTGACGTCTACGACGACCACACCTACGTCGGTCCCGGAAGCCCTGTGCTACTCAACAATCCAGCCACCCCGCAGGACGATCGACTGATGCTCGGCGACCGGCCCATCCCGCTGGAGCAGCGCGTCGTGGTCGACGGTGAGTACGGTGGCCTCGGGCTTGTGCTCGACGGCAATGCATGGCCGGGACGGCCGCAGGCTTATGAGATGACCGACAGCCGCGCCCGGCTGACCGAACGCTACATCGAGGTCAGCCGGGCCCTCGAAGAGGCGGTCCGCCGCGGTGGCCTGTCCGGTGCCGTCTACACCCAGACCACCGACGTCGAGAACGAGGTCAACGGATTTCTCAGCTATGACCGTTGGCTGGTCAAGGTGATGCTGCGACCCGTCGCCGACCGAAACCGCGCGGTGATCGCCGCGGGGGCGCGACTGGATCACGGGCCGGACCGGCGCGACTAGGCGGCTTCTCGCGCCTACCCCCTATGAATACAAAGCTAGGGTTTTCCCTGATTCCTCCGGGACTGCTGGGCCATACGTTTGCGGTGCGGCGCATCCTGCGTCGTTGAGGTCTTCTCCTTGCGAAGGGTGCCGTCATGGCCGCACAGTCTTCTCGTTCCATCGCAGTCGGCAATCGCGCTGCGCGTCGGGCGCGGCGGACCCGGGCACTTGAGGCGGGTTCTGAGCAGAGGGTCGGTGATCTCCTCACGGCTGGCCGCCACCGTCTGACGCCGGCGTCCGATGGCGGCTACGGCCGCTATGTGGGCCGGGTGGGCGCGTTGGCAGTCGCCCTGGGCGTCGGGATTGCTGTGGCGACCGGTTCTGGCGGCGGCATGGGGGTGGCGCGCGCCCAGGACGGTGGCGAAACAAGCGAAACCACCTCGCAAACCGGAGAGACGCCCACTACTGATACCAGCACGGATGATGCGAAGCAGGCCGGTACCGACACCGACACCGGCGCTGCGGGTGTGGTCCCCGAGCCGGGTATTGCCAGCGGCCTCAACGAGACGGGTGCGGCTGGTGGTCCGGGCGGCGCCGCGGTACCGGAGATGAACGTCAGCGTCAGTGGCGGTGCGCAGGTGTCGCGCCAAGGTGAAACCGCGCAGCCTCAGCGAGATTCACACCAAGGCGAAGAGAAGGAAGACGTCGGCGGGCAGACCTCCACACCCCCAACGCCCCCCGCAGTCCCGGCATTTCTCCCGACGCCTCCTCCTGCTGCGAGCGATAGCGTGCCTACCGAGAAAGACGCGCAAACCGTTGTCGGGCTGACCAATCCGAAGGCCAGTAGCAAGCCGGCGGGTCGTGCCGAGCCGCAGCCCGGGAGTTCAGCGGAGCGACCCTCGGCCAATGAACCGGTTGGATCCCTCGGCACGATCGCACGCAGTGAGCAGTTCGCCGAGGTGCGGTTGTTCTCCGCACCCGCCGTCCCCGGTGCTGAGTCGACGATGTCAGTGCACGCCGCCGGTACGCCGGCACCGGCGCCGTTGCGGTCCCAGCCGTCCAATCTGGTCGAGGCGGTGCTCGGCGCGCCGATGGTCTTGGCCAACATCGCCCTTACCGCAGTGTCGGCATTGTTGACCTCGGTGGTGGCGCCCGGCCCGACCACCCCGGACCCTCCGGTAATGCTGTTAGTCGTGCTCGGCTGGGTGCAGCGGGAATTGCAGCGCACGTTCTTCAACCGGAACGCCACCGCCGTCGCAGATGCGATCAGCACCTCTGAAGACGCGGGAGTCTCCATCCCCGTCCTGGCCAACGACACCGACCCCGACCTCAGCGCCGGTGATGTGCTCACCGTCACCGACTACACCCAACCGGCCAACGGCTCGGTGGTTCTCAACTCCGACGGCACCTTCACGTATACGCCGGACGCCGACTTCAACGGCACCGACGCCTTCAGCTACACGATCTCCGACGACGCCAGCCGCTGGCACTTCGATGGTCTCGCCGGGCTTTTCGGTGGGGGTGTGCGCTCCTCCACCGCCTCAGTGACGGTCACCGTCACTGCGTCACCGAACCCAGAGAACCAGGCACCCATCCTCACGCTGCCGGCGCCAGGCACCCTTGTCCCGGACGGCAACGGCGATGTCACGTTCTCGGTCAGCGGCACCGACCCGGATGGATCCTCAGTCACGTTCAGCGCGAACACAACTCAAGGTGCCATCACCCAGATCACGCCCACCACCTTCCGCTACACGCCCGGTGACTATTCGCACGCCCTGGCCGCCGATGGCTATCCGGGCCCGGACACCGCGACGATCACCGTGACGGCCACCGACGGCAACGGGGGCACCACCACGTCGACGTTCACGGTGCCGGTGACACCCACCAACGCACCGCCGGCGCCGGCAGGTCCCGCAGCTACCGGAGCACCCAACCCGGGCAATGGCGCTGTGCCGATCTCCTTCCCGGTGACCGACGCCGACCAGGACGCGCTGACCTTCACCGACGACACCGACCGGGGTGACCTCGCGGTCGTCAACGGCCAGTTGGTGTTCGTCCCGACCGCCCAAGCTCGCCACGCTGCCACCGCCGACGCTGCAACCACCGCGGACAAGAAAGTCACGTTTACCATCACCGCCAGCGACGGTCACGGCGGAACGACGTCAACGTCGGTGACCGTCGACATGGAGTCATCCGGCGTCGTGAGCACCCTGATCGCGCCGGGCACTTCCGTCGGTGGATTGCAGTACTCGCCAGACGGCAGCCGCGCGATTCTCACCACACAGACAACTGAATACGACGCCGAGACCCAGACCTACACCACAACCACCCGGCTGGTGACCATCGACACGGCCACCGGTCAGCAGGTCGGCGCCGCCACAACCCTCGAGGGGCAAGCAAACTACGGCTACTACGAGAGTTATGAACGGGCGAAGTTCAGTGCGGACGGAACGCGTGCATCGCAAGTCACCAGAACCGTGACCTACGACAGCGCCACGGGCTACACCTACATCACCCGGGTGGCCGTTGTCGACACAGTCACCGGTACGCAGGTCGGTGACACGATCACCCGGACCGGCTCGTACATCGCCACTCAATACAGTGCCGACGGCACCCGGCTGGTCCTGACGACGGCCGAATCGGCGATCGACAGTGCCGCCGGCACGTCCACCCCGACCGTCCGGGTGACCGTCGTCAACCCCGCCACCGGACAGCAGGTCGGCCCCGACCTGACCTTGGCCGGTCAATACCGCACGACCGAGTTTGGGGCCGACGGGACCGCCGCGATCACGGCTCAGGAATCGATTCGCGACGAGGAGACCGGTAGCTACACCTACACGACCCGGGTGGCCGTCATCGACCTGACGACCGGCGACCGGGTGGGAGACGTCACCACGGTCGCCTACTACGGCTCGTCGGAAGGCTGGTCGTCGATGTCGACCCCTGACGGCACCCGCATCGTCCGGACCATCAGTGAGCAGACGTACGACGAAGCGACCTCGTCTCACGTCGAAACGACGCGCGTCGTCGTCATCGACACCACCGACGGCCAGCAGGTGGGTACCACTGTCACGCTCGCGGGCCGCGACGCCTCATTCCAGCTCACTGCCGACGGCAGTCGAGCCGTGGTCACCACGAGGGAACAACGGTACGACCAGTCGACGTATTCGTACGTCGACACGATCCGGGTCGCCATGGTGGACACCGCCACCGGTGAGCAAATCGGCAACACATTGGCACAGAACGGCTCCCAGAGAGAAACTCAACTCAGTGCCGACGGTTCGCGCGCCGTGTTGACCGTCAGCGAACGACTGCAGTACGACCAATACAGCGGGACATACGCGTACACAACGCGAGTGACGGTCCTCGACACGGCGAGCGCCGGGCAGATCGGCGCGACGACCACGCTGACGGGCTCCTCTTCCGGGCTGCAGTTCACTGCCGATGGCACTCGGGCGGTGGTGACCTCGGTTGACCAGACGTACAACTGGATCACCGGAGTGAACACCTACAGCACTCAGGTCGCAGTCATCGACACCGACACCGGCAGCCAGGTCGGGAGCACCACGACCGTGGCCGGCTACGCCTACTCTGGAAGCTACGGCGACGTTCAGCTGACTGCCGATGGCACCAGGGCGGTCGTGATCGGCGAGATCTACGACACCACCCCCGGCGCACGCTCCCGCACCTCGAGCGTGGCCGTCATCGATGTCGTCACCGGGGAACAGGTCGGTACCGCCGTCACGCTGTCCGGCGTTGCGGCACCACCGAAGTTCTTCGCCGACGACACCCGCGCGATCATCACCGCCGAGCGAGAGATCTATGTCGACGGGCTGCGGACATACACCTACACCACCACCATCGCCCTGATCGACGTCACGACCGGTAATCAGATCGGCTCCACCGCCACAGTGAGCGGTGCTACGAGCAAGACGCTGCTCAACGCCGATGAGACCCGTCTCGTCCAGGTCACGAACGACCGCGACCCGATGTCGAACGGCTACAGCGCTCGGATCACCGTGGTCGACACCGCGACCGGTGACCAAGTGGGCCAAACAGTCACCGTGCGCGGTCAAGTCGAGCCATACAGCTACCGCGGCAGCGTCAATCCGACACCCTTCACCCCCGACGGCGCCCGCCTGGTCGTGACCACCCAAGGTTACGACTACGACGAGGATTATCGGACCCGCTACACCACCCGGGTCGTCTTCGTCGACCTCGAAACGGGCGCCCAGGTCGGCACCACGACCGTCCTGGCCGGTAACACTGACGGCGATATTCAGTTCAGCGCCGACGGCACCCGCGCCGTCCAGACCACGTACGCCTACACGCAGACCGATGACAACACCACGACCTACTCCACACAGGTGGCCGTCATCGACGCCGCCACGGGCACGCAGGTCGGCCCCACCACCGTGATGAGCGGCAACCCTTACGGCACGGTGCTGAGCGCCGACAGCGCCCGCGCGATCCAGACCGCCTATGACGGCGACGGTTCCGATGCCGCCACCCGGGTCGCCGTCATCGATCTGGCCACCGGCCACCAGATCGGCGTCTCAGCGGCGTTGCCGGGCTCGCCGGCGGGAACGGCCCGGCTCAGCGCCGACGGCACCCGCATCACCATGACCACATGGGCGTCACCCAACACCTCTGTCACCGTCATCGACATCGATCAGACGGGTGTCAACCAGCGCCCGACCGTCGCCGTCCCGATCGAGGTCAACGACCCCGACGCCGAAGGCGCGGTCACCGGGTCGGCACAGTTCACCGACCCCGACGGTGACACGCTGAGCTACGTCGGTACGGGCGCGACCGCCAGGGGCAGCGTCATCGTCGCCGCCGACGGCAGCTTCGTCTACACACCCGCCAAGATCGCGCGACTCGCGGCGGCGAAAGTCTCCGCCTCCCCCGACGCCAAGCAGGACCACTTCACCATCACCGCCTACGACGGTCACGGCGGAGCGACATCGATCGTGGTCACCGTGCCGATCGAGGCGAAAAACACGGCGCCCGTGACTTCCCCGACAATCGGTGACTTCGCCAACGGTGTGCTGACCGGCAGCGTCAACGGCACCGATGTCGACGGCGACTCACTGACGTACTCGGTGACATCCCAGGGCGGCAAGGGAAGCGTCGCGGTGAACGCGACCACGGGCGCATTCACCTACACGCCCACCGCCGACGCCCGTACCGCCGCCTCGGCCACCTCCAATGACGTCGACACCGACACGTTCGTCATCACCGTCAGCGACGGCCGCGGGGGCAGCGTCGATCAAACCATCACCGTCGACGTAGCGCAGAACGGGGTCATTGCCGACGCGCACGTCGACCTACCCGCCTCAGGTGCCCTCCAGTACAGTCCCGACGGCAGCCGCGCGATCCGCGTCACCACCGTGCGGGTCAGAGTCAACGATGACTACTACAGCTACGACTACGTGGACAGAACCTCGATCGCGGTCATCAACACGGCCACCGGCGCGCAGATCGGCGAGACCGTCGTCATCGACGGCGACCAATCGCAGTACGCCCTGCGCTACAGCGCCGATGGTGCTTACGCCAGCCTGGTCACTGCGGTGAGGTACTCCAACAACTACTCCGGGGCGTACACCACCCGAGTGGCGATCATCGACACCGCGACCGGTGCAGTCACCGTCACGACCCTCGCCGGTGCGCCGTCGTCGAAGACGACATTCACGACTGACGGCAAGTATGCGGTCCAGACGACGACCGCCTCGCGCTACGCGTACGCGGACGGCACCTACACCTACGCATCCGAGATCGCCGTCATAGAGACCGGCACCGGTGCGGTCACCAAAGTTGAAGTGCCCGTAGGCTTGTCGGGATTAGCTGAGAATGGCGGTGGGGCACTCGACGCGACGGGAACCCGCACCATCTATCTGGTCACTCGCGACGGCTCGAACGGCGCACTGTTCGTCGACACCGCAACCGGCACCGTCACCGAGTACTCGGTCTCGGGCAGCTCGAACGTCCGGCTCTCCGAGGACCGCTCCCGCCTGATCGTCCAGACCTACGAGTACGCCCCGAACACCTACCAGTTGGTGGCTACCCGGTTCTCCGTCGTCGACACCGCCACCGGACGGCAGGTCGGCTCCACCGTCGCGTCCGTCGGTAATCAGTACGGGGGTTACTACGCGAACGGCAACCAGATCATCGTCGTTGTACAGGATTCCTCGAGCGGAACGACCGTCGCACGGCTCACGGCGATCGACCTCACCACCGGCACCCAGGTTGGCAGCACGGCCACCATCGGGGGTCCGGTGTATCAGCTCCAGTACACCGCCGACGGCAGCCGTGCGTTCGTTTCTCAGTATGGCAACGGAGCCGTCACGGTCCTCGATACTGCGACGTTCACGACGCTCGGCACCATCTCAAACCTCGGCCTGTACGTCAGTGACGTGGAGTTCGGCGAAGACCGTGCGGTTCTCTTGGGCCGCTCCGGAAGCTCCACCAGTAATCAGGTCACGAAAGTCGCGATCGTAGACATCGCCACCGGCGCCCAACTCGGCTCCACTCTCGAGGTGGGGGGGTACGGCTCGGCGCAGTTCACCGCTGACGGAAGCCGGGTGGTGATCAGCACTCCCTACTCCGGCACCACCAGCGTCGCAGTCCTGAACGCCTCGACCGGCGCACAGGTGGGAACCACGGTCACACTCGTCGGCTCCGGCCAGACGAACATCGATCCCACCGGCTCCCGCGCGGTAATGGTGGCGAGAACGTACGACTCGAGTACCAACAGCTGGACCAGTTCTCGGCTTGCCGTCGTCGATCTCGCCACCGGCACTCAGATCGGAACCTCGTTCGAAACGTCCGGCTACTTCGAGGCGACGTTGAGTCCCACCGGCGATGTGGTGGCAGTGAATACCCGCGAAGGCGTCGACGCGAGCAGCTATGCCACTCGGGTGACGCTGCTGGACACGGCGACCGGCGCACAGCTGGGAAGCACGATCACCCAGGCGGGCCACGGATCCCTCAGCTTCACCGCCGACGCCACCCGTGTCGCGGTGTACAGCCAAACCTTCGGCGGTGGCGTCGAACAACAAGCGGTCACGATCACCGTGCTCGACGCGACCTCCGGCGCGCAGCTGGGCAACACCATCACCTTCAACGGCCAGAATCGAGGCTTCGCCTCGACTCTCGACGGAACGCGTCTACTGGTTGCGACATTCGCCGACGATCCCGCAGCGACCCACGTCGTCGTTGTCGACGTCACCACCGGCACACAGGCAGGCGACGCCGTGACCCTGCCGGGGGAGGCGCACTATTACGACATCAGGCTCAGTGCCGACGGCACCCGAGCAATTCTCGACACATACGGCTACGGCGAGCCCGACAACCTCCATCGCGTGGTGGTGGTCGACACGGTCACCGGGACAACGCAGACGTACGCCGTGCGCGGAGAAAAGCTCGGGGCAGTTCGCTTCGCGTCGGACGACATGCGGATCATCGTCGACACTCATGACGACACGGCCCCGGGCGGGGTCAGCAACCGGACAACCATCATCGAGCTCTGAGCGTCAGGGGTTGGGAACCGAGGCCGTCACAGTGAGCGCCGGCTGGCGAGGACGTGTTCCCGTCCGCTCAGCGGGTCCTCGAACTCCAGCCGCTGGGCCAACAACTGCAGCGGATGCGAGAAGTCATCGGGCGCCACGTCGAGGAGGTCGGGGTACAGCGGGTCGTTCAGAATCGGCAACCCCAGCGACGCCATGTGCACCCGTAGCTGGTGGGTGCGCCCGGTGCGCGGCGTCAACCGGTACACCCCCTCGCCGGCTGCCATCACCAGTGTTTCGGCGTTCGGCTCACCCGGCACTTCGGCCGCTTGTAACACCCCGCGCCGCTTGATGATCCGGCTACGGACCGTCGTCGGCAAGGCCACCGTCGGATGCCCCGCCGATCGTGCCAGGTAGGTCTTGCGCACCTCGCCGCGCGCGAACATGGTCTGATATGCGCCGCGAACCTCGCGCCGCACCGTGAAGACCAGCACCCCCGCGGTCAGGCGATCGAGCCGGTGGGCCGGCGACAGCTCGGGCAACCCCAGTTCCCGTCTCAGCCGCACCAGCGCCGTCTGCATGACGTGGCGGCCGCGCGGCATCGTCGCCAGGAAGTGCGGCTTGTCGACCACCGCGATGTCGTCGTCGCGGTACAACACGGGGATTTCGAACGGCACCGACACCTCGTCGGCGACGTCGCGGTACAGGTAGACGACGGCGTTGGGTGGCAGTACCGTTCCCGCGGTCACCACGGTGCCGTCGGCGCAGACCACCTCCCCGGCAAGCACGTTCGTCGCTGCCTCCTCACCGAACCGGTCGGCCAACTCGACCAGCACCGCACCGCCGCGCAACCGCACGCGAGCCGGCCCGAGCCCGTCGCGCGCCGGCAGCGGCGCGGGCCTGGACCGCCTCAACTGAGCGGGACCGGTTCGAGGATCTCCGCGCGCGCCTCGGGCGCGGCGGCGCGCAAGGCGTCGGCCGACTCGTCGTCGGGTTCCTGCTGCGACCGGATTTCGGCGTCGACGCGGGCCAGGTAGGTGTCCACTTCGCGGTCGATGTCATCAGCACTCCAACCCAGCAGCGGCGCAACCACTTCGGCGACCTCGCGAGCGCAGTCGACGCCGCGGTGCGGGTACTCGATGGAGATCCGCATCCGGCGCGCCATGATGTCCTCCAGATGCAACGCACCCTCGGCGGCGGCCGCATACCAAGCCTCCACCTTCAGATACACGGGCGCTTCGGTGATCGGATCAAGAAGGTCCGGCCGCACTTCGGCTTGCTCGCTGGCCATCTGCAACACCTCGCCGATCAGCGACCCGTACCGGTCCAGCAGGTGCCGCACCCGATACGGGTGCAACCCGTAATGCGCACCGACGCTCTCGGTCTGGTTGATCAGGGCGAAGTAACCGTCGGCCCCCATCAACGGCACCTTCTCGGTGATCGAGCGCGCGACCCGCGCGGGGATGTATTCGGCCGCCGCGTCGATCGCGTCCTCGCCCATCACCCGATACGTCGTGTACTTGCCGCCTGCGATGGCCACCAACCCCGGCGCGGGCACCGCTACCGCGTGCTCGCGAGACAGCTTCGACGTCTCCTCGCTCTCGCCTGCCAGCAGTGGTCGCAGTCCGGCGTAAACGCCGTCGATGTCGTCGTGGGTCAGCGGTGTCGCCAGCACCGTGTTGACGGTTTCGAGGAGGTAGTCGATGTCGGCCTTGGTGGCCGCCGGATGCGCCAGGTCGAGGTTCCAGTCGGTGTCGGTGGTGCCGATGATCCAGTGCGTGCCCCACGGTATGACGAACAGCACCGACTTCTCGGTGCGCAAAATGATCGCCACCTCGCTGACGATGCGGTCGCGAGGCACCACAATGTGCACACCCTTGGAGGCCCGCACCCGGAATCGGCCACGCTGCTTCGACAATGCCTGGATCTCGTCGGTCCACACACCGGTGGCGTTCACGACGACGTGTCCGCGCACCTCGGTGATGCCCCCGTCTTCGGAGTCGCGCACCTGCACGCCGATGACCCGGTCACCCTCCCGCAACAGCGCCACCGCCTGCGTCGATGTCCGCACCACCGCGCCGTAGTGCGCCGCTGTGCGCGCGACCGTCATGGTGTGGCGCGCATCGTCGACAACCGTGTCGTAGTAGCGGATCCCGCCGATGAGTGACGACCGCTTCAACCCCGGCGCCAGGCGCAGCGCTCCCGATTTCGTCAGATGCTTCTGCGGCGGAACCGATTTCGCGCCACCCAACTGGTCGTAGAGGAAAATGCCCGCCGCCACGTACGGCCGCTCCCACCATCTGTTGGTCAGCGGGAACAGGAACGGCAGCGGTTTCACCAGATGCGGCGCCAAGGTGGTCAGCGACAGTTCGCGCTCGTGCAACGCCTCGCGCACCAGGCCGAACTCCAACTGCTCGAGATAACGCAGTCCGCCATGGAACATCTTCGACGACCGGCTCGACGTGCCGGACGCGAAATCGCGCGCCTCGACCAGGGCCACCTTGAGCCCCCGGGTCGCCGCATCCAACGCCGCACCGGCGCCCACGACTCCGCCGCCGATCACCACCACGTCGAACTGCTCACTGCCCAACCGCTGCCAGGCCTCCGCCCGCTGAGCGGGACCCAGAAGCGTCTGGCCGCTGGCCGGGATCGGGTCACTCACCGGAGGGACTCCTAGTTACTCGTCGGTACGGTTGCCCGCTCCAAGGTTACGTGGCGTCGACGCTTTGTGGACTCAGTCCAGATCGTCGTGCGCCATCAGCTGGCGTCCGGCCTCGGTGATCGACCCGGTGAGCGACGGATACACCGAGAACGTCTGCGCCAGGTCCTCGACGTCGTTGCCGTTCTGCACCGCCAGCGCGATCGGCATAATCAGTTCGGAGGCGATCGGCGCGACCACTACCCCGCCGATCACCACACCGGTCGCCGGCCTGCAGAAGATCTTGATGAAGCCGCGTCGCAGGCTCGACATCTTGGCTCTGGCGTTGGTGTTCAGCGGCAGCATCACCGTGCGAGCGGCCACCGACCCGTCGTCGATCTTGGACTGCGGCACCCCGACGGCGGCGATCTCCGGCCGGGTGAACACCGCGGCGGCCACGGTGCGCAGCCGGATCGGTTCCAGACCTTCCCCCAGCGCGTGGTACATCGCGATGCGGCCCTGCATGGCCGCTACCGAGGCGAGCAGCATCAGCCCGGTGCAGTCGCCTGCGGCGTAGATGCCCGGGACGTTGGTCCGCGAGACCCGGTCGACGGTGAGGTAGTTGCCCTGGCCGAGTTCGATGCCGACCCGCTCGAGGCCCAGACCGCTGGTGTTGGGCACGGAGCCCACGGTCATCAGCGCGTGGCTGCCCTCCACGCAGCGGCCGTCGGTCATCCGGACCACGACCCCAGCCCCAGAGCCTGAGCCATCGCGTTCGACCGATTCGGCGCGCGCGTTCTTGACCAGCGTGACACCCCGGGACGCGAGCACCTCCTCGAGGACCGCGGCGGCATCGGAGTCCTCGTGCGGCAGGATCTGATCGCGGCTCGCCACCACGGTGACCTTCACCCCGAGCTCGGTATAGGCGTTGACGAACTCCGCGCCGGTCACCCCGGAACCCACGACGACCAGGTGTTCTGGCAGCTCCTGGAGATCGTAGAGCTGGCGCCAGTTGAGGATGCGTTCGCCGTCGGGTTCGGCACCGGCCAGCACCCGCGGGCTGGCGCCGGTCGCGATCAGTACGACGTCGGCCCTCAGCGTGCTGGTCGAGCCGTCGTGGCCGGACACCCGCACCGTGTGCTCGGCCATCCCCGGCACATCGTCGACCAGTTCACCGCGACCCGCGATCAACGTGACGCCCTGACTGCGCAGCCGCTCGGCGATATCGGCCGACTGCGCGGCGGCGAGCTTCTTGACGCGTTCGTTGAGCGTCGGCAGCGCGATCTTGGCGTTGTCGAAGTCGAGCGCGTAGCCGAGATCGGGGGCGCGACGAAGTTCGGTGCGCACCCCGGTGGAGGCGATGAACGTCTTGGACGGCACACAGTCCCACAGCACACAGGCACCGCCGATCCCGTCCGAGTCGACGACGGTGACCTCGGCGACATCGGGTCCCGCCGCCGCTGCGACCAAGGCCGCCTCATAGCCGGCGGGCCCGCCGCCGATGATCACGATGCGGGTTGCCTTCTGAATTGGCACGGACCCAACCTAACGAAGCGGGTGGTCGATCGCCCAGCCAGGAGACGAAGCCTTAACCTTTACCGGTGCCGCTCTACGCCGCTTACGGGTCCAACATGCATCCGGAGCAGATGTTGCAACGGGCGCCGCATTCCCCGATGGCCGGCACCGGGTGGTTACACGGCTGGCGTCTGACGTTCGGCGGCGAGGACATCGGGTGGGAGGGCGCGCTCGCCACCATCGTCGAGGATCCGAGCTCCAAGGTGTTCGTCGTGCTCTACGACATGACCAAGGAGGACGAGGAGAACCTCGACCGCTGGGAGGGCTCCGAGTTGGGGGTCCACAAGAAGATCCGCTGCCGGGTGGAGCGCACCTCGTCGGACACCGACACCGACCCCGTCCTGGCGTGGCTGTACGTCGTAGACGCGTGGGAAGGTGGCCTGCCGTCGGCCCGCTATCTCGGGGTCATGGCCGACGCCGCCGAAATCGCAGGCGCACCAGCCGAATACGTGCGCCAGATCCGCACCCGACCAGCCCGCAACATCGGCCCCGGCACATCAGGATGAAAACCGACCCGCACGCCGCTTCGGCACCTGCCACCCACGCTGGCATGCTGAGGCGGTGAGATCCTTGCGTTTCGAACATCACCGCTCAAGTGAGGTCCAAACGTGAGACTGGTCGTTCATGACTACTCCGGACACCCGGGGCAGGTGCATCTCAGCCGGGAGCTGGCTCGTCGTGGACACACCGTCGAGCACCAGTTCTGTACGTCCTACACGACCGGTCGGGGCGCCACTGAGCGCAGAGAGGGTGACCCGCGCACCTTTTCCGTGCGTGCACTCGACCTCGGCGGCGAATTCGCACGCTACTCCCCATTGGTCAGGCTCAAACAAGAACTGCGGTACGCACCGATCGCTGCGCGAGCCGTTTGCGACGCCCGCCCGGACGTCGCGGTGCTGTCGAACATTCCTCTGCTGTCGCTGTTCTTGCTGGCATTCCTCCTGCGTCGACGTGGTGTTCCCTATGTGTTCTGGCAACAGGACGTCTACAGCGACGCAATCGGTGTGGTCGCCCGCCAGAAACTGCGCGGCCCAGGAGCGGTAGTCGCGTGGCTTGCCGCGCGCGCCGAACGCAGCGTTGCCCGCGGCGCCGCGGGCATCGTGCCGATCAGCGACACCTTTCTCGAGCAACTCGACCGATGGGGTGTGGCGCGGTCCAAAGTTCGCGTCGTTCCCAACTGGGGTGCCATCGATGAGATGCCCGTTCGCCCGCGACGGAATCCCTGGGCAACGGCGCACGGGCTCACCGATGTGCCGGTAGTCATGTATGCCGGCACCCTCGGGCTCAAGCACGATCCTTCGGTGCTCGCTCGCCTGGCGCAGAGCGTGCCGGATGGCTCGCGCGTCGTCGTCGTCTCGCAAGGCCAGGGCCGCGAGTGGCTGGAGACGAACGCGGCCGACGTGGAGTCGCTGGCGCTGCTTGACTACCAGCCCTACGAGCAATTGCCGGACATGCTCGCCAGCGCCGACGTGCTGATCGTGGTGTTGGAGCAAGATGCCAGCCGCTACTCGGTTCCCTCGAAGGTGCTCAACTACTTCTGTGCGGGCCGGCCCGTACTGGGGTTGCTGCCGGGCGACAATGCAGTGGCGCACATGATCGAATCAGCCGGCGCGGGCATCGTGTGCAGCCCTGCGGACATGGCGGCGGCCTCGACGGCGTTGAACGACCTGCTCGCCGACCCCGAAGCCCGTGAGAGAATGGGTAACGCGGCGCGTGACTACGCCGAAAAGACGTTCGACGTCGCTGTTGTCGGTGATCTCTTTGAATCGGTGGTCAGTGCCGTCTATGATCTGCCCAGTCATTTGCTGAGCAACGGCTGAAGCAAATAGCGAACGATCCCTGCGCCTACGCTGACGTGGGTATAACGACGATCGAGGAGGAACGACGTGGGTAGTGCGCGCGAAACAGCGCTCGTTGCAGGCGCGGGCGGGTTCATCGGCGGCCACCTCGCCAGGACACTTACCGAGCAGGGCCTCGAGGTGCGCGGCGCCGACGTCAAACCCTTCGACGAGTGGTATCAGATTCCCGACGGTGTGGAGGCCCGTCAACTGGACCTGTCGAAGATCGACGACGCTCGAGCGGCCGTCGAGGGTGTCGACACCGTCTACATGCTCGCCGCGGACATGGGTGGCATGGGCTTCATCGAAACCCACAAAGCCGACTGCATGCTGTCGGTGCTCACCAGCACTCACATGCTGGTCGCGGCCCGCGACGCCGGGGTCGGTCGCTACTTCTACTCCAGTTCCGCCTGCGTCTACGCCGCCGACAAGCAGGTCGACGCTGATGTCACGGCGCTGAAGGAGGCTGACGCCTATCCGGCCATGCCCGAGGACGGCTATGGCTGGGAGAAGCTGTTCAGCGAGCGGATGGCCCGCCACTTCCTCGAAGACTTCGGATTACAGACCAGGGTCGCGCGGTACCACAATGTGTACGGTCCGATCGGCAGCTTCGAGGGTGGCCGTGAGAAGGCGCCCGCCGCGCTGTGCCGCAAGATCGCCGAAGCCGTGCTGACCGGCCGCCATGAGATCGAGATCTGGGGCGACGGCGAGCAGACCCGCAGCTTCATGTACGTCGATGATTGCGTCGAGGGAACCATCAAGGTCACCGCCGGCGACAGCCCGGAACCCGTCAACGTCGGCAGTTCGGAATTGGTGAGCATCAACCAGATGGTGGGCATCATCGAGCAGATCGCCGGAATCACCGTGAAGCGCGACTACAACCTCGACGCACCGAAGGGCGTGCGAGGCCGAAACAGCGACAACACGATGATTCTGAAAACCTACGGCTGGGAGCCCTCGATTCGGCTCGCCGACGGGTTGGAGCGCACGTATCGCTGGATTTACGACCAGTTGGCGTCGCGCGATCGGGCCACCGCGGCGGTCTGACGACGGCCGCCGAGCCGGGATGTAATCAGAACGCGGCGGCCTGCTCGACGAGGTTGGCCAGCACGCGCACGCCGACCGCCAGCGCGCGCTCGTCGAGGTCGAAGCTCGGCTGGTGCAGATCCAGTTGCGGACCCCACCCCGTCCACACGCCCAGTCGCGCCATCGCGCCGGGCACCTCCTCGAGGTACCACGAGAAGTCCTCGCCACCGCCGGACTGCCGGGTGTCGGCGAGCACGTCGGGCCCGATGGCCTCGATCGCGTGGGTGACGATCCTCGTCGAGATCTCCTCGTTCACCACAGGCGGCACCCCGCGGCGGTACTGCAGGCTGTAGTCGATGCCCAGCGGGGCGAGTAACGACGAAACTGTCTCGCGCACAATGGCTTCCAGCGTGACCCAGGTGTCACGACTGGCGGTGCGGATGGTGCCGGCCAGGGTCCCGGTCTGCGGGATCGCGTTGGCGGCCACGCCGGCGTTGACCGCGCCCCACACCATCACCGTGCTGTTGCGGGGATCGATGCGCCGCGACAGCACACCGGGCACCCCGGTGATCAGCGCGCCGAGGCCATAGACCAGGTCGCCGGTCAGATGCGGACGCGAGGTGTGCCCGCCAGGTGAGTGCAACGTGACCTCGAGCTGGTCAGCGGCCGAGGTGATCGGCCCGGCCCGCACCGCGACCCTGCCGACCGCGAGCCGCGGGTCGCAGTGCAGCGCGAAGATGCGCGACACCCCGGCCAGCGCGCCGGCTTCGATCGCGTCGATCGCGCCGCCGGGCATAAGTTCTTCGGCGGCCTGAAAGATCAGCCGGACTCCGACCGGCAGCTCGGGCACCGACGACAGCGCCAGCGCGGTGGCCAACAGGATCGCGGTGTGCGCATCGTGACCGCAGGCATGCGACACGTTGGGCACCACCGAGGCGTACGGGGCGCCGGTGCGGTCGGCCATCGGCAACGCGTCCATATCGGCCCGCAGTGCGATCCGCGGTCCATGCTCGGGCCCGAAATCGCACGTCAACCCCGTTCCGCCGGGTAGCACCTTCGGGTTGAGCCCGGCGTCGGCCAGCAGCGACGCGACGAACTGCGTGGTGGAGAACTCCTGACGGCCCAGTTCCGGATGCGCATGGATGTGCCGGCGCCACGCGACCAGGTCGCCGTAGTGCGCGTCGAGCCACAGCTCGGTGGCGTCCCGCAGGCTCACGATGCCCGCCGTTCCCGCAGCTCGAGCACCCGGTCGCGCTCTGCCGGAGTCTGGGCCAGGCCCACGACCGTGCGGGCCAGCATGGCCGCGCCCTCGATCACCGCCTGGTCCCCGCTGGGCCCAACCGCGGCTGTGGCGAATCCGGGCTGGTGCACCGACGCGCCGCCGGCGTCGATACCGACGATCGGATGGATGCCGGGCATCACCTGGGTGACATTGCCCATGTCGGTGCTGCCCAGTGGCAACGCCGCCTCCAGCTCCGCGGGCACCGGCGAGCGGCCCACCCGCAGCATCTCGGCGCGGAACGCCTCGGCCAGCCACCGGTCCGGGGTGAGCTCCGAGTACGTCGGCTCGGTCTCGGCGACGTCGTGACCGCAGCCGGTCGCGACGGCGCCGGCGAGGAAGCAGTCAGACATCCGCCGCTCCAGCTCGCGCAGCGAGGCGACGTCGTTGGCCCGCATCGTGTACTGCATCTCGGCCCGCGCCGGAATCACGTTGGTGGCCTGACCGCCATCGGTGATGATGCCGTGCACCATATGGCCGGGCGCCAGCTGCTGGCGCAGCAGCCCGATCGCCACCTGCGCGACGGTGATCGCGTCGACGGCGTTCAGGCCGAGATGGGGAGCGACGGCGGCGTGCGCTTCGCGGCCGTCGTAGCGGACCGCCACCTGCGACAGCGCCAGCGAACGCGCCGCGGCGATGTCGAGCGGTCCCGGGTGCAGCATCACCGCCGCGGCGACGTCGTCGAACGCTCCGGCGTTGAGCAGCAGTACTTTCCCGCCGCCCGCCTCCTCGGCAGGGGTGCCCAGGAGCACGACCGTCAAGCCGAGTTCGTCGGCCACCTCGGCCAGCGCCAGCGCGGCGCCGACCGCCGACGCGGCGATGATGTTGTGCCCGCACGCGTGTCCGATGCCGGGCAGCGCGTCGTATTCGGCACACACCCCGATGACCAGCGGCCCGCTGCCGTAGACGGCGCGGAATGCGGTGTCCAGGCCGCCGGGGGCGGTGGTGATCTCGAAGCCGTGTTCGGCCGGCAGGGCCTTGGTCTTGGCACAGCTGCGGTGTTCGGCGAAGGCGAGTTCGGGTTCGGCGTGAATGGAGTGCGACAGCTCGACCAGGTCACCGCGGCGCCGCTGGACGGCGTCCTCGACGGTTGTCGAGGCGGTGACGGCAGGCATCCAAGCAGTATCTCACTGCCGCCGCCCGCAGTCCCCGACAGCTAAGCTCGCCCACCATGACCGATCGGCACGAGTCGGCCGCCGCGAGCGCCATCGCGGAGCGCACCGGCGTGCCCCGCCACGATGTCGCCGTCGTCCTGGGCTCGGGCTGGGCGCCTGCGGTCGAGCAGCTGGGCGACCCGGTGGCGGTTGTTCCCGTCGCCGAGCTGCCCGGCTTCACCCCGCCCACCGCCGCAGGACACGGCGCACGGCTGCTGTCGATGCGCATCGGCGATCACCGGGTACTGGTGTTCGTCGGTCGCATCCATGCCTATGAGGGCCACGAGTTGCGTCATATCGTGCATCCCGTGTTGGCCGCGTGCGCCAGCGGCGTCCACACGTTAGTGCTGACCAACGCGGCCGGTGGGCTGCGCGAGGGCCTGGCGGTAGGCCAGCCGGTGCTGATCAGTGACCATCTCAACCTGACGGGCCGCTCGCCGCTGGTCGGTCCACGGTTCGTCGACATGGTCGACGCGTATTCGCCGCGCCTACGGGCAATCGCCCGCGAGATCGACCCGTCGCTGGCCGACGGCGTCTACGCGTGCCTGCCCGGCCCGCAGTACGAGACGCCCGCCGAGATCCGGATGCTGCGCGTGCTCGGTGCGGACCTGGTGGGGATGTCGACCGTGCACGAAACCATCGCGGCCCGCGCGGCGGGCGCCGAGGTACTGGGGGTTTCGCTGGTGACCAACCTCGCCGCCGGGATGACCGGTGAGCCGTTGAATCACGACGAGGTGCTGGAGGCGGGCCGTCAATCGGCGACGCGGATGGGGTCGCTGCTGGCGGGCGTCGTCGCTCGTCTCTGAGTGCCGAACCGCCTCATGCCTCGGGCCAGCAGCGGCGCGGCGAACAGCATCAGCAGGATGCGCACCACCTGTGCGGCGATGATGAACGTGACGCTGGAGCCCGTCTCGACTGCGGTCGCCCGCATCGCGTAGACCCCGCCCGGGCTCGTCGCGAGGTAGCCCACCAGCAGCGTCAGCCCGGTGACATGCGCCAGTGCAACGCCAAGCAGAGCGGTCACCACGCCCAGCACCGCGATCAACGCGATGGCGGTCGGCAAAAGCCGGCCGACGGTGCGCACCGAATCGCGGGTGAACGCCAGGCCCGCCTGCCAGCCGATCAGCGCATACCCGAGTTGCACCAGCACCACCGGCACCGAGAGGCCGAACGACATGCCGGTGAGTTCGACGGCCACCGTCAAGGCCAACGGCCCGAGCAGCCCGGCGCCCGGCAACCGGACCAGCCGACCGAGCGCACCGCCGACCGCCACCAACACAATCAGCATGCCGACGCTCAGATACCAGGGCGCGGCGGCAGTTTGGGCGTGACGCCACGATGCAGGGCCAGCAGTGCTCCGCACGCGATGCTCAACAACAGGGTGGCGACGGCGATCGCTATGACGATCGGCCAGTGCGGACCCAGCGCGTCGATCGCGTCCCGCTGCACCATGGTGCCGATGTAGACACCGAGCACGCCCTGCGCACCGAGCCCGGCGAGCCGGGGCACCCGGGCCGGCGCCAGCGACGCCAGCGCGAGCACGATGCCGACCACCAGCGCGGCGAACAGCGCCGCCGACGGCACGCCGAGGACATCCAACGGATAAGTGACGGCGACGGTCACCGCGGCCAGTAGCACCCACCTGCCGAGTCGTCGAATCATGGTGATTACAAGCATCCTCTTGGCAATTCGCCTCGTGATGGTCGTCGCTGCTCTGCTGCGCAAGCCCGCATACGGCGAGGTGAAAGTGGGCACACTGACGGGATGAGTCCGTCGGGGAAGTCGGCCATGGCGCAAGAGTGGATCTCCCACGATCCCGATCCGAAGACCGCGGCGGAGTTGCTGCAGTGCTCCGACGACGAGCTCGAACAGCGTTTCGCCCACCCGTTGAAGTTCGGCACGGCGGGGCTGCGCGGACCCATGCGCGGCGGTCCGAGCGGCATGAACCTCGCCGTCGTCGTGCGCGCCGCCTGGGCGGTGGGCAAGGTGCTCCACGACCGCGGTCTGCAGGGGCAGGACGTGGTGGTCGGCCGCGACGCCCGCCACAACTCGGATGACTTCGCCCTGGCCGCCGCCGAAGTGCTGGCCGCGCAGGGGTTTCCAGTCACCCTCTTCTTCACCGCGGTGCCGACCCCGGTACTCGCCTTCGCGGTGAGGCACCGGCCCGCGGTGGCAGGCATCCAGATCACGGCCTCGCACAATCCTTCCTCCGACAACGGATTCAAGGTGTACTTCGGTGGCGGCTTCCCCATCGTGGCACCCATCGACCGGGAGATCGAAGAGGCGATGGCCCAGGCGCCGCCCGCCGACGAGATCGCCCGCCACCAGATCACGCCGACTGGTGTCGCCGAGGTCCAGAGCTACGTCCAACGCGCCGCCCGCATACGGCACACTCACGGGTCGGTCCGAGTGGCGTTCACGCCGCTGCACGGTGTCGGTGGCGAGTTCGCCCTCGACGCACTGGTACGGGCCGGATTCTCCGACGTCCACGTCGTGGAGAGCCAGTTCGCTCCGGACCCGGAGTTTCCGACGGTCGCGTCGGCGAACCCGGAGGAGCCCGGCGCGGTCGAGCAGCTGCTCGAGCTGGCTGCCGACGTCGGTGCCGAGGTCGCGATCGCGCTGGATCCGGATGCCGATCGCTGCGCGGTCGGCATCCCCTCCCCGGACGGTTGGCGGATGCTCACCGGTGACGAAACCGGTTGGTTGCTCGGCGATTACATCCTCTCCCAGATCGAGCCGGGACCGGTGACCGAGGCGACGGTCGTGGCCAACTCGCTGGTGTCCTCGCGGATGCTCGCCTCGATCGCCAAGGAGCACGGCGCACGTCACGTCGAAACGGCCACCGGGTTCAAGTGGCTGTCACGGGCCGACCTGGACCTGCCCGGCTGCACGCTCGTGTACGCCTACGAGGAGGCGATCGGTCATTGCGTCGACCCGTCGGCGGTCCGCGACAAGGACGGCATCAGCGCAGCGGTGTTGGTCTGTGATCTCGTGTGCGCTCTGCGCGACCGGGGGCACACCGTCCTGGATACGCTCGACGATCTCGCCCGGCGCCACGGTGTGCACACCACCGCCGCGGTGTCGCGGCGCGTCGAGGACGCCCACGAAGCCGCCGCGGTGATGACCCGGCTCCGGCACACGCCACCCGAGGAGCTCGCCGGCTACCCGGTGACGGCGACAGATCTGCGGCCCGAGGACGGCACGGACGCCTTGATCCTCTCCGGTGGCGACGACCAGGTCTCCGTTCGGCTGGTGGCGCGTCCGTCCGGTACGGAGCCGAAAGTGAAGTCCTACATCGAAGTTCGGTGTCATGACACCACCGACCTGCCGCGCGCCCGCGCGCGGACGCAACAGGTGTGCGGCGAGGTCGCCACCGTCGCCCAGCGCTTCTGACCGGTCCGGCGGGTCGGCCGACTTCGCGTCCGCTGCCGCTGATCAGCGCGGGCCGAACTGGCGGTCACCGGCATCGCCGAGACCCGGCACGATGTAGGCGATGTCGTTGAGTCGCTCGTCGATGGTCGCGGTGTACAGGCGCAGATCCGGCGCGACGTCTTCCAGCGCCGCAACGCCTTCCGGGGCCACCACCACGCAGACCGCCGTGACGTCGGTGGCATTGCGCTCCTGCAGCAGTCCGAGGGTGTGGGCCATCGATCCGCCGGTCGCGAGCATCGGGTCCAGCACCATCACCGGCTGCGTGCTCAGGTCGTCGGGCAGCGACTCCAGATACGGTGTGGGCCTGTGTGTTTCCTCGTCGCGGGCAACCCCGACGAAGCCGACGCGCGCCTCGGGGATCAAGGCGTGCGCCTGGTCGACCATGCCGAGCCCGGCCCGTAGCACCGGGACCAGCAGCGGCGGGTTGGCCAGCCGGTAGCCCGTGGTCTCGGCCAACGGCGTGCGTACCGGAACCGGTTCCACGGCGGCGTCGCGGGTCGCCTCGTAGACCAGCATCAGGGTGAGGTCGCGCAGTGCAGACCTGAACGCCGCGTTGTTCGTGCGCTCGTCACGCAGCGTGGTGAGCCGCGCGGCGGCGAGCGGGTGATCGACGATGCGGACATCCATGGGCGGAACCTTAATCGGAACCGATGCCCGCCCGGTGGCGTCTTACCCACATGCACGCCGACACCGAAGCGATCCGAACCCTCGCGTCCGATAGCACGTCACAGGCCGACGAACTCGCCGCCATCGCCTCGGCGTTGACGGCGCTACCGACCGCCACCGCGGCCTCGTCCTTCGGTCCTGTCGGCGCGCCGTTTCTCGCGGCGCTCGCGGAGGCCGTCGCGCATGAATCGCGCACGGTGGCGACGCTGGGTGTGCGCACGGGGGCAGCCGGTGACGCCGCTGCGGCATCGGCGGCGGCCTACGACGACGCCGACGCGCGGGCGGGTGCTCGGGTCGGCGGCCTCTGAGGATGCCCGACGCGGTGGTCGCCGCGCTGTCCGCGCGGATCCGTGAGGTGCAGGCGCTGGTCGGCTCCGGAACGGTGACCGGTGAGCTGACCGACGTGCTGCACCGTGCACGCTCGGCACTTGAGGAGGTGTCACGCTCCGCCGGCCGGTCGTGGGACCGCACGGCCGAGCGGTGGAGCGGGCCGGGCGCCGAAGCGGCGAGCCGCAATGTCGCCGCGACGGTCGCGGCCGTCGAGGAGGCCGCGGACCGGCTGGGGCGCATCGGGTCGTCGACGGAGGCGGCGGGCGCCGCGATCGAGCGGGCGCACCGGCGTCTCAACGACATCGCGGACGCCTTCGAGGCGCGTGCCGCCGCGCTGGAGCCGCACCTGGACTCGCCGGATGCGACCGCAGAGCTACTGGCCGAAGCGCGGCGATCGCTCGCCGAGGCCGTCGCGGTGGTCGACGAGCTACGGGCGGATCTCGACGGCCAGGCCGCGGCGCTGCCGTCGTCGACATCGGCGGCGGCCGGATCCGTTCCGCCTGCGGCCACCACACCCGCGGCGTTCACCCCGTCGATGCCGCCGACGGGCTCGGGCGCGGGCCTGGGATCCGGCGCCGGCCTGGGATCCGGCGGAACGGTGGGCGCGGCCGGGTTCGGCTCGCTGCTGCGCGACCTCGGCGACCTGGCGCAGTCGCCGATGGGCACCCCCGATGCCACGAGCTTCGGAGACGGGGTGGCGGTGCGCCTGCCCGACGGCAGCACGGCCATGGCCCCGAACGCCGTGGCGGCCGGCGCGGTTCGGCACGCGCTGACCCAATTGGGCGTGCCCTACGACTGGGGCGGCACGACTCCGGGCGTCGGCCTGGACTGCAGCGGCTTGACGCAGTGGGCCTACGCCGAGGCCGGGCTGTCGCTGCCGCGGCTGGCCCAGGAGCAGGACATCGGCGCCGCCGTCGACGCAGGCAGTTTGCAGCCCGGCGACCTCGCAGTGTGGGACGGCCACGTCGCAATGATCGTCGGCAACGGCCAGATGATCGAGGCCGGTGACCCGGTGCAGATCTCGCCCATCCGTACCACCAACCTCAACCAGGGTTTCCAGGGATTCTGGCGTCCGACGGCGTGAGCGGCCATGCTGTATCGCGGGAAGGGAACCGCAATGACAGCGACGACGGCGATGCGTCCGGTCTCCGTTCTGGTTGCCGCGACCCACCTGTCGATGGTCATCGTCAACATCCTCGCGAACACGCTGCCCATCAACGGGGTCAGGACCGGCGACGTGTCGGACGCCTATCCGAACCTGCTCGCACCCGCCGGATACGCCTTCTCCATCTGGAGCCTGATCTACCTGCTCCTCGGGTTGCATGTGCTCTTCCAGTTCGGCCAGCGGTGATCGTGCTCATCGCCGCGGCGGCGATCGGCTGCCTGGCGCTTTTCGTGGCAGCGAGCGCGGTGGTGTTGTTTCGCCGACGGACCGAGCCTGCGGCCGCCTGACGCAGAAAGGGCTGACCATCGCCGTGGGCGAACTGTGGACGACAATGCTCCCAGCTGCGGTCGCCATCGCGTTGAGCCCTACCGGCATCATCGAGTTGATCCTGGTGCTGCTCTCCGTACGGGCCCGCCGAAACGCGCTCGTGTTCCTCGCCTCGGTTACGGCGGGCGTGTTTCTGCTGCCGCTGCTGGGCGCCTCGATCCTCGGGGCGATGGTGGAGAGCGACGTACTCGCCGCGCAGGCGAACACCGCTACCGCATGGGTTCTCGTCGGGGTGGGTGTGCTGTTGCTTCCTCTTGCGGTCATCAGCTTCCGCAGGCGCGGCGATCCGACGCACCCGGCGGTCTTCGACGAGATCGCGGGAATGGGCCCGTTGGCCGTTTTCTTGCTGTCGCTGAGCGTGGTCTGGCTCAATCCGATCAACGCGCTGGTGTTGCTCTCCGTCGGGTCGCACGCCGCAGCCATCCATCTGTCGATGGCGGCCTTGCTGCCGTCGCTGGCCGCGTTCACGGTGTTGGCCACTGCGCCGTTCGTCGCGGTGGTGGTGTTCCTGGTATCCGGTGGTGATCGGACCGGCGCGGCACTCGGCCGGCTCAGGCAGCGGATCGTCGACCACATCCGGCTCATCGCGGCGGTAGTGCTGGGTGTGCTCGGCCTCGTGCTCATCGTCCAGGGTGCCGCTTCGATGCCCTAAGCCCTGCCCAATTTCGCGGTGGCGGTATGCACTGACAGCTGAATACTGCGGTCCGGGGAGTTCGTTTGGCCCTGCTCGACGGAAGAGGCTCCAGGTTGGGTGGCTATCCTGTGCCGCATGGCTGCTGAGATCGTGCCGGTCCGACTCGGGCTGACCAAGGGTGACCTGTACACGCTGTGGGCGCCCCGATGGCGCGACGCCGGCGACGAGTGGGAGGCGTTTCTCGGCAAGGACGAGGATCTTTACGCCTTCGATTCGGTCGCCGATCTCGTGTCGTTCGTCAGGACGAACAAGGACAACGATCTCACCGACCATCCCGCCTGGCCCCGGCTGACGGAGGCCAACGCGCACCGCCTGGACCCCGTTGAGGAGCGGCAGTACGACCTCGTCGGTGTGCCGGACCTGGTCGCCGAGAAGCCGAGCGAGGAAACGGTGGCCCAACTGCGGCGCACGCTCGAACTCGTGGCGTCGCTGGGATCGGTGTGCGAGCTGGCCCCGGTCACCAGGTTCTTCAACGGCAACCCGGTGCTGGGCACGCTCGGCGGGGGCATCGACGCGTTCTCCGGCCGCGGCGGACGCAAGCGCTGGGGCGAGATCGAAGCGGTGATCGGCCGCGCCTGGGACAACGTCATCGACGCCATCGACGAGGTGGTCACGACGCCCGACGTCGACGCGGCGGCGTCGAAGAAGGCCGAGGCCGAACTCGCGGAGCCGGCGCCCGAACCGGAGCCCGAAGACGAGGTCGTCGACGAGGTGCTCGAGCACGATGAGGGCATCGGCGAGAGCGCGGCCGACGAGGATGAGGTCATCGAGGCGCAGTCGCAGAATCTGGTGCTCGGCGGCGACGAGGACTTCTGGCTGAAGGTCGGCATCGACCCGGTGCGGATGATGACCAGCGGCGGCACGTATTTCACCCTGCGCTGTTACCTCGACGACGAGCCGGTGTTCCTCGGCCGCAACGGCCGCATCAGCGTCTTCGGCTCCGAGCGCGCCTTGGCCCGCTACCTGGCCGACGAGCACGATCACGACCTGTCCGACCTGGCGACCTACGACGACATCCGGACGGCGGCCGTGGACGGTTCGCTGGAGATCGACATCACCGACGACAACGTCTACGTGCTCACCGGCATCGTCGACGACCTCGCCGAGGGCCCCGACGCGATCGACCGCGACCAACTCGAGCTCGCCGTCGAGCTGCTCAGGGACGTCGGTCACTACTCCGAGGACTCGATGGTCGAGAAGACGCTCGACCAGGACGAGCCGCTGGGCCACGTCGTCGCACATGTGCTGGAGCCCGACAAGGTTCGCGCTCCGAAGCCGCCGTATGCCAAGGCCGTCGAGCAGTGGGAGGCCCTGGAGGCGTTCGTCGAGTCGCGCCTGCGCCCCGAATGAGTTAGAGCTCGGTCGCTTTCGGGTGCCGCGGCTCGTACAGGCCGAGAGTCCCGCCGCCGGGAAGACGGATGTTGGTAAGCAGTCCCAGCCCTCGTCGCTCACGGCTCCGCACGCAACACCTCTGGCGTTTAGCTGGGCCACGGTGTCGGTGACGTCGTCGCACATGAGGTACAGCTCGTGCGATTCGCCCTCGCCGGGGTGAACGGCCACCTCGGCGGGCGGC
This sequence comes from Mycobacterium sp. IDR2000157661, assembly GCF_022317005.1. Classification (NCBI taxonomy): domain Bacteria; kingdom Bacillati; phylum Actinomycetota; class Actinomycetes; order Mycobacteriales; family Mycobacteriaceae; genus Mycobacterium; species Mycobacterium sp. IDR2000157661. The sequence continues at coordinate 448,296 of NZ_CP081006.1, forward strand.
AGCTTGAAAACCAACCAACCCCCACGGGGCGTCGAGCGTGCGCAGACTGTTGGAAATCCGCGGTGTGTCGTGTTCAGACGCGCACGCTCGGCGGAGGGGGTTCAGCCGATGAGGACCGCGTAGCGTGGCTTGATGATGTCGTCGATGATCGCCAGCCGTTCGTCGAACGAGATGAACGCCGACTTCATCGCGTTGATGGTGAACCGCTGCAGATCGCTCCAGCCGTAGCCGAAGGCCTCGACGAGTCGCAGCATCTCCTGGCTCATCGTGGTGTCGCTCATCAGGCGGTTGTCGGTGTTGACGGTGACCCGGAACCGTAGCCGCGCCAGCAGGTCGAACGGGTGCTCGGTGATGGTGCCGACGGCGCCGGTCTGCACATTCGACGACGGGCACATCTCGAACGGAATTCGCTTGTCGCGCAGCAGATCAGCCAGCCGGCCCAACTGGGCCGTCCCGTCGGGCGCGACGGTGATGTCGTCGACGATCCGCACCCCGTGGCCCAACCGGTCCGCACCGCAGAACGCGATGGCTTCGTGGATGGACGGCAGGCCGAACGCCTCACCGGCGTGAATGGTGAAGCGCGCGTTGTTGCTTCGCATGTACTCGAACGCGTCGAGGTGCCGGGTCGGCGGATATCCCGCCTCGGCGCCGGCGATGTCGAAGCCGACCACCCCCTGGTCGCGGTACCGGATGGCCAGCTCGGCGATCTCACGTGAGCGCGCCGCGTGCCGCATCGCAGTCACCAGACACCGCACGGTGATCGTGCGGCCCTCCGCGCCGGCGGCTTTCTCGCCGTCGGCCAAGCCGGACAGCACGGCCTCGACGACCGCGTCCAGCGACAGGCCCGCGTCGATGTGCAGTTCCGGCGCGAACCGGATCTCGGCGTACACGACGTTGTCGGCGGCGAGGTCCTCGACGCACTCGTAGGCGACGCGGTGCAGCGCTTCCGGTGTCTGCATCACTCCGACCGTGTGCGCGAACGGCTCGAGGTAGCGCACCAGGGATCCGCTGTGCGCCGCGGTGCAAAAGAACGTCGCCAGGTCCTCGACATCGGTGGCCGGCAGGTCGTCGTATCCGGTCGCCTCGGCCAGTTCCAGGACGGTGGCCGGGCGCAGCCCGCCGTCGAGATGGTCGTGCAGCAGGGCCTTGGGTGCCTGCTGGATGGACTCCAACGTCAGCGGGGTCGTCATGTCGCTATCCGATCGATGATCAGCGGGCGCCGCGGCGGAGCGGAGTCGCCGACCGACCATCCGCCGTCCAACTCGGCCATCGCCGCCTCGAACCGCTCGGGCGTCTCGGTGTAGAGGGTGAATACGGTCTCGCCTGCGGCGACGGGTTCACCCGGACGGCGATGGATGCGTAGCCCCGCCCCGGCCTGCACTCGCTCGCCAGGAAGCGAGCGACCTGCACCGAGTCGCCACACCGCAAGACCCACCGCCATCGCGTCGATGCCTTCCATCGTGCCACCGCGCGCCGCGGTGATGGTCTCGGTATGGGGACCGACCGGCAACGGCTCGGTCAGGTCGCCGCCCTGTGCACCGACCAGGCTGCGGAACCGGTCCATCGCCGACCCGTCCTGCAGCGTCTGGGCCGGGTCGACGCCGTCCAGGCCGGCCGCGTCGAGCATCTCGGCCGCCAGCGTCAGCGTCAGCTCCACGACGTCGGCCGGCCCGCCGCCGGCGAGCACGTCGAGTGACTCCTCGACCTCGACCGCGTTACCGACCGCACGGCCCAACGGCGTCGCCATGTCGGTCAGCAGCGCCCGGGTGGACAATCCCGCCGCGGTGCCCAGGTCGACCATCGTGCGGGCCAGTTCGCGCGACTCCTCCTCGGTCTTGAGGAAGGCCCCCGAGCCGACCTTCGTGTCGAGCACGAGCGCGCGGGTGCCCTCGGCGATCTTCTTGCTCATCACCGAGCTCGCGATGAGTGGCAGCGATTCCGTGGTCGCGGTGATGTCGCGCAACGCGTAGATCTTTCGGTCGGCCGGCGCCAACTCGCCGGCCGCGAAGATCGCCGCGCCGATATCGCAGAGCTGTTGGCGAATCTGGCTTTTGGAGATCTCGGCGGTGAAGCCGGCAATGGCTTCCAGCTTGTCGAGCGTGCCGCCGGTGTGGCCGAGACCCCGCCCCGCCGCCTGGGGGACGGCACCGCCGCAGGCCATCACCACCGGCAGTAGCGGAATGGTGATCTTGTCACCGACGCCGCCGGTGGAGTGCTTGTCCACCAACGCCAGCGGCTTGCGCGGATCGTCGGAACGACGAAGATCACGGAAGTCCAGGCGCTCACCCGAGGCGACCATCGCGGCCGTCCAGCGCGCGACTTCGGCACCGGTCATCCCCCGCAGGAAGATCGCCATCAACAACGCCGACATCTGCTCTTCGGCCACCGCGCCACCGGTGTAGGCGTCGATCACCCAGTCGATCGCGGCGTCCGGCAGCACTCCCCCGTCGCGCTTGGTCCGGATGACGGTCGGCGCATCGAATGTGAACCGAGTCACGGCTTTTGCCCGTCGGGTCGCCGTGTCAGATCGGCGGGGCCGAAGGCGTCGGGCAGCAGTTCGCCCAGTGGCCGCGGACCGGCGGGGTGGTCGACCAGCATGTCGGGCCCACCGTGCTCGAGCAACACCTGACGGCAGCGGCCGCAGGGCATCAGAAGCCCACCTGCGGCGTCCACGCACGACAGCGCGACCAGCCGCCCGCCACCGCCGGAGTACAGGTCGCAGACCACCGCACACTCGGCACAGAGACCTAGGCCATATGAGACATTCTCCACATTGCACCCGGCCACGATCCGACCGTCGTCGACCAGCGCCGCCGCCCCGACCGCGAAACCCGAATAGGGTGCATAGGCGCGGCTCGACACCTCTATTGCCCTGCGCCGCAACGTCTCCCAATCGACAGCGAACGTCATACCCACCTCACCCGGCTCGTTTCTGAATGCATTCCGAAACCCCGCGCCAGCACGCGAATCGCGGCATAGGCCACCCTAATTTCGGCGTTTTCACCCACGTCGACGGCTAAACGGTAGTTCGTTTAGCGGTACAACTGGGATTAGAGTCCCACCGAGGTTTGGGTACAGCGTGCAAACCGGATCACCGATATCGCCGCCGGTGCGGCGCCGAGCCCAAACGTCCATCGAAGGCGTTGGAGGCCAGATGAGCACTCAGATTTCCGAGGGACCGCCCGGAGCCTCGGACATATCCGCGCCGCGATCGCGACCGACGCGCCGACGCTCCCTCTACCGCGGTGATCCTGCGATGTGGTCGTGGGTGCTGCACCGCATCACCGGCGCGACGATCTTCTTCTTCCTGTTCGTCCACGTGCTCGACACTGCGCTGGTCCGGGTGAGCCCGGAGGCCTACAACGCGGTCATCGAGACGTACAAGACGCCGCTGATCGGCCTGATGGAGATCGGCCTGGTCGTGGCGGTGCTGTACCACGCCCTCAACGGCATCCGGGTCATCCTCATCGACTTCTGGCACAAGGGCGCCCGCTACCAGCGACAGATGCTCTGGGCCGTGGCCGGGATCTTCCTGGCGATCATCATCCCGTCGGTGGGCATCATCGGCATGCACATGGCGGAGCGGTTCCTGTGAGCGCGCCGGGAACCGGCTGGACCCCCCATCACCGCGAGGGCCGCATCGCCCCGGTGATGGAGAGAGAGCACGACCGCCCGGCCGGCCTGGACCACCCACGGGCACCCCGTCGCCCGCGCGGCATCCCTTACTTCGAGAAGTACGCCTGGCTGTTCATGCGGTTCTCGGGCGTGGCACTCGTCTTTCTCGCCCTCGGCCACCTGTTCGTGATGCTGATGTGGCAGGACGGCGTCTACCGCATCGACTTCAACTACGTCGCCGAACGCTGGGCGTCGCCGTTCTGGCAGATCTGGGACATGTCGCTGCTGTGGCTGGCTCAACTGCACGGAGCCAACGGCCTGCGCACCATCATCGGCGACTACGCGCGCAAGAACACCACGAAGTTCTGGCTGAACTCGCTGCTGCTGCTGGCCACCGGCTTCACCCTGGTGCTGGGCAGCTACGTGCTGGTCACCTTCGACCCGAACATCTCATGAGCTGGAGCCGCTAGATGATTCAGGAACATCGCTACGACGTGGTCATCGTCGGCGCCGGCGGTGCGGGCATGCGCGCCGCGGTGGAGGCCGGCCCGCGGGCCCGCACCGCCGTGCTGACCAAGGTGTACCCGACACGCAGCCACACCGGTGCCGCGCAGGGCGGAATGTGTGCCGCGTTGGCCAACGTCGAAGAGGACAACTGGGAGTGGCACACGTTCGACACCGTCAAGGGCGGCGACTACCTCGCCGACCAGGACGCCGTCGAGATCATGTGCCGGGAGGCCATCGACGCGGTGCTCGACCTCGAGAAGATGGGGATGCCGTTCAACCGCACCCCCGAGGGCCGCATCGACCAGCGCCGGTTCGGCGGGCACACCCGCGATCACGGTAAGGCCCCGGTGCGGCGGGCCTGTTACGCCGCCGACCGCACCGGCCACATGATCCTGCAGACGCTGTATCAGAACTGCGTCAAGCACGACGTCGAGTTCTTCAACGAGTTCTACGCCCTCGACATCTCGATCACCCAGACGCAGTCCGGCCCCGTGGCCACGGGTGTCATCGCGTACGAGCTGGCGACAGGCGATATCCATGTCTTCCACGCCAAGGCCGTCGTGTTCGCCACCGGCGGGTCGGGGCGGATGTACAAGACCACCTCCAACGCCCACACCCTGACCGGCGACGGCCTGGGCATCGTGTTTCGCAAGGGACTTCCGTTGGAGGACATGGAGTTTCATCAGTTCCATCCGACGGGGCTGGCGGGGCTGGGGATCCTGATCTCCGAGGCGGTGCGCGGCGAGGGCGGCCGGTTGCTCAACGGTGACGGCGAACGGTTCATGGAGCGCTATGCCCCGACGATCGTCGACCTGGCGCCCCGCGACATCGTCGCCCGGTCGATGGTGCTCGAGGTGCTCGAGGGTCGCGGCGCGGGTCCGAACAAGGACTACGTCTACATCGACGTACGCCACCTCGGCGAGGACGTGCTCGAGGCCAAGCTGCCCGACATCACCGAGTTCGCCCGCACCTACCTCGGCGTCGACCCCGTCAAGGAACTGGTGCCGGTCTACCCCACCTGCCACTACGTGATGGGCGGCATTCCGACGACGGTCAACGGTCAGGTTCTGCGCGACAACTCGACGGTCATCCCGGGCCTGTACGCCGCGGGTGAGTGCGCGTGCGTCTCGGTGCACGGCGCGAATCGGCTGGGCACCAACTCGTTGCTCGACATCAACGTGTTCGGCCGTCGGGCGGGCATCGCCGCGGCCAACTTTGCGCTGGGTCACGACCACGTCGACCTGCCGCCGGACCCGGCTGGCATGGTTGTCGACTGGGTTTCCGATATCCTCTCCGAGCAAGGCAACGAACGCGTCGCCGACATCCGTGGCGCGCTGCAGCAGTCGATGGACAACAACGCCGCGGTGTTCCGCACCGAGGAGACGCTCAAACAGGCGCTCACCGACATCCACGCGCTCAAAGAGCGGTACGCCCGAATCTCGGTTCACGACAAGGGCAAACGCTATAACAGCGACCTGCTCGAGGCGATCGAGCTGGGCTTCTTGCTGGAGCTGGCCGAAGTGACCGTGGTCGGTGCGCTCAACCGTAAGGAGTCCCGCGGCGGTCACGCGCGCGAGGACTACCCAAACCGCGACGACACCAACTACATGCGGCACACGATGGCTTACAAGGTTCCAGGGGGTAGGAGCGGAGCGACTGGGGGGATCAACACAGGTTCCGACCTCCTCAGTGATATCCGGCTTGACTACAAGCCTGTCGCGCAGACCCGGTATGAGCCGATGGAACGGAAGTACTGACGACGATGAGCGCTTGCGCCGCGACGAGCCCTCGGGCGAGGAGCCATAGATGAAGAGCGAGGACAGATGACGATCGCACCCGAGGTGCAGACCAAGGATCCCCAGCTGCCGCCCGTGCCCGAGGGCTCGGTGATGGTGACGTTGAAGATCGCCCGCTTCAACCCCGAGGACCCGGACGCCTTCGCCGATTCGGGCGGTTGGCAGAGCTTTCGGGTGCCGTGCCTGCCGACCGACCGTCTGCTCAACCTGCTGCACTACGTCAAGTGGTACCTCGACGGCACGCTGACCTTCCGGCGGTCGTGCGCGCACGGGATCTGCGGGTCGGACGCAATGCGCATCAACGGTGTGAACCGGCTGGCCTGCAAGGTGCTGATGCGCGACATGCTGCCGAAGAACCCGCGCAAGCAGCTCACCATCACCATCGAACCGATCCGCGGCCTGCCCGTGGAGAAGGACCTGGTGGTCGACATGGAGCCGTTCTTCGACGCCTACCGTGCGATCAAGCCGTATCTGGTCACCAGCGGCAATCCGCCGACGCGCGAACGCATCCAGAGCCAGACCGACCGTGCCCGCTACGACGACACCACCAAGTGCATCCTGTGCGCCTGCTGCACGACCAGCTGCCCGATCTACTGGTCCGAGGGCAGCTACTTCGGCCCCGCCGCGATCGTCAACGCGCACCGGTTCATCTTCGACAGCCGCGACGAGGCAGCCGCCGAGCGGCTTGACATCCTCAACGAGGTCGACGGTGTGTGGCGTTGCCGCACGACGTTCAACTGCACGGAGTCATGTCCGCGCGGCATCCAGGTGACGCAGGCGATCCAGGAGGTCAAGCGCGCGCTGATGTTCGCGCGCTGAGGCTCGTCACACATCGGCGGGCTGTCTCGTCACATAGGTATGACACACACATCCCGCATCGAACCCGTCCCGCCGCAGCGCGCCTCGCTGCTCGCCAAGGTCTTCTACCGGGTCGCCAGGCACCGCTTCGGTGAAGTGCCCGAACCGTTCGCCGTGGCGGCGCACCACCCGCGGCTGATGCTCGCCAACGTCGTGCACGAGGGCATGCTGCAGTCCGGATCGAAGAAGCTGCCCACGAGCGTGCGCGAGCTCGCGGTCTTCTGGACCGCCCGCACGGTCGGCTGCTCGTGGTGCGTCGACTTCGGCTCGATGCTGCAGCGCCTCGACGGCCTCGACGTCGACCGGCTCAAGCACATCGACGAGTACGCGACGTCGCCGTTGTTCTCCGCAGACGAGCGGGCCGCGATCGCCTACGCCGACGCCATGACCACCGACCCACACACCATCACCGACGAGCAGGTCGACGATCTTCGGCGCCGGTTCGGCGACGACGGTGTCATCGAGCTCACCTATCAGATCGGTGTGGAGAACATGCGGGCACGGATGTACTCGGCGCTGGGCATCACCGAGCAGGGGTTCAACTCCGGGGACGCGTGCCGGGTCCCGTGGGCTTCCCGGGAGGACGCAGCGGAGAGCCGGTGAACTTGTCCGGGTTGGCGATGTCCCAGATGGCGCAGACCTTCCCGTCGCGGACGGTCAGCGCCGTAACCCGCGGCATCATCTCCGGATAGCCATCGCGGGCCGGGTGTCCTGATGTCCAGATGCCGAACTGGCCGTTGATCAGGGCCGGCCGACCGGCCTCCAGCCAGCCCGGGCCGTAGCGCCGGGCCAGCCCGAACATGAAGCGGGCCACCTTGTCGGGGCCATGGATGACCCGGGCCGCGGTCGGCGCCCTCCGGTTCGAGTCGCCGGTGAAGGTGACGGTCGGATGCAGCAGCCGCACAACGGCATCCATGTCACCGGCAGCCAGTGCGGCCATCAGTGCGCCTGCGACCGCGTTGTGCTCGTCGTCGGCGACGGGCGGTGGCGCGTCGGCGACGGCCCGGCGCGCCCGCGACGCGAGTTGCCGGGCGGCGGCCGCGTTCACCCCGAGTACATCGGCGATCTCACCGAACGGCACGGCGAACCCGTCGTGCAGGACGAAGGCCACGCGCTGGTCCGGGGTGAGTCGCTCGAGCACCACCATCGCGGCGAACCGGGCGTCTTCGCCGGCGACCACCGCCGCCAGCGGATCGTTTCCCTCCAGTGACGTGACCACCGGTTCCGGAAGCCATTCCCCCACATAGGTTTCGCGCCGACGCGCCGCCGACCGAAGCCGATCCAGGCTGAGCCGGCTCACCACCGTGGTCAGCCAGGCTCGAAGATCGTCGATCGATCCGACGTTGGCAGTGTTCCAGCGCAACCACGCGTCCTGGACCATGTCCTCGGCGTCGGCGACCGTGCCGGTGAGCCGGTAGGCCACCGACAGCAGATGTGGTCGCAGGCGTTCGAACTCGTCGGCCCGCGCGCTGGCGGTCATGGAGACAACCATATTCGTAGCAGCGTCACGGCCAAGCGGTTGCTGAGCGTTGAAGGACCACGAGATGACGGCCCGTTTCCGGGCAACTCGGCGGCCGCCGGCCCGTTCTGGCAGTGGCTGGGCGGTCTCGAATGTCGGTGAAGCCAGAAGCCTTGCGCAAATTTGAAAATTGGTCCAACATTCTGGCATGGCTACGGAGAGCACCGCTACCCCGACGGGTGCGCGGAGCGGCGGCTATGCCAAGCGACATCGGACGCGGACACTGATCCTCGACGCGGCCCTCGCCGAAGCCAGCGAACGCGGATTGCACCGGGCGTCGGTCTCAGGGATCGCAGCGCGGGCCAACACAGCGGTGGGCAGTCTGCACTATCACTTCGGTTCCCGCGCCGAACTGCTGCGCGCCATGATCGAGCGGCTGATGACAGACTTTTCGGATCGGTTGGCCGCGGTGGAGTCCGAGCACATCACGGACTTCTTCGACCGGCATCGTGCCGAGCTGTTGGCCTATGTGGCATACGTGCGGGAGAATCCCGCGCATATCCGGCTCGTCGACGAGATCAAGTTCGTGGAACCGGATTTGTACCGCCGGGGCATCGACTCGTGGGTCCACCTGCTGACACGGCGGTTGCGCGATGGCATCGCCGACGGATCGGTGCGCCCGATGGACGAGGCCGAGATCGGTGCACAGGCACACTTCCTCGTAGGTGCCCGGCGCTTTCTCGAAGACCTGGTCGTCGGCGAACTCGGTAGCGAAGAAGACGTTGTGGATGCCTACCTGAAGCTGATCCGATCGGGACTCGGCGCCGAATTGAACGGTACTGCCTCGTGACCGGACCGATCGCCTCGCCTGCGGTAGTCACTGAGCCGACCCGCGTGAGGAGCCCAAGATGACCGGTGCCGCGTTCAATCCCGAGAAGTATCAGTGGAAAGAGGTGCTCGGTCGGCCGGGGTCTCGGCACAAGGTGCGCCATGACTACACCATTCTCGGCTTTGACCGTGACGCCGCGACACTGGACATGATCGTCCGTTGGCAGGGCGACGGCGGACACTGCCCAATCCATCGGCATGCCGCGGTGACAAGCGTGATCGTGCTCGAGGGCGAACAGCATCTCTGGGATGTCGAACCCGACGGAGCCCTGTCCAACCACCTGTTCCGGCGAGCCGGGGACTACGCCCTGACCGGCAACGATCAGAAGCCGCATCTGGAACGCGGTGGCGAGCAGGGCGGCGCGGTGTACTTCGGGGCGCGCCCGGACTCCCCCAGGGGACTGCTTTACGAGATCTACGACGGGGACATGAACGTGGTTGCCCAGATCACCATCGACTCGCTCGTCGCCGACTTCGATTCTGGGGCGGCATGACCGACCTCGACAAGGGCTTCGATGCCGATGCCCTGCGCGCGAAGTATGCGCAGGAACGCCGGCGGCGGCTGCGCGAGGACGGCATCGGACAGTACGTCGAGATGGCGGGTGCCTTCGCTGGATTCGCCGAAGACCCCTGGGCGGATCCCGCTTTCGCGCGAGCACCGCTGACTGATGAGGTCGACGTCGCGATCGTGGGGGCCGGTTTCGGCGGCCTACTCACCGCGGCGCGGCTGCGAGAACACGGCGTGGATCGGGTGCGGTTGATCGACAAAGCCGCTGACGTGGGTGGTACCTGGTATTGGAATCGGTATCCGGGGATCGCCTGCGACGTGGAGTCCTACGTCTACATGCCGTTGCTCGAGGAAGTCGGCTACGTACCGACCGAAAAGTATGCCAAGGGCCCGGAGATACTGGCTCACTGCCGGCGGATCGCCGAGCACTACGACTTGTACCGCGATGCGTGCCTGCAGACGGAGGTGACCGAGATTCGGTGGAACGCCGGGGACTCCCGCTGGCTCATCTCCACCGACCGTGGCGACGCGATCAGCGCCCGATTCGTCGCCATGGCCAACGGATACCTGCACAAGCCCAAACTGCCCGGCATCGCCGGCATCAAGACGTTCCGCGGGCACGCCTTTCATACCAGCCGCTGGGATTACAGCTACACCGGAGGTGCACTCGAAGGCTTGGCCGACAAGCGGGTCGGGATCATCGGTACCGGCGCCACCGCTATCCAGTGCGTGCCCAAGCTCGCCGGATCAGCCCGCCACCTGTTCGTCTTTCAACGCACACCGTCGACTGTCGACGTACGGGCCAACCGGCCGACCGACCCGCGATGGTCCGCCGGTCTGGAGCCCGGCTGGCAGCGGCGACGTATCGAGAACTTCCAGTTGCTCACCAACGGAGGCGAAGCCGACGAAGACCTGGTCGATGACGCTTGGACCAGCATCACCAAGCGGCTCCCGGTGATGCGTCAGGACGGGGCGAAACACCTGACCCCCGCGCAGCGCGCCGAGGCGGCCGAACACGCCGACTTCGCGAAGATGGCGGAGATCAGAGCGCGAATCGATGCCATCGTGGAAGACCGCGCCACGGCCGAGGCGCTCAAGCCGTGGTACGGCTACTACTGCAAGCGACCCTGCTTCCATGATGAGTACCTCCAGGCGTTCAACAACGATCATGTGACCCTTGTCGATACCGGCGGCCGCGGAGTCGAGCGCATCACTGAGAGGGGTGTCGTCGTCGACGGGGTTGAATACGAGATCGACTGTCTCATCTTCGCGACCGGCTTCGAAGTGGGCACTGATTACAAGCAGCGCACAGGTTTCGAGGTCATCGGCCGCGACGGCCTGACGCTGACCGACAAATGGTCGGACGGCGTCCGCACGTTCCATGGTTTGCACGTCCATGGGTTCCCGAATTGCTTCGTGGAAAGCATTGCTCAGTCCGGATTCACGGTGAACTTTCCCTATCTGCTCGACATCCAGGCGCACCATGTCGCCTGGATCATCGCGACGGCCCTCTCCCGCGGAATTGTCGAGGTCGAGTCCTCCGCATCGGCCGAGGCCGAGTGGGTCACCACCGTCATGCAGCGATCGGGAATGGTCGCTGAGCGCCGAAAAGCCTGCACACCGGGGTATTACAACCGTGAAGGCCGTGTCGACACTCGGACGCAGCAGGGATCGTTCTTCATCGGCGGCCCGACCGAGTACGCCGACATCCTGGAGTCGTGGCGTGCCCGTGGCGAGTTCGACGGTGTCGACGTCCGGACCCACGAAGGAGCGGCGAGCGAGTGAAGGCGCGAGCCACGGATATGGCCACCGACCTGTTGATCGACGGTGCTCTCGTGCCCGGCGGAGGGGGCACCTTCAGCACGGTCAATCCCGCCACCGAAGACGTTCTCGGTGAGGCGGCCGACGGTGACACGCGCGACATGGACCGCGCCATCACCGCCGCCCGAGCCGCTTTCGACGAGACGGATTGGAGCCGAGACAGCGATTTCCGGGTGTCATGCCTGCGTCAACTCCATGAAGCGTTGAACGCCGAGATCCAGACGCTGCGCGACATCACCGTCGCGGAGGCGGGCGCGCCGATAACGATGACCCACGCAGGACATCTCGAGACCCCGGTCAACGACCTGACCTTCGTTGCCGACACAGCGGAGAACTATTCGTGGAGGACGGATCTCGGGGAAGCCACGCCACTGGGGATCAAGACACGGCGCACAATCGCGCGTGAGCCGGTAGGCGTGGTGGGCGCCATCACGCCCTGGAACTTCCCGCATCAGATCAATCTGGCTAAGCTAGGGCCGGCGCTCGCGGCCGGCAACACGGTGGTGCTCAAGCCCGCGCCCGACACACCATGGTGTGCCGCCGAAATCGGCCGGATCATCGCCGAGAAGACCGACTTCCCGCCGGGTGTGGTCAACATCGTCACGTCCAGCGATCACCGTCTCGGCGCTCAACTCGCCGAGGACGCACGCGTCGACATGGTGTCCTTCACCGGCTCCACCGCCACCGGCCGGACGGTGATGGCGGCCGCATCGCAGACCATCAAGAAGGTGTTCCTGGAGTTGGGCGGCAAGTCCGCGTTCCTGGTGCTCGACGACGCGGACTTGGCGGCAGCCTGCGCGGTGGCCGTGTTCACCGTCACCACTCACGCCGGCCAGGGGTGCGCGTTGACGACTCGGCTGGTGGTGCCCCGCGGACGCTACGACGAAGCGGTCGATGCGTGCGCCGCGACGATGACCCACGTTCATGTAGGCGATCCCCGTGATCCAGCGACAGTCTGCGGCCCGTTGATCTCAGCCCGGCAACGTGCTCGGGTGCAGGGCTACCTCGAGCTCGCGACGCAGGAGGGCGGCCGGTTCGCCTGCGGCGGTGGTCGACCGGCTGATCTCAGCAGAGGCTTCTTCATCGCGCCGACCGTGATCGCGGGGCTGGACAACAGTTCCCGGGTAGCGCGCGAGGAGATCTTCGGGCCGGTGCTGACGGTGATCGCGCACGATGGCGACGACGATGCTGTGCGCATCGCCAACGACTCCCCGTACGGGTTGTCCGGCACAGTGTTCAGTTCCGATGATGAGCACGCGCACGCGGTCGCCGCTCGGCTGCGGGTCGGCACGGTGAATGTCAACGGCGGCGTGTGGTACGCGGCGGACGCACCCTTCGGGGGCTACAAACAATCCGGGATCGGTCGCGAGATGGGCCTCGCCGGGTTCGAGGAGTACACGGAGATCAAACTCATTGCGACCGGCGCTTCCTGAGGTTCTGGAGCCGCACAAGGGTTTTCATTTTCATCCCATGCCGGTGTCCAGGGCTCGTTTGAGCACCTTCCCGGTCGCGTTGCGGGGCAGGGCGTCGACGAACACCACGTCTCGGGGCACCTTGAACCGCGCCAGGCGGTGCCGCACATGCTCGCGGACCTCGGTGTCGGTGAGGGTGGCGCCGGGCCGCAGCACGACGAAGCTGCGCAGCCGTTGGCCGTACTCGTCGTCGGGCACGCCGATCACCGCGACTTCCCGGATCGCCGGGTGTGATGCCAGCGTCTCCTCGACTTCGGCGGGGAACACATTCTCTGCGCCCGAGACGATCATGTCGTCGTCGCGGCCGTCGATGAAAAGTCGGCCGGCGGCGTCGAAATGCCCGACGTCGCCGCTGCAGAGCAGACCGTCGATGATCTCCTTGCCGCCGCCACCGGTGTAGCCGTCGAACGGGATGGCGTTGCCGACGAAGATGCGGCCAGTGGTGCCGGGTGGTGATTCGCCGCCGCTGTCGTCGAAGAGTTTGACCACCGTGCCCGGCACGGGGCGGCCCACGCATCCGGGTTCAGCCGCGAGATCGGCGGGTGTGGCGATCGTGGCGTAGGCAACCTCGGTGGAACCGTACATGTTGTAGATCACCGGGCCGAAGACGTCGAGCGCCTGTCGGCACAGCGCAGCGCCCAGCGGCGATCCCGCGACGAAGACGATCCGCAACGCGGACAGGTCGCGAGTGACCAGTGTTTGCGATCGCGCGTCGATCAAGCGACGCACCATGACCGGAACCGCGATCAGGGCCGTGACTTTGTGTTCGGCCAGGCTGCGCAGAGTCAGTTGCGGGTCGAATCGCCGACGGACGATCATGGTCGATCCCAGCAGCAGCGCGAGCATCACATGCCCGAAGCCCAACGCGTGGAACAGCGGAACGCAACACTCGGTGCTCTCTCGCGCCCGGAACGGCACCTTGCTCAGCAGTCCACCCGCCGGGAGAAGCGAGCGGGGCTGGGACCGGGACGCGCCTTTCGGTGTCCCGGTGGTTCCGCTGGTGAGGATCACCAACTTCGCATGCTGTCTCGGCGCGACCGGTGGGCCCGGATCGCTGCGCTCGATCAGCGATTCCACCGAGTCGGCCACCGCGGAGTCGGCCCAGGCGACGACGCAGCCCAGCCGAAGATCAGCCGGAGCCGACGCACCGTACTCCGCATCGTGGACCAGCATGTCGGCGCCTTCCCGCCGCAGCACGTCCCGGATCTGGTCCGGGCCGAAGTCGGTGTTGAGCAGAATGATTCGCGCCCCGCACTTGGCGGCCGCGAACAAGGCGTCGAGGAAGCCACGGTGGTTGCGAGCGAGGATCGCCACGCCGTCTCCGCCACGCAATCCGCGGTGAAGCCAAGCGTTGGCAAGCGCGTTGGACCGCGCATCGAGGTCGGCGAAGCTCAGCACTCCGCGTTCATCGACGAGCGCGGCACTGGACCGGTGCCGTATCGCCGCCGTGCTGACCGCGGCTCCGATGGGCCCGTAGTCGCGCATCCGCTGCGCCATGGTGCCGAGGTGACGAACCGGCATCGGCGTCAGGGCGCCGGTGCGGGCCACTTGGCGAAGCGCCCACAGTTCCTGTGCGACATGGGTCAGGCGGTTGGTCGACGGAGTCGGTGTCATGGGTCGCGGTGCCCTGACGCAGCGCTAGCCCGTGACCGCGGCATCGCTGGACGTGCCGCGGTAGTCGACGTGCCAGTGTTTGATGCCGTTGAGCCACCCAGAACGCAACCGCTCCGGCGCGGAGATGGGCGTCAAATCGGGCAGATGATCGGCGATGGCGTTGAACATCAGGTCGATGGTCATGCGCGCCAGGTTGGCCCCGATACAGTAGTGCGCACCCGTCCCCCCAAATCCCAACTGCGGATTGGGGCTTCGCACGATGTCGAACGTGTGGGGGTCGTGGAAGACATCCTCGTCGAAGTTCGCCGAGCGGTAGAACAACACCACGCGTTGGCCCTTCTTGATCGGTGTGCCCGATACCTCCGTGTCCTGCAAAGCGGTGCGTTGAAACGCCGTGATCGGGGTGGCCCATCGCACGATCTCGTCGGCGGCGGTTCTTGGACGCAGCTGCTTGTACAGCTCCCACTGGTCGGGGTTCTCAGTGAATGCCATCATGCCGTGGGTAATGGAGTGACGCGTGGTTTCGTTACCAGCCACGGCAAGGGTGAGGACGAAGAACCCGAATTCGGCCTCCGAGAGCTTCTCACCGTCGATGTCAGCCTTGAGCAGCTTTGTGACGATGTCGTCGCCGGGTTCAGCCGATTTCAACTGAGCCATCTGCATCGCGTAGGTCAGTACCTGTACCGACGACGCTTGACCATCGGTCTCGGCGTACTCGGGGTCTTCAGCGCCGGTCATCTCGTCGGCCCAACGAAAAAGCTGCGCTCGGTCCTCCACCGGCACCCCGAGCAGCCCGGCGATGGCCTGCAGCGGCAATTCGTGTGCGACCTGCTCGACGAAGTCTCCGTTTCCGTGAGCGGCCGCCGACCGTGCGATGGCCTGTGCGCAGTCACCGAGTTCGTCGCGCAGCCGCCCGACAGCGCGCGGAGTGAAGCCTCGCGAGACGATCTTGCGCAGGCGGGTGTGGTGCGGAGCGTCTACGTTGAGCATCGACGCGCGAGCGGCATCGATGTTCGCCCGATCGACATCGTCGGGGTAGCGCGGCAGTGCCGTGTTCTCCCACGTGGAGAAGACGTCATTGCGAAGCGAAACCTCCCGCACGTCCTTGTGTTTGGTCACTACCCAGAACCCGCCGTCATTGAATCCGCCCTTGCCGACGGGCTGCTCGTTCCACCAGATAGGAGTCGTTCGCCGAAGCTCGGCCAACTCCTCTACCGGGAGCCGCTCGGCGTAGATGTCGGGGTTGGTGAAGTCGAACCCGGCAGGTAATTGTGGTTGCTCCATAGACATGTCCTCGCTGGGAGACGGGTTGATCGAGATAGCGGTTCAACGTCAGCGTCGCGACCGAAGCTGTTGACTTGAGGCGACGAACAGGGTGCCGCCGATCATCGCTTTCGCGGCCTGCAGCGCTGATCGGTAGGCGCGCGGCGGAAGGGTCGCCGCCTGATCGGTCAGCCCACGCGCCAGAGCGTACACGGCGTCGGTCACCCCCACGGGGTCGCTGCCCCGCGGTAATCCACCCTGAACATGGGCATTTTCGATGACGCCGGCGATGATCTCGCGCAGCGGTTCGAGCTCGGCGCCCGACGACCGCAGGGGTCGTGCGAAGGCGACCGCCTCGGCGAGGGTGGCCCGTTCGAACGCGGCGAGGTAGGGATACTCCTGCATGAGCAATCCTGATTCGTCGAGGACCGCCGAGAGCCGGTCGATGACGTCGCCGTCGCGGCGACCGGCCGCCCGCAGGCGTGGCAACGCCACCTCTTCGATCTCGTGGACCGCCGCGGTGAGCAGCTCGGACTTGGTGGCGAAGTAGTTGTACAGCGCCGCGCTACTCACCTCCGCCGAGCGGGCGATCTCTCGGATGGACGCTTTGGAGTAGCCGACCTCGGCGACGCAGCGCATCGTCGCGGTGAGGATGCGCCGACGGGTCTCCTCGCCGTTCGCGCCGACCGGACGGCCCAACTGCGGAGCCGCTCGTGCGGCGTCACTTCGAGTCGGCATCGAACCCTCTCAGCAGTTGTCAATCTTCTCCGTGTCAACCCGCGACACCGGCAAAGATATCTAATCAATCGATCGTTTATATGGCAAGACACGAGTTCGGCCGCATCCCGACGCAACGATGTCCGACCGTGAGCGACCTCAGCGTTTACGGAAAACCGTGCGGTGCCAGTCCTTCTCGGCGGCACCGGTGATGTCGCTCATCACATGCTTGACGGTGAGGTACTCCTCGAGTGAGTAGTCGCTCATGTCCTTGCCGAACCCTGAAGCGCCGAAGCCGCCGTGCGGCATCTCCGAGATGATCGGGATGTGGTCGTTGATCCACACGCAGCCGGCGTGGATCTCGCGTGACGCCCGCTGAGCCCGGTACACGTCGCGGGTCCACGCCGAGGCCGCCAGCCCGTAGGAGGTGTCATTGGCCTGCCGCAGCGCGTCGTCGTCGTCGGTGAACGCCCGCACCGTCAGCACCGGGCCGAAGATCTCGTCGCGGTAGACCTCCGAGCGCTCGTCGACGTCGGCGATCACCGTCGGTGAGTAGAACGACCCCGGCCGCTGCGGCGCCGACCCACCGACGACGATGCGGCCGCCCTGCCCCGGCGCACGCTCGACCATGCCCGCCACCTTCGCCCGGTGCGCCGTCGAGATCAGCGGCCCGAGGTCGGTGTCCGGGTCCTCCGGATCGCCCACCACGATCTTGGCGAACAGTTCGGCCACTCCGGCGACGAAGTCGTCATACAGAGCCTGCGCGACGATCGCACGCGTCGCCGCCGTGCAGTCCTGCCCGGTGTTGATCAACGCGCCCGCGACCGCGCCCTGGATCGCCGCGTCCAGGTCGGCGTCATCGAACACCACGAACGGCGCCTTGCCACCCAATTCCAGCTGCACCCGGTGCCCGTACACCGCCGCGGCGGCCATCACCTTGCGGCCGACCGGCGTCGACCCGGTGAACGTCACCATGTCGACGTCGCGGTGCCCGGCCAACGCCGTACCGACATCGGCGCCGGCACCGGTGACGACGTTGAGCACGCCGTCGGGCAGACCGGCCTCGGTGGCCAACCGCGCCAGCGTCAGCGTGGTCAGCGGGGTGATCTCGGCCGGTTTGATCACGACGCTGCAGCCGGCGGCCAGCGCGGGGATGACCTTCCACACCGCCATCTGCAGGGGATAGTTCCACGGGGTGATGGTCGCGACGACGCCAACGGCTTCGCGCCGGATGCTCGACGTGTGGTCGCCGGAGTACTCGGCGGTGGCCTTGCCCTCCAGGTGGCGCGCGGCGCCGGCGAAGAAGTCGATGTTGTCGACGCTGCCCGGCACGTCGAACTCCGCCGCCAGCCGCACCGGCTTGCCTGTCTGGCTCACCTCTTCGGCGACCAGTTCGTCTGCGGCTTCGCCTGCCAGCGCAGCCAGCCGGAACAGCACCGCCGCCCGCTCGGCCGGCGTCGCGCCCGACCACTGGCCCAGCGCCGAGCGCGCCGCCGCCACCGCGGTGTCCACGTCGGCGGGCGTCGCCAACGCATACGCAGCGACCGACTCGCCGGTCGCGGGGTCGATCACCGGGTGAAGCGAACCGCCGGTGCTGACCGGCGCGCCGCAGATCCAGCTTCCCGCCACGCTGGTGGATACCCCGGTCATGGCCTCAACGCTAACCGACCGAGGCGCGACCGGCTACGTATTCCCGCTGTCACAGCGCCCACAAACGAGCGATTTCATGGCGATAGTTGATTGCCACGACGAATTCCGTGCACAATCATATGCATGCCTAACCCTGGTTTCCCGCACGGCATCGGGCCCGTCTCGTTTCGCGTCAACCAGTCTCGGCCAGGCGCGGTGTTTCAGCTCGACGATCTGTCCAAACAGATCATCGAGAAGTTGCAGCAGGACGGGCGCCGGTCCTACGCCGGTATCGGCAAGGCGGTGGGCCTGTCGGAGGCTGCCGTGCGTCAGCGGGTACAGCGCATGGTCGACGCCGGGGTCATGCAGATCGTTGCCGTCACCGATCCGATGCAGTTGGGCTTCGCCCGGCAGGCGATGATCGGCATCAAATGCACCGGTGACACCACCCTGGTCGCCGAGAAATTGGCCGCCATCGAAGCCGTCGACTACGTGGTGCTCACTGCGGGCTCGTTCGACGCCATCGTCGAGGTCGTCTGCGCGGACGACGACGACCTCCTCGATCTCCTCAACACCCAGATCCGTGCACTGCCGGGAGTGATATCCACCGAAACTCTTGTCTACCTGAAACTTGTTAAGCAGCAATACAACTGGGGTACAAGATGACGACCACTGATATCACTCGAGAAGTTTCCACCGAACTGGAGGCCAAGGCCAGCCGGCACCTGTGGGGCCATTTCGCCCGGCATGGCCGCGGCATCACACCGCCCATCATCACCCGTGGTCAAGGCGTGACCATCTGGGATGACAAGGGCAAGAGCTACATCGACGGCTTATCCGGTCTGTTCGTCGTGCAGGTGGGCCACGGCCGCGCCGAACTCGCCGAGGCCGCTGCCAAGCAGGCCGAACAATTGGCGTTCTTCCCGCTGTGGTCCTATGCCACTCCGACCGCGATCGACCTGGCCGAGCGACTCGCCGGCTACGCGCCGGGCGACCTGAACCGGGTGTTCTTCACCACCGGCGGCGGCGAGGCCGTCGAGTCGGCGTGGAAGCTGGCCAAGAACTACTTCAAGCTGACCGGCAAACCCGGTAAGCACAAGGTGGTTTCGCGGTCGATCGCCTACCACGGCACGCCGCAGGGCGCCCTGGCGATCACCGGCCTGCCGGTGTTCAAGGCGCCGTTCGAACCGCTGACCCCCGGCGGTTTCCGCGTGCCGAACACCAACTTCTACCGCGCCCCAGAGCCGTACGCGCACGACGCCAAGGCGTTCGGCCAGTACTGCGCCGACCGCATCGCCGAGGCCATCGAGTTCGAGGGTCCGGAGACGGTGTGCGCTGTCTTCCTGGAGCCGGTGCAGAACGCCGGAGGCTGCTTCCCGCCCCCGCCAGGCTATTTCGAGCGGGTCCGCGAGATCTGCGACGAGTACGACGTACTGTTGGTTTCCGACGAGGTGATCTGCGCCTACGGCCGGATCGGTTCCATGTTCGCCTGCGACGACTTCGGCTATGTACCCGACATCATCACCTGCGCCAAGGGTTTGACGTCGGGCTACTCGCCTATCGGCGCGATGATCGCCTCCGACCGGCTGTTCGAACCGTTCAACGACGGCAAGACGACGTTCGCGCACGGTTATACGTTCGGCGGACATCCGGTGTCCTCGGCGGTGGCGCTGGCCAATCTCGACATCTTCGAACGCGAGGGCCTCAACGACCACGTCATCCAGAACGCACCGGTCTTCCGCGCCACCCTCGAACGACTGCTGGAGTTGCCCATCGTCGGCGACGTCCGCGGCGAGGGGTACTTCTACGGCATCGAACTGGTCAAGGACAAAGCCACCAAGGAGACCTTCGATGACGAGGAGTCCGAGCGGCTACTCCGGGGTTTTCTCACCCCCGCACTGTTCGAGGCCGGCCTGTACTGCCGCGCCGACGACCGCGGCGACCCCGTCGTGCAACTGGCACCGCCGCTGATCAGCGGGAAAAAGGAATTCGACGCGATCTACGACATCATGCACCGGGTGCTCGGCGAAGCCAGCCGCATGCTGTAGGCCGACGGCGTAGCGTCGAGCAGGTGCCGACGAAGTCACCGCGCACACGAGGAGCGAAATGGCCCCTAGGAAGCCGTCGATCGATCCCGTCCGCTGGCAGCCGCCGCCTGTCGATCCGCTGCCCGATCTGCCGCCGGCCGAACTGACCGTCATCGGGCTGCCCGGCCATGCCCCAGAGGACGTGGTGGTCGACGGCGACGGCGCCATCTGGACCGGCGTCGACGACGGCCGGATCCTGCGGATCACACCCGACGGGACCGCGTCCGTCATCGCCACAACCGAAGGCCGGCCGCTGGGCATGCATGTGGCGCACGACGGGCGCATCCTGGTGTGCACCAGCCCCGGCGGCCTGCTGGCGCTCGACCCGGGCAGCGGCGCGTTGGAGACGCTGGTCGGCGAGGTCGACGACCGGCGGCTGATGTTCTGTTCGAACGTCACCCAATCACCGGAAGGCACAATCTATTTCACCGAGTCGACGAGTGCGTTCAGCTACGCCCACTTCAAGGCCGCCGTGCTCGAGGCGCGGCCGCGCGGCAGCCTGTTCCGGCGCGACGCCGACGGCACCGTGCTCACCGTCGCGGCGGGTCTCTACTTCGCCAACGGCGTGACGCCGACCGCGGACGGGTCGGCGCTGGTGTTCGCCGAGACGATGGGACGGCGGCTGTCGAAGTTCTGGTTGACCGGCGAACGCGCGGGCACGGTGACGCCGCTGCGCGTCAACCTGCCCGGGCATCCCGACAACCTCTCCACCGGCGCCGACGGCCGCATCTGGTGTGCGATGGTCTCCCCCGTCAACGCCGCCGCCGAGCGACTCGCGACCAGTGCCCCCCTGCTGCGCAAGCTGGTGTGGAAGCTGCCCGACCGCCTGCAGCCCCAGATCAAGCCGGAGGTGTGGGCCGTCGCGTTCGACCCCGACAGCGGTGAGGTGGTCAACGGACTGCACACCGAGCATCCGGCGTTCGGCATGGTGACGGGACTGGTCGAGGCCGACGGCCGGCTGTGGATGGGCTGCATCGGCTCGCCTGCCGTCGCGCACTGCCCGGTACCCTGACGCCGGAACCTTTGTCACTCCAGTCACATCAGTCACAGCGCGCCTCCGCGTAAACGGCCGCCGGACGGCTTAGTCTGCGCTCACCATGGCGAACCTCCGGATATCGTCCCGGCGCGCTGCCGCACTGGCAGCGGCGCTGCTCTTGCTCACCGTTCCGGCCGTGGCAAGCGCCCAGCCGCCCGCAGCACCGGAGGGCAGCACCTGCCCGTACCGTGAGGTGACGCCACCCGCGGTCGACGCCTCGGAGGTGCCCAAACCAGGCCAGGCGCCGCCTGCGCCGCTGCCGGTCCCGGCGACGCCGCTGGGCGGTGACGCGCTGAGCGGGTGCGGTGTCATCACGGCTCCGGGCACGCCGCCGCTGCCCACCGACGTCTCGGCCGAGGCCTGGATCGTGGCCGACCTCGAAACCGGCGACGTCATCGCGGCCAAGGACCCACACGGCAGGCACCGCCCCGCCAGCATCGTCAAGGTGCTCACCGCGATGCAGGCCATCAAGGAATTGCCGATCCACAAGGTGGTGCCCGGCACCGCCGAGGACGCCGCCCAGGAAGGCACGAGCGTCGGCGTCGGCGAGAACGGCCACTACTCCATCAATGACCTGTTGCACGGATTGCTGATGTACTCCGGCAACGACGCCGCGCACGCCCTGGCGATGCAGATGGGCGGCGTGGACACCGCGCTGGCCAAGATCAACGACCTCGCCAAGAAGCTGGGCGGGCACGACACCCGGGTCGCGACACCGTCGGGTCTCGACGGCCCCGGCATGAGCACGTCGGCCTACGACATGGCGCTGTTCTACCGCTACGCCTGGCAGAACCCGATCTTCACCGACATCGTCGGCACCAAACACTTCGACTTCCCCGGTCGCGGCGACGTCGGCTACCCGATAGAGAACGACAACAAGCTGCTGCTGAACTACCCCGGCGCGTTGGGCGGCAAGACCGGCTACACCGACGACGCCGGCCAGACCTTCGTCGGCGCGGCCGAACGCAACGGCCGCCGACTGGTCGCCGTGCTGCTCAAGGGCACCCGCCAGCCGATCGCCCCGTGGGAACAGGCCGCCCATCTGCTCGACTACGGTTTCGCGACTGCGCCCGGCACCAAGATCGGCACGCTGATCGAGCCCGATCCGTCGTTGACCGGTAGGCCGGCGACCGACTCCGCCGACACGGCCGCGACCGCCGCACCCTTGCTGGGCGATGTCGACGCGATGCCGGTGCGGGTCGGGGTCGCGGTCGTCGGCACCGTGATCGTGTTCATGCTCATCATGGGCGCGCGGTCACTGAACCGGCGACCGGCGCCCTAAAGCGGGCTCCGTTCGGGTCTGTCCACTACCCCCGGTGCTCCGTTAGTCGCCTTGCAGTCGAGGTCAATTCATGGACATAACGCTCGCGTTCCTTGCGCGGCACCGCTGCACGGAATGGACCGATCTGTAATTCCCACTGGGCGCGACGCCCTGAATCGAAGACCGGCGTGGTCAGCACGCTGACAGGCAGATCGTCGTTGACCGCGAGCTCTTCCGGCGTGTACGGCATGCCGTTGAGGTTGCTGAGCAGCTGCGCCACTCGGTCGCGGAGACCGGTGCCGGCCGGGCTGTCGGACAGAAAGCTGACCACGTCGGCGATGACGTCGACGGTATCGATGCTCGCCGCGCCGACACCCCATATCCCCACGCCGGTGTCGCGAATCGTGTTCAGCAGATGCGCCAGCCGTGCGTGGTCCTCCCGGGCCCCTCGGGCGAGCCAGGCTTTCTGCATCGCCGTGTCGGCATATGCGACCGTCGCCGCTCCGGCGGGCGGAGCCAGTGGTACCCGTGTCCCGGAAGCGATGCCCGCGGGAATCCGGCCGGAGCCGATCGCAACGGCGACGACGATCATCTGGTCGCGGTGAACGGTGCTCAGCCCGACCGCGCAGCCGACCCTCTCGGCGAGGCGGTCCAGCTCGGCGTCCACTTCGGCGGGGTGCGGCAGCGCCGGGCGCACCCGCTCGCTGATCGCGATCAACGCGGGCCCCAGCCGGTACGTCAGGTCAGGCTGCCGAATCACCCAGCCCTTGTGGTCGAGTTCGGAGAGGATCGCTCCCGCTGTCGACCGGCTCAGGTCAAGCCCGTCGGCGATCTCGGCGGCCGAATGCGGCCGATCGCGGACGGTGAGGAACTCGATTACGGCGACCACACGCTGTGTCGGAGGTGAAGTCGAGGCCGCGACAACCTTGACACCGGTCACGATGGCTCCTAACGTCATCGGACAACAGATATTCGTACAGTATGGTACGAATAGTCGGAAAGCGAATCGATGTGAGTGCCGTTGCCGCCACCCTGCCGCCGGCCGACATGGACGGCGTCGATTTCGCACTGGACGATCAACCCGACTTACACGCGGTCATGGCTGCGCTGCGCCGCAACCGCGACTACGCGATCGTCCGGTTCGCAGGAACGCGGGCCGTCCTGTTGCTCACCCAGGAACTTGTCGCGGCCGGTTTCAGGGACGAGGAGAGGTTTCCTTCGTCGGCTGCCTATTCGCTCACCACCGCACCAGTCTGGGGTCGGACAATCCAATGCATGACCGGTCGTGAGCACCGCGTCAATCGGGCCATCGTGTCAACGCCGTTGCGACGCAGCCATGTTGGGCGATACATAGCACCGATTATCGAACCGGTCGTCAATGACTTGATCGACCGGTTCGCGAATCGTGGCGTTGCCGACCTGGTTCCGGAGTTCACACAGCGCTTCTCCCTGCTGATCAACAACCGAATGCTCGGCATTCCGATCGAAGACGAAAAGACCGTATACCGGTGGGCACAGGGACTGCTGCACTACGCCATCGAACCCGACGAGGCCAAGCGGTGCGCGAACGAGCTCACCGAGTATGTACTCCCGATCGTCGCGGCGCGACGCCGAAATCCAGGTGACGACATGATCTCGCGCTTGGCCACCGAGACGACCGACGACGGTGACCGGCTCGACGATGAACAGATCTTGTCCTTCATCCGCTTGTTGTACCCGGTGGGTGCGGACACCACCATGCTTGCAATGGGCAATGTTCTCGCCGCCCTACTGACCCATCCAGCAGAGTTGGAACTG
Organism: Mycobacterium sp. IDR2000157661; assembly: GCF_022317005.1. Lineage (NCBI taxonomy): Bacteria > Bacillati > Actinomycetota > Actinomycetes > Mycobacteriales > Mycobacteriaceae > Mycobacterium > Mycobacterium sp. IDR2000157661. The sequence goes on from NZ_CP081006.1 coordinate 472,624, forward strand.
GTGCGTTCTGATCCCGACGAGCACATCCACCATGCGATCTGGGAAGCGCTGCGGTGGGAGGCGCCAGTGGGCACGCTGCCGCGAGTATGCCCCAAAGCCACCAGGTGGCAAGGCATTGATATCCCCGCGATGACGCCGATCGTGTTCGCCATCAACGCCGCGAACCGCGACCCGTCGGTGTACCCGGACCCGGACACCTTCGACGTCACTCGGCGCGCGACGCCGTTGGTCGCCTTCGGTCAGGGTCCTCACAGCTGCATCGGCAACTGGCTGGCCTTCGCCGAACTCACGACCGCGATGCGGCTGCTGCTGGAGCGGCTGCCCAATCTGCGCCTTGCCGAAGGCGCCGAAGTCAGGGTGACCAGCCAGGTTGTCCCGACACTGCGTGGCCCGAACACACTGCCCGTCACCTTCGATCGGTGCTCACCAACCAGCGCGCAAACCATCCACTGCGCCACCATCGCCGCCGCGACGTCGCGCCGGCCGGACACCACCTGAACAGCCCAACCAACAACCACAAGGCCCCAATCGGCGACCGGCGCCCTAACGCCGCCGGAGACGCGAAAGCCCCAACGCGCCGATCGCTCCCGCAGCGGCTGCGGCCAGCGCTCCGGCCACCCCGACCCCCTCGCGGACCTGCACCCGCGGCGTGATCTGTGCACCGGCGGGCGGGGGCACCGGAGCGGCGGCCATGGTCTCCGCCGACGTCGCCGCCCACGCGGTGGCGAACAGTATGAGCCGCGCGGTGATGTAGGCGAACACCATCAGGCCCAGCACCGGACCGAACGTCGCCCCGGCGGGTCCGGTGACCACCGAGCGCAGGTAGATGGACGCCACCTGCTTGAACACCTCGAAGGCAACCGCCGCGAGGACACCGGCCCGGATGGCGGAGCGGAAAGTGATCGATTCCCGCGGTAGTCGGGCGATGATCCAGGTGAACAGCAGCCAGGTGACGAGCAGCGACATCACGATCGAAACCACTCGCAGGATCACACTGATGCCCGGAACATCCTGCAGCCCAACCCACTCCACGACCTTGCGGGCCAGCCCGGAACTGCTCAGCGCGGTGAGCGCGACCGTGACCACGATCGCGAGGAAGAAGCCGACGATCGCCAACAGATCAGAGAGCTTGGTGCGAACGAATCCCTTCGGCTCCTGCCGCGCCTGACCCCACATCTGGCTCAGCGCCTCGCGCAGATTCGCCATCCACCCGAGGCCGGCCCACGCGGCGGCGGCCAGGCCGATGATGCCGACCGAGGTGCGCGACTCGATCGCCGAGTCCATCAGCTCGACCAATTGGGTGCCGACGTCGCCGGAGACCGCGGCTTCAATGCGCTCCTTGATCTCGGCCAGCAACTCGGGCTGACTGGCCAGGATGAACCCTGCGACCGCGAAACCCATCATCAGCAGGGGGAACAGCGCGAAGATCGTGAAGTAGGTGATGCCCGCGGCGTAGAAGTCGCCCTTGCTTTCTTTGTAGCGCCCCTGGGCGCGCATGACGTGGTCGAACCACGCGTACCGCGCGCGAAGGCGCTCGAGCAAGCCCGGCTTGTCGTCGTCCGGTTCGGCCGGCCCCGGCCTCATTTCCGGCTCCGCCGGAGTGTCATCCCAGCCTCCCGGGTGGGTCAGTCGCGCGACGGAAGAAAACCCAGCCGGTCATATACCCGCTTCACCGTGCCGGCAGACACTTCGCGGGCGCGCGCGGCGCCTGCCGCCAGCACCGATTCCAGTTCGCCCGCTTCGGCGAGCAATTCGTCGACCCTGGCCTTGATCGGGCCGACGAACTCGACCACCGCCTCGGCGGTGTCCGCCTTGAGATCGCCGTATCCACGGCCGGCGTACCCCTCCACCAGCTTGTCGATGTCCGTGCCCGTGACGGCCGATTGGATGGTCAGCAGGTTGGAAACGCCGGGCTTCGCCGCGGGGTCGTAACGGATGTCACGCTCGCTGTCGGTGACGGCCGAGCGAATCTTTTTGGCCGACAACTTCGGATCGTCGAGCAGGCTGATCAGTCCCGCCTCGGTGGCCGCGGACTTGCTCATCTTCGATGTGGGGTCCTGCAGGTCGTAGATCTTGGCGGTCTCCTTGCCGATCAGCACGTCGGGGACCACGAAGGTGTCCGGGAACCGGGAGTTGAAGCGTTGCGCGACATCGCGGGCCAGTTCGAGGTGCTGGCGCTGGTCCTCGCCGACCGGCACCACGTCCGTGTCGTAGAGCAACACGTCGGCGGCCATCAGCACGGGGTAGGTGAACAACCCGACCGTTGTGGCCTCGGCGCCCTCCTTCTGGGACTTGTCCTTGAATTGGGTCATCCGCGAGGCCTGCCCGAAACCGGTGAAACAGCCCAGCGCCCAGGCCAGTTCGGTGTGCGCGGGCACATGGCTCTGCACGAAGATCGTCGCCCGGGCGGGGTCGACGCCCAGCGCCAGATACTGCGCCGCCGTCACGAGCGTGCGGCGCCGCAGCTGGTCGGGATCCTGCGGGATCGTGATCGCGTGCAGGTCGACGACGCAGAAGAACGCCTCGTAGTCGTCCTGCAGACCCACCCACTGCTGGACCGCACCCAACGCGTTGCCGAGGTGCAATGAGTCGGAGGTGGGTTGCACGCCGGAGAAGACGACGCGACGAGAGGGCGTGTTCATGATGGATCAATCCTGTCACGCGGCCGACCGGGTCTAGCATCCTGCTTCGTGCGACGTTTCCTGGCGCTCGGGGCCGTGACGGCCGCGTTGGCGACGCTGCCCGGTTGTGGCGCCGACTCCCCCGAGGAGCAGCGTCCCGCGTCGACGGCTGTCGTGATCGTGTCCGGCGGAGATGCGACCAGTCCGTTCACCGGCCCCGACCAGGCCTGCGCCACCGGTCTGGCGGCCGGCAACACCGACACCGCGCTGCGCGAGTACCTGCTGGGTAAGGGCTATGCGGTCTACACCTCGCCGGCGATGGCGGGCCGCGGCCAGGTCGTCGACCAGACGGGGTTCGGCGCGTTCGGAGTGTGTCCGGTAACGCTGCCGGAGAACATGACGGTCAACTCCACCGGCAGCATCGACACCGCCGGTGAACACCTGGGCCGATTTCTGAACTGGCTGCATACCGACAAGGGCATCGCCGAGGTCGATTTCGTCGCCCACTCGATGGGCGGGCTGTACTCCCGGGCCGCGATCAGGGTGCTGGCGACCACCGACGCGCCGGTGAAGGTCCGTTCGCTGACCACGATCGGCACGCCTTGGCAGGGCTCCTACCTGTCGGACTACGCCAACGGGCTGGTGCCGCTGACCGTCTGTCAGGGCGACCGGTTCTGCGAGGACGCCATGAAGACCTTCAAGGACCGGGTGATCGAACTGATGGCCGGCTCCGGCCGGGAGGTCAACCGCGCGTTCCTGATGGGCGAGGACGGCTGGAACGAGTTCCAATCCGGGGTGCTCGACGACATCCCCGTGGTGCTGATCGGCGGCAAGCGATTCACCGGGGCGGGTCAGGCGAATCCGACCGTCTGGCCCAACGACGGCCTGGTCGCCCTGCAGAGCGCGTTGGCCGAGGGCGTCGGCGACCCGGTGCTGCCGCACCGACGGTGTCACACCTTCGACGACACGCACAGCATCTACGTGTCCGATCTGGCCGGTCTGGACTGGCAGACCGCGCTGACGTGGGATCCGCGGGTGTTCGACGTGGTGCACCAGGCGATCGAGAACGCCCCGCAGGCGCTCGACGGCCCCAACCGCGAGGGCTGCCCGACGAACTGACCGGCTGGCGCCGGCCTACTTGCGGTACCGGCGGTATCGCCTTAATGTCGGGCTACATGACCGAACGCGCACCGATCCACGCCGGATCCGGCGAACCGATGCTGTTGCTACACCCGTTCATGATGTCTCAGAACGTGTGGAAAGACGTCGCACCGATGGTTGCCGAGACGGGCCGCTACGAGGTACTCGCGCCGACCATGCCCGGCCACAACGGCGGCGTCAAGGGCCGGTTCTTCCTGGACACCAACGAACTGGCCGACGACATGGAACGCCGCATGGACGCGCTGGGCTGGGACACCGCCCACATCGTCGGCAACTCGCTGGGCGGCTGGGTCGCCTTCGAGTTGGAGCGGCGCGGCCGGGCCCGCACGCTGACCGGCATCGCCCCGGCCGGCGGCTGGCACCACTACAGCCCCGTCAAGTTCGAGATCGTCGGCAAGTTCGTGGCCGGCTTTCCGGTGTGGCTGGGCGCCAAGGTGCTGGGTCCGCGCGCGTTGCGGCTGCCGTTCATCCGCCAGCTGGCGTACGTGCCGATCAGCGCCGGCTCGGACCGGTTGAGCGACGAGGATCTGCTCGTCATCATCGACGACGTCACGCACTGCCCGGCGTACTACCAGCTGCTGCTCAAGGCGCTGCTGCTGCCCGGCCTGCTCGAACTCGCCGAAGGCAAGTGCCCGACGCATCTGGTGATCTGCGAGAAGGACCGCGTGCTTCCGCATCCGCGGTTCACCCGCCATTTCACCGACCACCTACCGCAGACCACCGAGATCACGCACCTCGACGACGTCGGGCACATCCCGATGTTCGAGGCGCCGCGCCGGATCGCCGATGTGATCGTGGAGTTCGTCGACCGGTACGCGACCTCACCGCCGCAGACCGCGCTGGGCGGCTAGAGCTCGGTCACCGGCGCAGCCGTCGCGCCTTCCAGCACCGAGTTGAGCGTCTTGCTGGGCCGCATCACGGCGGTGGTCTTCTCGGCGTCGGGATAGTAATAGCCCCCGATATCGACCGAACTTCCCTGCACCTCAGCGAGTTCGGATACGATCGCGTCCTCGTTCTCGGCCAGGTTCTTGGCCAGATCGGCGAAGTGGTCGGCGAGTTCCTTGTCATCGGTCTGCTCGGCGAGCTCCTGGGCCCAGTACATGGCCAGGTAGTACTGGCTTCCCCGGTTGTCCAGCTCACCGGCCTTGCGGGACGGGCTCTTGTTGTTGTCCAACAGTTTTCCGATCGCGGAATCGAGCGTCTTGCCCAGCAGGGTCGCGCGCTTGTTGCCGGTCTTGCGGCCGAGATCCTCGAAACACTCGCCGAGCGCGAGGTATTCGCCGAGCGAATCCCACCTCAGGTGGTTCTCCTCGACCAGCTGGTGCACGTGCTTGGGAGCCGAACCGCCCGCGCCGGTCTCGTACATGCCGCCGCCGGCCATCAACGGCACGATCGACAGCATCTTGGCGCTGGTGCCCAGCTCCAGGATCGGGAACAGGTCGGTCAGGTAGTCGCGCAGGATGTTTCCGGTCACGGCGATGGTGTCCTGGCCACGGACGAGCCGCTCGAGCGTGTACCGCATCGCCCAGACCTGCGGCATGATCTGGATGTGCAGGCCCTCGGTGTCGTGGTCCTTGAGGTACTCCTTGACCTTCTTGCGTAGCTCGACCTCGTGCGGGCGTTCGGTGTCGAGCCAGAACAGCGCCGTCATGCCCGAGGCCCGCGCCCGGGTGACGGCCAGCTTGACCCAGTCGCGGATCGGCGCGTCCTTGACCACCGGCATGCGCCAGATGTCGCCGGTCTCGACGTTCTGCGACATCAACACCTCGCCGCTGTCGATGTCGACGATGTCGGCGACGCCGTCCTCGGGAATCTCGAAGGTCTTGTCGTGGCTGCCGTATTCCTCGGCCTTTTGCGCCATCAGGCCGACGTTCGGGACGGTGCCCATCGTCGTCGGGTCGAACTGGCCGTGCGTCTTACAGAAGTTGATCATCTCCTGGTAGATCCGGGAGAACGTCGACTCCGGATTGACGGCCTTGGTGTCCTTGGTGCGCCCGTCGGCGCCGTACATCTTGCCGCCCAACCGGATCATCGCCGGCATCGAGGCGTCGACGATCACGTCGCTGGGCGAATGGAAGTTAGTGATGCCGCGCGCCGAATCCACCATCGCGAGTTCGGGCCGGTGCTCGTGGCAGGCGTGGATGTCGTTGATGATCTCCTCGCGCTGCGAGGCGGGCAGCGACTCGATCTTGTCGTACAGATCGGACATGCCGTTGTTGACGTTGACGCCGAGTTCGTCGAAGAGCTTCTCGTGCTTGGCGAACGCCTCCTTGTAGAACACCTTGACCGCGTGGCCGAACACGATCGGGTGGCTGACCTTCATCATCGTCGCCTTCACGTGCAGCGAGAACATCACGCCCGTCTCGTAGGCGTCCTGCATCTCGCGTTCGTAGAACTCGCACAGCGCCTTTTTGCTCATGAACATGCTGTCGATGATGTCGCCCTCGTCGAGCGCCACCTCCGGCTTGAGCACCATCTCCTCGCCGCCCTTGGTGGTCAGCACCATCTTGACCTTGCGATCGCGATCGAGCGTCATCGACTTCTCGCCGGCGTAGAAGTCGCCGCCGCGCATGGTCGCCACGTGTGTGCGCGACGCCTGCGACCACTGACCCATGCTGTGCGGATGCTTGCGGGCGTACTCCTTGACCGCTTTCGGTGCGCGGCGGTCGGAGTTGCCCTGCCGCAGCACCGGGTTGACCGCACTGCCGAGGGCTTTGGCGTAGCGCTCCTTGATCTCGCGCTCCTCGTCGGACTTCGGGTCGCCCGGGTAATCGGGCAGGTCGTAGCCCTTGGCCTGGAGCTCCTTGATGGCGGCCAGCAGCTGCGGCACCGAAGCGCTGATGTTTGGCAACTTGATGATGTTGGTGTCCGGAGCGTGCGTGAGCTCGCCCAGCCTGCCCAGGTTGTCCGGCACCCGCCGGTTGTCGTCGAGGCGGTCGGAGAACTCGGCCAGAATGCGCGCCGCCACCGAGATGTCGCTGGTCTCGACGTCGATGCCGGCCGGTTCGGTGAAGGTGCGGATGATCGGAAGGAAGGCGTAGGTCGCAAGCAGCGGCGCCTCGTCGGTGAGCGTATAGATGATGGTCGGCTGCTCGTCACTCATATGGCGTTCTCCCGGCTCGGTCTGGGTCAGGTTCGCAAAGCTCCGCGTGTGGCGCAGCTATCAGTATCGCTACGAACACGACGCTACGCCCGCCCCGGGGGTGGCGGTTGACCACGGTGTCGCTCTCGCGACGGCAACGAGTGAACGCCCCGTGCTGGCACGTTCCCGCCGACGTGGGTTACTCTTCTTTCCGGTCATGAGCGCCAGCGACAAGCCCCGGCTTGCTGGCCGGCAACCCTCCAACCGCGGTGGGGTGCCCCGGGTGATGACCAGGTTGAGTACCCGCTGACAGGCGGTTACCGGCAAGCGCGGGTCCGTTGAGACGGGCCCCCAGACACAGATGGAGGTTCGTTTCGCATGAGCACGCCGGAAGATTCGACCACTCGCTGGGCGTTCGAGACCAAGCAGGTCCACGCCGGCCAGACGCCCGACGCCGCCACCAACGCGCGGGCGCTGCCGATCTACCAGACCACGTCATACACCTTCAACAGCACCGACCACGCCGCGGCGCTGTTCGGGCTCGCCGAGACCGGCAACATCTACACCCGGATCATGAACCCGACGACCGACGTCGTCGAGCAGCGCATCGCGGCGCTGGAGGGGGGCGTGGCCGCGCTGTTCCTGGCCTCCGGGCAGGCCGCCGAGCACTTCGCGATCCTCAACCTCGCCAACGCCGGCGATCACATCGTCTCCAGCCCGCGGCTCTACGGCGGCACCTACAACCTGTTCCACTACACGCTGCCCAAGATCGGCATCGAGGTCAGCTTCGTCGAGAATCCCGACGACATGGACTCCTGGCGTGCCGCGGTGCGGCCCAACACCAAGGCGTTCTTCGCCGAGACCATCTCCAACCCCCAGATCGATGTGCTCGACATTCCTTCGGTCGCCGCGGTGGCCCACGACAACGGCGTGCCGCTGATCGTCGACAACACGATCGCCACCCCGTACCTGATCCAGCCGCTGAGCCACGGCGCTGACATCGTCGTGCACTCGGCCACCAAGTATCTGGGCGGCCACGGCGCGGCGATCGCCGGTGTCATCGTCGACGGCGGCAACTTCGACTGGACGAACGGCAAGTTCCCCGGATTCACCACCCCCGACCCGAGCTACCACGGGGTGGTGTTCGCAGAACTCGGCCCGCCCGCGTATGCGCTCAAGGCGCGTGTTCAGCTGCTGCGCGACCTGGGTTCGGCGGCGTCGCCGTTCAACGCCTTCCTGATCGCGCAGGGTTTGGAGACGCTGAGCCTGCGCGTCGAACGTCACGTGGAGAATGCGCAGCGCGTCGCCGAGTACCTGGACAGCCACGACGACGTCATCTCGGTGAATTACGCGGGGCTGCCCAGCTCACCGTGGCATGAGCTCGGCAAGAAGCTGGCGCCCAGGGGCACCGGTGCGGTGCTGGCTTTCGAGCTGGCCGGCGGCGTCGACGCGGGCAAGGCGTTCGTCAACGCGCTGACGTTGCACAGCCACGTCGCCAACATCGGTGACGTGCGCTCGCTGGTGATCCATCCGGCGTCGACCACGCATGCGCAGCTCTCGCCCGAGGAGCAGCTGGCCACCGGTGTCACGCCCGGCCTGGTGCGGCTGGCGGTCGGCATCGAGGGCATCGACGACATCCTCGCCGACCTCGAGCAGGGTTTCGCCGCGGCGAAACCGTTCAGCGCGGCGGACGCCGCGGATCCGAACACCACAGCGGCGTTCTGATGACAATCTTCGACGTGGAAGCCGACGTGCCATTGGTGAGCCTGCCCGACGAGGGCGAGATCGGTGTCGTCGACATCGGCCCCCTGACACTGGAGAACGGCACGGTGCTCGACGACGTGTCGATCGCGGTGCAGCGCTGGGGTGAACTGTCGCCGACCCGCGACAACGTGGTGGTGGTGCTGCACGCGCTGACCGGTGATTCCTACATCACCGGGCCTGCGGTGCCCGACCACCCGACCGGCGGCTGGTGGGACGGTGTTGCCGGGCCCGGCGCCGCGATCGACACCGACCGCTGGTGCGCGGTGGCGACCAACGTGCTCGGCGGCTGCCGCGGCTCGACCGGTCCCGGTTCGCTACACCCGGACGGCAAGGCGTGGGGGTCGAGGTTTCCGGCGGTGTCAATCCGCGACCAGGTCCAGGCCGATATCGCCGCGCTCGCCGCGCTGGGTATCACCGAGGTCGCAGCGGTGGTGGGCGGCTCGATGGGCGGCGCCCGCGCGCTGGAGTGGATCGTCGGCCACCCCGACAAGGTGCGTTCCGCGCTGGTGCTGGCCGTCGGGGCCCGTGCCACCGCCGACCAGATCGGCACCCAGTGCTCGCAGGTCGCCGCGATCAAGTCGGATCCGAACTGGCAGAACGGCGACTACTACGGCACCGGGCTGTCTCCCGACACCGGCATGGAGATCGCCCGGCGGTTCGCGCACCTGACGTATCGCGGCGAGATGGAGCTCGACACCCGGTTCGCAAACGATCCGCAGGGCGCCGAGGATCCGGGGACCGGCGGTCGCTACGCCGTGCAGAGTTACCTCGAGCACCAGGGCCGCAAGCTGGTCGCCCGGTTCGACGCGGGCACCTACGTCACGCTGACCGACTCGTTGTCGAGCCACGACGTGGGGCGCGGCCGCGGAGGTGTCGAGGCCGCCCTGCGCGGCTGCCCGGTGCCGGTGGTCGTCGGCGGCATCACCTCGGATCGGCTGTACCCGCTGCGGCTGCAGCAGGAGTTGGCCGAGCTGCTGCCCAACTGCCGCGGGCTCGACGTCGTCGAGTCGATCTACGGACATGACGGGTTCCTGGTCGAGACGGAGGCGGTGTACAAGCTGATCCGCCAGACCCTGGAGCTGGCGTCTCGCCGATGACGACCCAGCAACGCTCGCTGTCGTTCGGTGCCGAAGCCGCGGCCTACGAGCGCGGCAGGCCGTCGTACCCGCCGGAGGCGATCGACTGGTTGCTGCCGTCCTACGCGCAGAAGGTGCTCGATCTCGGTGCCGGCACCGGCAAGTTGACCACCCGGCTGGTGGAACGCGGGCTCGATGTCTACGCCGTCGACCCGATACCGGAGATGCTCGAGTTGCTGACCACGTCGCTGCCCGACACCCCGGCGCTGCTGGGCACCGCCGAGGAGATCCCGCTGCCCGACGACAGCGTCGACACCGTGCTGGTGGCCCAGGCGTGGCACTGGTTCGACACCGAGCGCGCGGTCAAGGAGGTGGCGCGGGTGCTGCGGCCCGGCGGCCGACTCGGCCTGGTGTGGAATTCCCGCGACGAACGGCTGGGCTGGGTCAAAGAGCTCGGCCGCATCATCGGCCACGAGAATGCCCAAGTCAACGAGTCGACCATGCTGCCCGAGCCGTTCACCGGAGTCGAACGCCACCAGGTCGAGTGGACGAGCTACCTGACACCGCAGGCGCTCATCGACCTTGTCGCCTCCCGCAGCTACTGCATCACCTCCCCCGAGCGGGTGCGCACCAGGACGCTGGACCGGGTGCGCGAGCTGTTGGCCACCCATCCGGCACTGGCCAACTCGACCGGGCTGGCGTTGCCGTACGTCACCGTGTGCATCCGCGCGACGCTGTCCTAGCCGTTGCACCCGACTCCGCGCTGAGGGGCGACCGCAAGGGTCAGCGGGGCACTTGGCCGATCGGCGTCGCCGGTGGAACCCTGAGCCGAGGCGCCAGAGCCGTCGGGGTCGGCTCGACCACCCGGTACACCCGCCACCTGTGCTCGTTGTTGGTGCCGTCGACTTGGAACGCGAGCTCGCCGATCCCGGCGCCGTCGGCCCACATCGTCGGATACCGGAGTTGGATGGCGCTCGCCGCTGACGACCGCGGGTTACTGATGACGAAGTACTTCACGCCCATGTCCCACGGACGGTTCAGTGCGGTGGTGAAGTCGAAGTCGCTCGTGATCACGAACTGTTTAGGGTCCTCGGAGGCCAACCAGACCAGCCAACTGGTGGAGGTGTCCATGAGGACCGACCCCGGCGGAAGGTTCTTCCTGTCGAGATGGCGCGCCACCAAGCGGTCGTCGTAGCCGATCCGGCGAGTCGGTTGCGCATATGCATCCTGTCCACCGCCGAACAGCGATGTGACAGCGGCCAACTGCTGTCGCACCCCGAGGTTCGCATTGAACATCGACCGGCTCGTGACGGGGACGCCTATGACGGCGGACGCACACACGAGCACGACGCCGAGCCGTTTCAGCCGGCTTTCCAGGCGCCGCCACCGCGGTGGGCCGCTGGTGGTGGTCCACAGCGCCAGCGCGATTACGAGAACCAGCGGGATCGCCGGCAGGTAATAGCGGAACAGGTTGAACGTGTTGCCCGTGAACTGCCCCCACACCACGAATGCCAGCATGGCGCCGAATGTGGCGACCGGGACGAGCGTGTCGGCGGTTCTGGTCAACGCGGCGGCGACGACGGCGACGGCGACCGCTATTCCGGCGAAGGGTTGCATAGCCCACAGCAGCGCTGCGATGAGCCGCCAGTTACCCGTGGTGAACGCCGCTTCTCCGCCGCGCATGCGTGCGACCTCGACCTGACTCGCATTGCCGTACACCGATGTAACGGTCGCGAACAGCTCACCGCTGATGACCCAGCTGGTGACCGCCCAGATGGTGACCGCCATGACCGTGGGAAACACGGCGATGATGCTGCAGACAAGCATCGATTGTGTGCGCGTTTCCCGCGCGGACCGCCGATAGGCGACCGCTGCCACCAAGACGGCCACCCCGGCAGCGGTCGCCAGAACGTCGTAGCGGGCGAGGTAGCCGACACCCAGAGCGAGTCCCGCACCGGCCAAGTCGGTGGTGCGCATGGAGCCGACCCACCGGAGCAGGTGGCGGGCACACCACAGAACGCAGAACATGGTTGCGGCCTCACTCAACCCGAAGGCAGCCACCAGAACGATCATCGGGTTCAGTGCGAAGCAGCCGACCACTATCAGCCGGTAGGCGTTGGGAACTGACCGGTCGATCGCGATCTGACGCACCATCATCGCCGACCCGGCCATGAACAGCGAGCTCTGAACCGCGCCCGCGAGGCCGAAGGTCCGCAGTTCCGGCCACCACCGAGACAGAGGCACGAGGGGAATCTCGATCAAGCTCGGCAAGGGATTCCATACAAACCCGATGGCCGAGAGGTGAGGATCCCTGCTCAGCACGACGTAACCGGCGTTGGCCACCCGGCTCAAACCGTCGCCGTCGAAGATGTTGTAGCGCATGGCGAGAACAGCCCCAACGACGAAGTACAGCACCGCCAGCGCCGTGAACTGGGCGACCGGGCCCCAGCGCGACCCCCGGGGTGGCGGTTGCCCCGCCCCGACGCTCGAGTCGTGCTCGGCGATGCCGATCGCCACTACCAAGGCATCAGCCCGTGACGTTGGATCTTCGTCGCCGGACGATCAGTACCGTCGCGGTTGCGCCGACCGCCAGCGCGCCGACCGCGACGGTGGTCCAGGTCCACCATCTCCAGCCGGCGCTGGGGCGCCGCGGTGGCGGCGAAGTACGGATCGTCAGGTTCACCGTGTCCGCATTGGCGCCGGTGGCCACGACGTCACCGGCGATCGAGGCCCATCTGCCCTCGAGCGCAGAAACGTAGTCGAAGCTGCGGTCCAGTAGCTCGGTGCCGCCGTTGCTGCTGATCGCCAGCACCGTTCGCCCGTTGTCGGAGAAGATCTGAATGACGCCCAACGCCCCGCCGAGGACGAGGTCGGTGAACGGGTTGCCGTCGATGGTGGCGGCTGCGCCGCCCACTGGCAGCACTGGGGGATCCAATCCGGCCTGTCGCAGCGCCTCGCCGCCGGCGACCAGCAGCAGCCCCTCCTCCGACGCGGTGGCCTCGCCGATCGGGATGACGTTCGGCCTCAGCGTGTACCCCGTTTGTTGACCGATCAGGTTGATGGCACGTGCGGCATAGCGGATCTGATCCGGCTGTTCGACGGCGACATCGAAATCAGGGGTGAACGCCATCGGCAACGCCGCAAATCCGCTCCGTCCGTCCGCGCTGCCGGGTTTCACCGAGATGGTCGATCGAGGATCCAGCGCAAAGGTGATTCTGTCCGTCGTAGGCGGACAATCCCTGTCGGGAAAGTATCGAATCTCCAGCGCCAGGCCGACATTCGACGCGATCGCACCGGTGGGCAGCTCGAGAACCAGATCCAGGGCACCGGACCGATCCAGGGCGCGCGAGGCCAGCACCGCGTCGCCGGAGCTGATCATGACCGACCCCGTCCCGGACTCGACGGCGGTGTACTGGGCAATGAGGTGGACCTTGGCTTCCTGGACCGATCCGACTGCGAATCTGCTCGCATCGAAGCCGGCATAGAGAATCGTGGTGCCCAGCACCGATGCCTTTGCTCCAATGCCGAGTTGCGCGAATGTCAGAATTTCGGTCGAGCCCGCGAGCAGGTCCGACACGGCGGTGACCGAAGCAGTCTGGGACTGGGCCAACAGGATTCGTCGGTCGGCGAAGATGTCGATCTGCCGGGTCAGAGCTGTCCCTTGGCCGGAGATAACCAGCCTCGCGGCGGGCGTGCCACCGTTCGCCACTTCCAGTCCAGCAGGTCCGCCCTCACGGATCTCCATCACGCGACTGGTGCTGGTGTCAGTGGGACGAGGCGGTTCAGCGGCAGTGCTCACGTCAATCCGGACAGGAATGGGCCGGTACAGGTTCGTCAGCTTTGCAACCAGGTTCAGGGCGGCCTGTTGCTGGCTCGGCGATGGGTTGCGCCCCACCCAGATCGATATGGAGTCCACATAGCCCGGCAGGAAATCCGCGACTACACGGGGATTCGGCGCATCGCCGGAGAACGTCACGGCCAACTGAGTCAGCGTCACCGACGGCGACTGGCCGCAGCTCCTTTCAGACCCGTCCCCGTCGTCACCGCGCAGCACGAAGCTGAAGGCCACCCTCCCGTCGGTGACCTGTGCTTGGGACGTGTCCACTAGGAACGGCTCGGTCGCGCCGTCCGCCGGCACCGGAATCGTCGCCAGCGCGACTCCGCGGCCGTCGAGCACGTCCACCTTGCCCGTCGTGACGTTGACCACCGAGCCGATCTGCCCGGCGACGAGCGCAGGGGTGACCCCCTGCGGGACCGGCACCTCGACATCGCCGGCCTGGTTGTAGCCCAGAAGCACGAGGCGGTCGGACAAACCGAGTTGGGACCATCCCATCTGCGTGGTCCCCGGCGCCGGATCAGCGATACCGAAATCGGGCTGGGCCAGCGCTGCGGCCGCGCCGCCGGACGCGAGCAGGACGATGGCGAAAACCGACGCTCTCATCACGCGGGAGAGAATCCTCAACTCACGGCCCTCCCACCTCGACCGCCGGTCGACTCTGTCCGGAGAGGCCGTGCACGGTCTTCTCCCAGAAGGAAGGTCGGAAGATGAACTGGTACACGGCTTTCACCGCGGCCACCGATTGCAGCAGCCAGTACATCGGCGCCAGCAGCGCGGCCCACCACAGGCAGGGCTTACCCAGGTTGTTGATGACGAGAAGACCGACGTAGATGGAGATCGGCGCACCCAGAAATAACAAGGCGAGGCTGACGTAATACGGAAACGCGGGAAAGAGAACACTGACGAACTCCGGACGACCCGCCACCCACATCGCCATGACCAGCCAGAACAACAGGTTGAGAAAGTTGGTGATCGTTACCGCTCCGGTCAGGTTGATCAGCCGGAGAGTGGCTTTGAACCCGATCTCCTGCCGGAGAGTCGCGGGATGGCGCAAGTGCACGAACATCGTCTGCAGATAACCCTTGTACCACCGCGAACGCTGCCGAACCCAGTTCAGCACATCGGAATTGGCCTCCTCGAGGGTTTCGGAGTCCAGAATCAACGTGCGGTACCCGTGCCGTGCCAGCCGAACTCCGAGGTCCGCGTCTTCGGTGACGTTGAACTCGTCCCAGCCGCCCACATCGCGCCACACGTCGGTGGGCAGGTGACTTGAGGTGCCCCCGAGCAGCACGACGCAGTTCGATGCCTGGACCGCGGGCAGTATCAGCCTGAACCACTGGTCGTATTCCATCGAGAACCAACGGGTCAGCAGGTTCTGACGCTCGTTGAAGTAGCCGAGCCGACACTGCAGGCAACCGACGTCGGCGGGCAGTCTGCGAAAAGCCGCCACGGCCTTACGAAGTTGCAGTGGCTCCGGAACGTCCTCGGCGTCGTAGATCGTCATCATCTCGCCCCTGACGCCCGCCGTACGCATCGCGTAGTTGCACGCCTTGGGCTTGGTCTTCGGCAGGCTGTGCGGAACGGTGACCACCCGAACGGAGTTGTCGGTGATGTCGCGCACCGCCTCCTGCGTCGCGACGTCATCGTCTTCGACCAGGAGCAGAATCTCCAGCTTGGCCTTGGGGTACTCCAATCTGCCCACGCCGTCGATCAGGTTCTCCAATATCTCCGGTTCGTCGTAGACCGGTAGCAGCACCGTATAGAGCGGCAGCCCGGCGTCCGGCATCGCACGGGCTTCAGCGTCATCGACAACCACCATCGGTGACGATCGAATGCCCTTGATCAGCAACCAATTGCGATCGAGTATCGAAGCGAGGTAAGCGATCACGATACTCGGCGTCAGGAGCGCGAAAAAAAGCGATGGCGCCACCGCGAAACAGACCGCAGGCACAAGACAGAGCGCCGCCAGCCAGGCAATGGACCGAGGGTTGAGGAGCGCGCGCGCCGACAGGTGACTCGACAGCCAGGTGCCGGGAACGTAGTCGTCAGCCTCTGGGGTAATCACTTGCGGCCATCAAGATGTCGACTACGGCGTAGGCCCGCCGACGGACGGAGGCGGGCACCTCGCCGACCGAATCGGATTGCTGTCCCATCGCTTTCAGTGCCGGATCCAGCATCGTGGCGCCGAATGATAGCGGCTGTGGGCTCGGCGGCGGGTTCGACGTCATGCTGGTCTGGTTGACGATGACCGTGATCTGTTCGTACTCGGCTGCCGTACGCCAGACCCAGGTGAGGGCGTACCAGTCGGTGTCGTCGCTGGTGGTGGCGGAGTCGGTGTTGGTGTGGGCCTCGCGAATCCCCTGCGGCAGTTGCGGGTTCGCGCCTGAATCGACAGCTCGGTAGCTCACCGGCCGCCGAACCGGGTACCACACCACGTCGATGTAGTCGCGCAGCGCAGCGGAATTCTTCGAAGCCAACACGTCGACTGCTGCCGAGGGGGCGTCGACATAGGCGGGGAGCAGGTAGCGCCGGAAACTCGAATCGGGGCCCAGGAAACGGGTGACGAAGGGAAACTCCCCCGCGTCAACGGTGCCCGCACGCTGAAGCCAGTCGCTCCGCACGGCCTGCGGCGTCGGGGCAGCGGCGATCGACGGATTGAACACCAGGACCAGGCATGCCAGTGCAGTCAGTGCGACCAGCATTCGCGCGGTCACCCGGGGAAAGTGCCCGGATGCACCGACCGCGCCGCGGCGACCCGCTCGTCCGGTGAGAACGACGGTCACCGTGACGATCAGCACCGGCACGGCCGCGCCGGTCACGAGCACGATCCCGCCAAGGGTCACCGCCCCGCTCAGCAGGACCGCCGAGCCGAATCCGGCGACCAGGCACAGCACCGTCGTCAGGATCCGGAGTGACACTTGCCACCGGTTGGTCGCGAAGAAGACGGCGACCGCGCCGACGACCGTGGCGACCACGGCACAGAGGTCATCGGATCCGCCCAGCGTGGCCGTGGCGACGAGATAGGGCAGGGGCGTTGCGCAGATCGATGCGATCGCCCATACCGGCCACATCCTCACCGTGTGCCGAATCCCGAACAAGATCAGCGCAACACAGATCACCCAGAGCACCGCGCCGAGAAGATCGACCCGCCACAGGCCCGTAGAAGTGGGATAGCGACGTTCCGTCACCACGATGAGGCCCACGCCGAGCGCCGCGACCATGGCGGCGACGATCCAATCGGACTCGCCGTCGGCGACGCCGGAGGGTGGCTCACGGTATCCGGCCGCACACAGCAGGATGACGAACGGCAGGATGACGAGAATTGCGTTGCGGGACCCTGCAAACGACGCGGCCAGCAGCTCGCCGTACGTCGGTGCGTACGCGACAATGAACAGCAAAGCCACTGCACAGATGCGTGGCCAGAAGCCGACCATGCCATGCCTAAGACTCGGCTCGGTGACAACCTTGATCGACCGGCTTACCGCGTCGCGAACGGGGATCGCATCAACCACGAGCAGACCCGAATCGCGGCGACGACGGAGTTCGACGTGCCTGCACGGCTACCGGCGGTCCTCCGCGCTCGTCCGCCCGGCACAGCGAGCGTGGCGCGCGCAGCGAACTGGTGGGGTGGCGCCGCACGTGGGGACCCCCGTCATTCGGTTCGCTAAGAATGAAGGCCCACCGCGGCTCGGATGGTCAAGCGTTTACATAGGGAAGAATTCGCTTCGCTAGACTGTTCATTCAACCACAAAAACTGACATAGCGGATGATTAGTCGTCACGGTTGCCGACAAGCGGCATCCGTCGGGGCTAGCCGGTGCCCAGCGGGTCGATGGTCCACGCGATGTAGAGCATCGTGGCGCTCACGGTCGCGGTGGTCACGAAGTCGACCCCGCGACTGCGCACCGCGAGCAGTCCCGCGCGCTCGTCGCTGAGCGCCAGCCGCAACGCCGCGGCAACCCCGACGCCGATCGCCATCACGAGCGCGCCGCGGCGCCAGTAGCCGGTTACGACCAGACCGAACGCCGCGAGGAAGATCAGGCCGACCGTCCAGAACGGCCACTGCCCCGCAAAAACCTTGCGCGCGAACTCCTTAGGGGTCACGTCGTGAGTGGTCAGCTCGTCGCGTGCGCGCTCATCGCGGCCAGCGACTCCGCGCGTTCCACGACGTTGGTGAGCAGGAACGCGCGGGTCAGCGGGCCGACGCCGCCGGGGTTCGGCGACACGTGACCGGCCACCTCCCACACGCCGGGATGCACGTCGCCGACGAGCTTGCCGTTCTCGTCGCGGCTCACCCCGACGTCGACGACTGCCGCGCCGGGCTTGACCATCTCGGCGGTCACCATGTGCGGCATGCCCGCCGCGGCGACGACGATGTCGGCCTCGCGGGCCAGCTCCGGCAGGTGACGAGTCGCCGTGTGGCACAACGTCACCGTGGCGTTCTCCGAGCGCCGGGTCAGCAGCAGGCCCAGCGGTCTGCCGACGGTGACCCCGCGGCCGATGACGACGACGCGCGCGCCGGCGATCTCCACCTCGTAGCGGCGCAACAGGTGCACGATGCCCCGCGGAGTGCACGGCAGCGGGGCGGGCTCGTTGAGCACCAGCCGGCCGAGGTTCGTCGGATGGAGGCCGTCGGCGTCCTTGCCCGGGTCGACGCGCTCCAGGGCGGCGTTCTCGTTGAGGTGCTTGGGCAGCGGCAACTGGACGATGTAGCCGGTGCATTCCGGGTCGGCGTTCAGTTCGTCGATGGTCGCGTCGAGCTCGGACTGGCTGATGTCGGCGGGCAGATCGCGCCGGATCGAGTTGATGCCGACCTTCGCGCAGTCGGCGTGCTTGCCGCGCACATAGGCGTGCGAGCCGGGGTCGTCGCCGACCAACACCGTGCCCAGCCCGGGCGTGCGGCCCGCCGCCGCAGCCGAGCCGCCAAGATTGCCCTGGGTCAGCGCCGCGACGCGTTCGGTGAGGTCGACGAAGATCTCGTCGCGCGTGGCCTTGCCGTCCAATGTGATCGCACCCACGCAAAAACCTCCCGTCGCTTCGCTCGCCAGTGAAGACAGTCTGGCATGCTGCCTCCTATGAACACTCAGCCCAATGTGTTCACCCCGGCCAAGCTCGGCCCGGTGACGCTGCGCAACCGGGTCATCAAGGCCGCGACGTTCGAAGCCGCGACGCCGGACGCCCTGGTCACCGACGACCTCATCACCTATCACCGGCTACCGGCCGCGGGCGGGGTCGGGATGACGACCGTCGCCTACCTGGCGGTGTCCCCGGGCGGGCGCACCGAGGGCAAGCAGATCTGGTGGCGGCCCGAGGCGATGCCAGGACTGCGCAGGCTCACCGACACGATCCACGCCGAGGGTGCGGCCATCAGCGCCCAGATCGGTCACGCCGGGCCCGTGGCCAACGCCCGCTCGAACAAGGCCAGGGCGTACGCGCCGGTGCGCTTCTTCAACCCGCTGTCGATGCGCTTCGCGAGGAAGGCCACGCGCGAGGACATCGACGACATCATGGCCGCCCATGCGAATGCGGCGCGCTGCGCGATCGAGGCCGGCTTCGACGCCGTCGAGGTTCATCTTGGCCACAACTACTTCGCCAGCTCGTTTCTGTCCCCGCTGATCAACCGCCGCGACGACGAGTTCGGCGGCTCACTGGAGAACCGCGCGAAGGTCGCCCGCGGCACGATGATGGCGGTGCGGCGTGCGGTCGAGCGGGCGGGCGCCCCGATCGCGGTGACCGCCAAGCTCAACATGACCGACGGCGTGCGCGGCGGTATCTCGCTCGACGAGTCGCTGCAGACCGCCAGGTGGCTGGAGGAGGACGGCGGGCTCGACGCGATCGAGCTGACCGCGGGCAGCTCGCTGGTCAACCCGATGTACCTGTTCCGCGGCGACGCGCCGATCAAGCAGTTCGCCGGTGCGTTCAAACCGCCGCTGCGGTGGGGCATACGGATGACCGGCAAGAAATTCCTGCGCGAGTACCCCTACCGCGAGGCCTACCTGTTGCGCGACGCCAAGAAGTTCCGCGAGGAGCTGACGCTGCCGCTGATCCTGCTCGGCGGCGTCACCAACCGCGAGACGATGGACCTCGCGATGGCCGAGGGCTTCGACTTCGTCGCGATGGGCCGCGCGCTGCTCGCCGAACCCGACCTGATCAACCGGATCCAGGCCGACGGCGACGCGCGTTCCATCCGGTCGGTGTGCAACCACTGCAACCAGTGCATGGCCACCATCTACAGCCACACCCATTGTGTGGTGACCGGATCGCCGGGCTACCCTCCCGAGCGCCTCGGCTCGATGTAGGCCACCATCGGGTCGGCGCGAACCAGTTCGCCGTTCTCGGCGACCGCGAGTTCCTTCGCCGAGAACGTATAGGTGACGTCGTCGTTCTCGACGGTGAACACACCGTCGGCGGTCTCGACGGCGGTCGCGGACAACAGTGCGTCGTCGCTCAGCCGCACCCCGCGGTACTCGTAGCCGCCGGCCTCCCGACAGATCGCGATCAGCGCGTACTCCGTGCGGCCGAACGCAACGCTCGCCGCGGACCCGTCACAGCGCGCCGCGGTGTCGACGAACCCGCGGTCGTCGATCGAACCCGGCTGCGCGCCTGCGGTCGGCGCCAGCAACGTCGATACGGCAAGAGCTGCGGTCAACACCACCGGCGATCGAGAGACCATGAACCATGGTGACCACGAATCGACGTGTCCGGCCACGCGACTCGCCGTGCAGCGGCCCGGGTTGTCGAATCGCGGCAGCGCACCGACACGCACGCTGGAGCTTGCCGCGCGACTGACCGCGGCGCGCACCTGACCCGCAGCCGGGGCCGATACCGATAGAGTTGTCCGCCGTGAGCCGACCCGCCCCTCCCGCGTTGACCGTTCGGCATGAAGGATCGACCCGGACCTTCGCGGCGGGCAACGACGTCGTCGTCGGCCGCGACCTGCGCGCCGACATCCGGATCGCCCATCCCTTGATCTCGCGCGCGCATCTGGTGCTGCGCTTCGACCAGGGCCGCTGGGTCGCCATCGACAACGGCAGCCTCAACGGCATGTTCATAAACAACCGCCGGGTGCCCGCCGTGGACATCGCCGATGGTCAGAGCGTGAACATCGGCAATCCCGATGGCCCGCGGCTGATCTTCGAAGTCGGCCGCCACACCGGAACGGCCGGCCGCACGCCCACCATGGCGGTGCCGATTGCAGGCCAGCGTCCGGCCGCCGCGTCACGACCCGGTCCGCCGCCACACATGCCCGGCGCCCCCGGCTCGGCGCCGTACGGACCGCCGTCGGGCACCTCACGCGCTCAGCCGATGTATCCGTCCGGGCCGCCGTCGCAGCCGCGATACCAGGCCGGCAGCCCACAACCCGCGCACACCGGCGGACCGGTGGCCTACCAACCGGCACCGCCGAGCACCCCGCAGCCGGTGCGCTCACCGCAGTATGCGCAGCCCATCTCCGCGCCGGAGTTGGAGTCGGTGACCGCGATGGGACCGACCGCAGCCCCGCGTTCGAGCGACGGCAGCCTCGCGACCAGCATGCTCAAGATCCTGCGTCCGAGCAGGCCAGTCGCCAACGTGCCGGGCGCCGTCAAGATCGGCCGCGCGACCGACAACGACATCGTGGTCCCTGACGTGCTGGCCTCCCGCCACCACGCGACGCTGGTGCCGACCGCCGCCGGCACCGAGATCCGCGACAACCGCAGCATCAACGGCACCTTCGTCAACGGCACGCGCGTCGAGTCGGCGCTGCTACACGACGGCGACAACGTCACGATCGGCAACATCGACCTGGTCTTCTCGGGCGGCACGCTCATGCGCGGGACCGGGACCGAGGCCGCGACCCGCACCGGCGGACTCGAGGTGCACGGCGTCACCTGGACCATCGAGAACGACAAGACGCTGCTGGAGAACATCTCGATCGCCGCGCGGCCCGGCACGCTCACCGCCGTCATCGGTCCGTCGGGGGCGGGCAAGTCCACCTTCGCGCGGCTGGTCGCGGGCTACACCCACCCGACGACCGGCACCGTGACCTTCGAGGGTCACAACGTCCACGCCGAGTACGCCTCGCTGCGCTCCCGGATCGGCATGGTCCCGCAGGACGACGTGGTGCACGGCCAGCTCACGGTGCGGCAGGCGCTGATGTACGCCGCCGAGTTGCGGCTGCCGCCCGACACCACGAAGGCCGACCGCGAACAGGTCGTGATGCAGGTCCTCGAGGAACTCGAGATGACCAACCACCTGGAGACCCGGGTCGACAAGCTCTCCGGCGGCCAGCGCAAGCGCGCCTCGGTGGCGCTGGAGTTGCTGACCGGCCCGTCGCTGCTGATCCTCGACGAGCCGACGTCCGGCCTGGACCCGGCGCTGGATCGCCAGGTGATGACGATGTTGCGGCAGTTGGCCGATGCCGGCCGCGTCGTGCTGGTGGTCACCCACTCGCTGACCTATCTCGACGTGTGCGACGAGGTGTTACTGCTGGCGCCCGGCGGCAAGACCGCTTTCTACGGGCCGCCCAACCAGATCGGGCCGTCGATGGGCACCACCAACTGGGCTGACATCTTCAGCACGGTCGCGGGCGATCCGGATGGGGCCAACAGACGATTCCTCGACCAGAGCGGGCCGCCGCCGCCACCGCCGCCGACCGAACAGCCGTCGGAGCTCGGCAGCCCGACGAGCACGAGTGTGCGACGGCAGTTCTCCACGATCGCGCGGCGCCAGGTGCGGCTGATCGTGTCCGACCGCGGATATTTCCTCTTCCTGGCAGTGTTGCCGTTCATCATGGGCGTGCTGTCACTGTCGGTGCCCGGCGATGTCGGCTTCGGCGTGCCCGTTCCGGCCATTCAGGGCGGTGCGGCGCCCAATGAACCCGGACAAATTCTGGTGCTGCTCAACGTCGGCGCCATCTTCATGGGCACAGCGCTCACCATCCGTGCCCTCATCGGGGAACGGGCCATCTTCCGGCGCGAGCAGGCCGTCGGGTTGTCCACCACCGCATATCTACTGGCCAAAGTGTTCGTTTTCGCGATTTTCGCGTTGCTGCAGTCGGCGATCGTCGTCAGCATCAACGTGTGGGGGAAGAGCTGGGGCCCAGGGGCGGTCACCAGTGGCGCGGTGATCGGCAACCGGACGCTGGAACTGTATGTCGATGTCGCCGCCTGCTGTGTGGCAGCGGCGATGACCGGCCTGGCGCTGTCGGCGCTGGCCAAGTCGAACGAGCAGATCATGCCGTTGCTGGTGATCGCGATCATGTCGCAGTTGGTGTTCCAGGGCGGCATGATCCCGGTGACCGGGCGGGTGGTGCTCGACCAGTTGTCGTGGATCACGCCGGCCCGGTGGGGATTCGCCGCCACTGCGTCGACCATCGACCTGATCAGGCTCGTCCCGGGCCCCCTCACTCCCCAGGACTCGCATTGGAGGCACACGCCGAGTGCCTGGCTGTTCAACATGGGCATGCTCTTCGCGATCTGTGTCGGTTACCTGAGCTTCGTTCGGTGGAAGATCCGACTGAAGGGCGGCTGACATCGTTTGAGCCGTCGCCCCCTCACTGCCCGAGGATCACCAGACCGTGGGCGGCGGCGTAAGCCATCGCCTGGTCGACGTCGACCTTGGCGCCGCGCACCTTGGCGGTGGTCCACAACGTCGGATCGACGCGCGCACCCCGCAGGTCGGCCTCTTCCAGTCGGGCGTTCTGCACGCGGGCGCCGCCCAGGTCCGCGCCGCGCAGCACCGCCTTGCGCAGATCGGCGTCGACCAGACCGGCTTCACGCAGCCGACAGCCCGCGAGGTCGACGCCGCGCAGGTCGCACCCGCCGAGAACCGCGAGCGTCAGATCGACCTCGACCAACGTCAGCGGCCGAAGCCGAGTGTCGGTCAGCACCGAGCCGAGCAGGCTGCATTGCCGGAAAGTGCTGTGCTGCAGTGTCGCTCGTTGGAAGCTGCAATTGCGGAACGCCGAGCCGACATGGTCGGACTCGCTGAGGTCCACACCGCGGAAGTCGCACTCGTCGAACACCGCCCGTTCGGTGCGCAGCCTGCTGAGATCCTCGTCTCGGAAATCATGTCCGACGAACTCTCGGTTGGTCCAGCAGTCCTCCCGCGCCGCCATCGCAGGGTCAGCCGGGCAGCGAGGCGAGGACGTCGAGCGCGTACTCGGTGACCGCGATCAGCGCGGCCTTCGCCGACTGGCGGTCGCGGGCGTCGACGCTGATCACCGGGATGCGCTCGGACAGTGCCAGTGCCGTGCGCACCGCGGCGACGGGATGGGTTGGCGCTCCGTCGAACTGATTTATCGCGACCAGGAACGGCAGGTTGCGCGCCTCGAAGAAGTCCACCGCGGCGAAGCTGTCCTGCAGCCGGCGGACGTCGACGAGAATGATCGCGCCGATCGCTCCGCGGATGAGGTCGTCCCACATGAACCAGAACCGCCGCTGGCCGGGCGTGCCGAACAGGTAGAGCACCAGGTCGTCGTCGAGGGTGATGCGGCCGAAGTCCATGGCCACCGTGGTGGTGTTCTTCTTCGGTGTGGCCTCGAGCATGTCGACGCCTGCGGAGGCGTTGGTCACGAGGGCCTCCGTGCGCAACGGCATGATCTCGGAGACGGCGCCGACGAACGTCGTCTTGCCTGCGCCGAATCCGCCGGAGACGACGATCTTCGCCGCGGATGAGCGCTCGCGCGAAGACCCTGTGACAGATGAGCGCTCGTGCGAAGACCCTGTGACAGATGAGCGCTCGCGCGAAGACCCTGTGACAGATGAGCGCTCGCGCGCTCGGTGCTCCTCATAGTGCCCTGAGGCCACGCAGCGTCCTTCCTATCAGTTCGCGTCGTTCGTCGGTGGTGGCCGAATCACCCAGTGTGCTGCGCACCGCAAGGTGACCCTGCGCCACCAGATCCCCGATCAGCACCCGCGCCACGCCGAGCGGCAGCGACAACCCGGCGGCGACCTCAGCGACCGACGGGTGGTCGACGCACATCGCCAGGATCTGACTGCGCACATCGCCGCCCGGCCACCGTGGCGGCTTCTCGGCGTTCACCGTCTCGATCGGTGCCTCCAGCGGCAGGTAGACCCGCGAATCGGTGCGTCCCGCCGTCAGGATGTAGGGCCGGACCAGGCTTGGCTCGTCGGCGTTATCGCGTTCCCGCAGCGGTGCTCCGCTCGCCCCCTCCCTACCCTCGGCATCCTCCATAGGCCACTCACGAGTGCTGGGGCGCGCGCCGTCGCGCCGACTGGACGACAGTGCCCACACGCTCCACCAGGATCGCCATCTCGTAGCCGATCTGGCCGATGTCGCAGTTGCGTGTCGCCAGGGTCGCCAGGTTCGAGCCGTCGCCCACGCGCATCAGCAGTAGGTATCCGTTCTCCATCTCGACGACCGACTGCAGCACGTGGCCGCCGTCGAACAGCTGCGCCGCCCCCGTCGACAGGCTGGCCAGCCCGGAGGCGACGGCGGCGAGCTGGTCGGCACGCTCGGTGGGGATGTGCTCGCTGGCCGCCATCAGCAGGCCGTCGGCGGACACCAGCACGGCATGCGACACCCCCGAGACCTCGCGGGCGAACCGGGAAACGAGCCAGTCGAGCGAATCACGCTGTGTAGAACGCGGAGCCGCCCCGGCGGCGACATCGGGTCGCGGAGCCGCCCCGGCGGCGACATCGGGTCGCGGAGCCGCCCCGGCGGCGACATCCGGTCGCGGAGCCGCCCCGGCGGCGACATCCGGTCGCGGCGGGTAGGTCATTCGTGTTCCAGTCCTCTGGTCTCTCGGGCATGCGAGCGGCCGGCATGCACTCCGCCGAAATGGCTGGTCATGCTGGCGCGCACGGCTTCGGGGTCACGCTGCAGAGGTGCTCCCTCGCCGGCGGCGAAGGCCCCCGGCCCAGCGTCGAACTCAGCCGCCGATGCTACCGCGTCGTCGTCCTGCGCGCCGCGGTGCGCGCCGCCGTTGCGGTGCTGCTCGTCGTGGGCGCCGGCGTCCACCGTTCCCGGAACCAGCCGGGCACCGGGCTCACGCACCGGCAGGCCCTCGTCGGTGTGCCGGGTCACCGGTGCCTCGTCGGCCGCCGCCGCGGCCGACCATCCGCGGTCCCACACCGACTCCCAGTTCAGGTCTTCGCTGTCGGCCAGTTCCGTGGGATCGACCAGCCACTCGGACAGCATCTTCTGGTAGATCGCGTCGTCCGAGCCGGCCGTGTCACTGGCGGTGTGAGAGGCGCTGGACGGCGCCGGCGATGGGGGCGGACCGCCGTCGGCCGCCGCCTGCGCCCGCGCCGCAAAGAAGCCGGAGGTGTCGGTGGGCCGTGCAGTGACCGGCGGTTCGGGCGCCGGCTCGTCGACCGTCTGCACTGGGATGGAGTCGGCGGGCCACTCCTCCTCGTGGACTTCCGGCTCCGGTGCCGGCTGGGCCCCCGCGTTCGGGACCTCGGATATACCGCTGGCACCGGGATCGCGCTGCGGCAGCAGCGACACGGACAGGTCGGCGTGACCGTTGAGGTATTCGGGATCGTCGTAGTAGACGTCCTCGTCTTGGAGGTCGTCTTCGAAGCGGTCTTCATCGAGCGCCAGCGCCGTCGCGATCCCGGCGTGCGCGTCGGCGGGCACGGCGTACTCCGGATCGCCGAACTGGTCCGGCTCGCCGTCGCGGCTGAGCAATTCGGTGGGTACGTACACCCCGGCGGTGGTGCCCGAGTTCGGTTCACCCGCAACGGTACTGCGCAGCCGAACCACCAGTCCGTGCTGGGCGGCGAGCCGACCGACCACGAACAGTCCCATGTGCCGCGCGGTATACGGATTCACCTCACCGCCGGACTGCAGGCGGGTGTTGGCCACCCGCAGATCCGAGTCGGTCATGCCGAGTCCGATGTCGCTGACCTCGATGACCAGCCCGCCGTTGCCGGTGTGCACCGCCGACACCCGCACTTGCGAGATCGGCGGCGAGTAGCGCAGCGCGTTGTCGAGCAACTCTGCCAGCAGGTGCACCAGGTCACCGGCGACGGAACCGGACACCTCGCTGTCGGGCACCGTAGCGGTGACCACCCGGGTGTAGTCCTCGACCTCGGAGGCCGCCGCGTTGATGACCGCCGACACCGGCACCGGTTGATTTCGCTCCTCACGCGCGCGGGGCTCGGTCTGTTCCCGAGGCATCTTCGCGCCCGCCAGGACCAGCAGGTTGGCGCCGTTGCGCCGCATGCGGGCAGCCAGGTGATCGAGCCGGAACAGGCTTTCGAGCCGCTCGGGGTCCTGCTCGTTGCGTTCCAGCCGGTCGATGAGCGACAGCTGCTGGTCGACCAGCGACCGGCTGCGACGGGACAGCGTCTCGAACATGTCGCCGATCTGCATCTGCAACCGGGACTGCTCGGCGGCCAGTAGCACGGCTTGTTCGTGCAACTCGTCGACGGCGTGCGCGACCTGTCCCACCTCCTCGGAGGTGTACACCGGGATGGGGTCGATCGGCTCGGCATCACCGCCGGCCCTGACGTGCTCGATCTCGCGCGTTAAGTCATCATGGGCCACCTTCAGGGCGCTGTCACGCAGCCGGCGCAGCGGTCGCACGAGCGAGCGCGCCACCAGGATGACGATCAGCAGCGCGAGCAGGATCGTCGCCGCGACGACGACCGCGTCGCGGATCACGTCCGCGCGCGCCGCGGCAGCGCGGTCGTCGACGGCGGAGATGACCGACGAGGAGGTGCGGTCGATGACCTGCCGCGCGATCTGGTCGGTCGCGTTGACCGACGCCAACAACTCCGGATTGTTGACCAGCGGGACGGCGGGGTCGGTCATGAGAGCCATCCGCTTGACGAACTCCGCCTGCAACCGCTGTGCATCGGGTGAGCCGACACCGAGCGCCTGGCTCAGCCCGAACAGCGTCGAGGGCTCGGTGCCGGCCAGGGCGATCATCGACGTGCGCAGTTCGGGCTCCGGGAGTTCGCCGCCGCGCAGAATGGCGAGCCGCTGCATGGTCATCTGGCCGCGTACACCGATCGCCCGGGACAGCCCGAGGGCCTCGGAACGGATGCGCTCGTCGTCGACCCGGACCGAACCGGTGACGGCATCCTCGGCGGGCAGCAGCAACAGCGCATATGACTGGACGGCATCGCGCAGACCGATGCTGTTGGCGGTGAGCTGGTCCATCAGACCCCTGGCCGCCGTCGATCATGGTGGTGACCACCCGGCGGACGTCCGGTGCGACGTCGGTGTCCCCGAGTCGGCGCTGCAGTGCCTGCTTGTTGTTGTCGAAGTTCGTCAACGCCGTCTGCGCGTCGCCACCGGTCGAGGTCGCCAGCATCGCCCCTTCCAGGGACGCCATGTAACTCTCGATCGCGGGGACCATTTCGGCGCGGTCGGCGGCCAGGCGCAATTCGGATTCCTCGGTCACGCTGCCGTAGATGCGCAGCCCGCCGAATGTTCCGGCCAGAATCAGTGGCACCAATACGATGGCGAAGACTTTCCAGCGGACCGCCCAATTGGACAGTGCCCACCGCGACGGCCGCTTCGCCGGCTTGGCCGCATTCTGATCGAAATCGACGACCGTGCCGTCGGCCTGCCTGGGCCGGGCGAACGCGCTCATGGACGCACACCCGCGCGATCGGCCGGTTGTCCGCAATTCAGTACTGGCGCGTTCTTCATAAGGCTTCCTGCTCATTTCGCCGCTGCGGGGCGGGCGCGTTCTGCGCCTGGCAATTGATCGAGTATGCCAGCGATGTTCAGCCGATTCCATAATTCTTACTGAACAGACAGAGTTCGCGATTCGTCGCCGCCACCGCGGAATTGGTGACAGAGCAAATGCCGGTAGTTCGGCAGACTACGCGGGCCGCAGGAGCGCGACGAGGAACTCGGCGCCATCGCCGAACGGTCGCAGATCCCAGGAAGACAACAGCAGGTCGGGCGTGAAACCGGCATCGGCGGCGTCGTCGAGGAAATCACCGAACTCGTAGTCACGACCGGCACCGAACCCGATCACCGCCCGCCCGTCGGCTTCGAGATGGGCGCGTAGCCGGCGCAGCACCTCGACCCGGGTGCTCGGTGCGAGGAAGGTCATGACGTTGCCCGCCGACACGATCACGTCGAACGGTTCGGCGATGCCGCGGGCCGGCAGGTCGAGCTCGGCGAGGTCACCGATGAGCCAGCGGGGGCCGGGATGGTCCTGCTCGGCCGCGGCGATGAGGACCGGGTCGACGTCGACGCCGACCACGCGGTGACCGGCCGCGGCCAGGAACCCGCCCACCCGACCGGGACCGCAGCCCGCGTCGAGGATGTGCGCGCTGCGGGGCGCCATCGCGTCGACGAGGCGAGCCTCGCCGACCAGGTCGTCACCGGCGCGCGCCATGGCGCGGAACCGCTCGACATACCATTGCGAATGTCCAGGATCGGCCGTGACCTTCTGCATCCAAATGCTCTGCTCGACCATGCGAGCAGTATCGCAAGCGCGTTGCCAAGCACTCCCACGCCGAGGGATCGAACTGTGTTCAAGCTGATGTTCTACTCACCGCGCATCGCACCCAATACCGGTAACGCGATTCGCATGGTCGCGGCCACCGGGTGTGAGTTGCATCTGGTCGAGCCGCTGGGGTTCGACCTATCGGAGCCCAAGCTGCGCCGCGCCGGCCTGGACTACCACGATCTGGCCTCGGTGACCGTGCACCCCGACCTGCCCGCGGCATGGCAGGCACTGACGCCCAGCCGGGTCTACGCGTTCACCGCCCACGCGACGACATCGTTCGCCGACGTCGGGTACCAACCGGGCGACGTGATGCTGTTCGGCCCCGAACCCACTGGGTTGTCGGCCGAGATTCTGACCGATCCGCGCATCACCGACCAGCTGCGCATCCCGATGCTGGCCGGCCGCCGGTCGTTGAACTTGTCGAACGCCGCCGCGGTCGTGGTGTACGAGGCGTGGCGCCAGCACGGCTTCGCGGGATCCGGGTGATCGTCACCTAGAACGAGTTGAAGTGAGCGATCTGTTCGACGGGCAGCCGCTTGGCGGGACGGAAGTCGGTGCCTTTGGTGTAGGCGATGGGAAACAGCCCGCCCTGCCGGTACTCGTCGAACGGGATGCCCACCACGTCGGCGGCGAGCTTTTCGCCTTTGCCGATCAGATGCAGCGTGGTCCACGCCGAACCGAGGCCGCGGGACCGCAACGCCAGCATGAAACTCCACACCGCCGGTAGCAGCGAACCCCAGAAGCCGGCGCTTCCGGCCACGGCGACCTCGGGGCTGCCCTCGAGGCAGGGAATCAACATCACCGGCACTTCGTGCAGGTGATCGTTGAGGTACTTGGCGGAGTCGGTGACGCGGGGCCGTTGCTCGTCGCGTACGTCGCCGTAGGTGGGCTTGGGTGCATCGAGGTACGGCGTCGCGTTGTGCCGGTAGATGTCGGCCAGCGCCTTCTTCTTGTCCGGATCGTCGACGAAGACCCACCGCCAGCCCTGTGCATTGGACCCCGTCGGGGCCTGTATCGCGAGCTCGAGGCACTCCATCAGCACCTCACGCGGCACGGGCTTGTCGAGGTCCAGTCGCTTGCGTACCGAACGCGTGGTGGTGAGGACTTCGTCGGCGGACAAGTTCAAGGTCATGCCGCGAGACTACGTCGCCCACTGCGGCCGACCGTCATCGGCAACAGTAGGGCCGCCGGACGAATGCCGGAATTCGAATTTCGCCAAGAAGAACTGGTGGGGACCGTTGCTGAGATCGAACTCAGCAAGCTTAGTCAAACGACCGCGACATTGGAGCGAGAGTCATACACGAGGCGTTCAAGCTTCATTTCGGTCGCCAAGAATGAAAAATGCTAAATGTCTGTGCAGTTTGCTGTACATGCATATTTCGGGGTATGCCGAAGAACCAGCAAGGGTGCCTGTCCCACAAACGAAACCTCGGCTGCAGTGAGGGAAAAGTCCATGTTCGAAAAGTCCGAAACTAACTACCGTCTGCGTTAATTTAGTTCCACATCATTGCCTGAAGTGCCCTGCATCAATGAGGGGAGCGACTTACCGGGGCTCACTTCGCTGGGCTGTTCAGGTTGCGACAGGATGACGAATCGCCGGTCGGAAGCGAGGGGTCGACCGACGCCGCGGAGGACTCCGACTCGACCGAACCGAGGTTGAGGTCGAGTCGGAGTCCGACGAGGTTGGGAATGACGACACCGGCGATTGATTGTGAGGCTCAGCGGAAGTCGCGCGACTTCGACCCCACCGCCATGGTGAGCTTGGCCATCCGCTCGGCGACGACGGTGACGGCCCCGGTGGCGTTCTGCACCTGACCGCGGATCACCAGGGCCGTGGCCGTCTGCGCCAGCCTGCGGTGCCGCGACCACACCCCTGGGGTGCACAGGATGTTGACCATCCCGGTCTCGTCCTCGAGGTTGAGGAAGGTGACGCCTTGAGCCGTCGCGGGCCGCTGGCGGTGTGTGACGGCACCGGCCACCAACACCCTTGACCCGTCGGGAACCTCCAGCAGCATGCCGGCCGGGACCACCCCCATGGCGTCGAGGTTCTCCCGCAGGAACTGCGTCGGGTAGCTGTCGGGTGACACTCCGGTCGCCCACACATCTGCAGCGGCCAACTCGAGTTCGCTCATCCCCGGCAGCGCGGGAACCTGCGATGCCACCCCCACACCGGGTAGCCGGTCGGGGCGTTCCCTGGCTGCCGCGCCCGCAGCCCACAATCCCTCGCGACGGCTGATACCGAAGCAGCCCAGCGCGCCGGCGGTGGCCAGCGCCTCGGTCTGGGGTACGGACAACTGCACACGCTGCGTCAGATCCAACAGGGATGCGAACGCTCCGTTGGCCTTTCGGTCCTCGACGATCCGTTCGGCCAGTTCGTCGCCGATATGCCGTACCGCGCCGAGGCCCAGCCGCACCTCGGTGCCCTCGTTCTCCAGCGTGGGGTACGCCAGGCTCGCGTTGACATCGGGGCCGTGCACCAGCACACCGTGCCTGCGGGCGTCGGCCACCAGTGTCTGCGGTGAGTAGAAGCCCATCGGTTGCGCTCGTAGCAGGGCGGCGCAGAACGCCGCGGGGTGGTGCAGCTTGAACCACGACGAGTAGAACACCAGCGATGCGAAGCTCAACGAATGGCTCTCGGGGAAACCGAAATTGGCGAACGCCTCCAGCTTCTCGTAGATGCGGTCGGCCGTCTCGCCGATGATGCCGTGCCGCTGGCGCATGCCGTCGTAGAACCGGCCGCGCAACCGACGCATCCGCTCTGTCGAGCGCTTGGATCCCATCGCCCGGCGCAACTGATCGGCCTCGGCGCCCGAGAAGCCCGCGCAGTCCACCGCGAGCTGCATGAGCTGCTCCTGGAACAGCGGCACGCCCAGCGTCTTGTGCAGCGCCGGCTCCATCGAGGGATGGTCATAGGTGACGGCTTCCTCCCCGTTGCGCCGCTTGATGTAGGGGTGCACCGATCCCCCCTGGATCGGGCCAGGCCGGATCAGCGCCACCTCGACCACCAGGTCGTAGAACACCCGGGGCTTCAACCGCGGCAGGGTGGCCATCTGCGCCCGCGACTCCACCTGGAACACCCCGACCGAGTCCGCCTTCTGCAGCATCTCGTACACCGCGGGCTCGGACAGGTCCAGCCGCGCCAGGTCGACGTCGATGCCCTTGTGCTCGGCGACCAGGTCGATGCAGTAGTGCAGCGCCGAGAGCATGCCAAGGCCGAGCATGTCGAACTTCACCAGACCGATTGCCGCACAATCATCTTTGTCCCATTGCAGAACGCTGCGGTTCTCCATCCGCGCCCACTCCACCGGACACACGTCGGCGATGGGCCGGTCGCAGATCACCATGCCACCGGAATGGATGCCCATGTGCCGTGGCAGGTTGGAGATCTCCCTGGCCAGCTCGATCACCGGCTCGGGAATGTCATGGATGTCCGAGCCCTGCGGTTCCACCAGGCTTCCCCACTGACCCAGTTGCTTGCTCCACGCGTCCTGCTGACCTTGCGAGAAACCGAGCGCGCGGGCCATGTCGCGCACCGCACTGCGGCCCCGGTAGGTGATGACGTTGGCGACCTGGGCGGCGTAGTCGCGGCCGTAGCGGTCGTAGACGTACTGGATCGCCTTTTCGCGCAGGTCGGATTCGATGTCGATGTCGATGTCCGGTGGGCCGTCGCGGGCCGGTGACAGGAACCGCTCGAACAGCAGCTCGTTGGCGATCGGATCGACGTTGGTGACCCCGAGGGCGTAGCAGACCGCCGAGTTGGCCGCCGATCCTCTGCCCTGGGACAGGATGTTGTTCTCCTTGCAGAACCGGGTGATGTCGTGCACGACGAGGAAGTAGCCCGGGAAGGTCAGCTGCTCAATGACTTTGAGCTCGTGTTCGATCTGGGCGTAGGCACGCGGCGCTCGCTCCGGCGGGCCGTACCGCTGGCGGGCACCCGCCATGACGAGGTGCCGAAGCCAGCTGTCTTCGGTGTGTCCGTCCGGAACGTCGAACGGCGGCAGTTGCGGTGCGATCAGCGCGAGCCCGAAGGCGCACTGCTCGCCGAGTTCGGCCGCTGCGGTCACCGCCTCGGGGCAGTGTGCGAACAGCCGCGCCATCTCGGCTCCCGATCGCAGGTGTGATCCGCCGAGGGGGGCAAGGTAACCGGCGGCTTCGTCCATCGAGTGCCGGGCGCGGATCGCGCCCATCGCCATGGCCAGCCTGCCCCGTGACGGCTCGGCGAAGTGAGCAGCGGTGGTGGCGACCACGCCGAGCCCGAACCGGGGGGCCAGTTCGGCCAGCACAGCGTTGCGTTCGTCGTCGCACGGATGCCCGTGGTGGGTGAGCTCGACGCTTACCCGGTCACGGCCGAACCGATTCACCAGGTCGGCCAGCGCCTCGGCGGCCGCGTCCGGCCCACCGGTGGAGAGCGCCTGGCGGACATGGCCTTTGCGGCAGCCGGTGAGGATGTGCCAGTGCCCGCCCGCCGCCTCGGTCAGCTCGTCGTAGTCGTAGCGCAGCCTGCCCTTCTCGCCGCCGGCCAGATGCGCCTTGGCGAGCTCGCGCGACAGCCGTCGGTAGCCTTCGGGCCCGCGCGCCAGCACCAGCAGGTGGGGCCCCGGCGGGTCGGGGTCCTCGGTCCGGTCCCCTCCGCCGAGAGACAGTTCGGTGCCGAACACCGTTGCCATCTCGAGTTCCCTTGCGGCTTCGGCGAATCGCACCACACCGTAGAGACCGTCGTGGTCGGTCAGTGCGATGGCCCGCAGGTCGAGACGGACGGCCTCCTCGACGAGTTCCTCCGGTGTGCTGGCGCCGTCGAGGAAGCTGTACGCCGAGTGGGCGTGCAGTTCGGCGTACGGGAATCCGGACTGGGAACCCCTGGTGACCTCGGCCGCCTCGTAGGCCCCGCGCTTGCGCGACCAGGCCGGGCTGTCGCCGCCGTCGCCGATCTGTTCGTCGATCGGCCAGCCGGCCCGGCGCGGCTTGCCGTTCAGCACGCGCTCCATCTCCGTCCAGGTCGGCGGCCCGAGATGCCAGCTCATTCGTCCAGTGTATCGAACAAGCGTTCGATCATGTGAACTCTAGCCACGTCCGTCGGGCGGATCCGGGTCGGTTCGGAGGAGTTCTTCGGGATGGTGAGCATGGTTGATGTCCGGCGGTCGGTTCCCGTCGGTCCACGCCAGCCGCCCGGACTCGGTCACTTTGGTGGACCACCGCCCCTTGGTGACCAAGGCGTGGTCGCAGTCGCAGGCGAAGAACAGACAATCGGCGTCGGTGAGCCCGTCGGGTGCCCAGTCGGGGCTGTGGTGGACCGCGCAGTGATAGCCCGGCGCGGTGCAGTTCGGCCGCGTACAGCCGCCGTCACGGGAGTAACAGATGATCCGCTGGTCGGCGGTAGCGACCCGTTTCTGCCGACCCAGGTAGATCGGACGCTCGCTGTGGTCGTCGAACACGGACAGATAGTGGATGCTCGCGGCAGCCATCCGGATGACGTCACGCATCGGCACCGCGGTGTTCCCACCGGTGCGTGCCGGACCCGGCATCGACACGCCGGGGTCAACCACGGCGTGGGCCGCTTGATTCAACTCGGCCAACGTGGTCCGCACGATCACCGTCACGGGATGGCCGCGGTGAGACCCCAACTGCCCTGAGCCGATTCCGGCCCTCAAGCCCAGCTTGATCCCGTCGTGACAACGCTGCGCCGGGCTGCGCTCGTCACGGACCTCGGCCACACCACCGTCAGGGAGGTTACGCCCCGGCCGCGTTGCGGCGGTGACGGCCTCGACATAGCAACGGGTCTCCGGATCGATCCACCCCGACAGCCTCGACATCCCGTCGCGACCTTGCGGACCCAGTTGCAGACCACGCCGACGCGCGCGATCCTCCTCGTCGTAGTCGCCATCGGGGTTGAAGATCTCGCCGATGCGCCGGCCCACCGTGCGCACCATCTCGGCGTCGCTCTTGGTCGCCTCCCGCACCAGGCTGGTCTGCACATCGGCGCGGTCCTGCTCGGAGACGACGCGGGGCAGCTTCTTCAGACGATGCACGATGATCCGCAAATGGTCCTCACCGATCGCGCCGCGCTCGACCGCCTCGGCCACCGCGGGCAGCTCCGGCGGCAATGGCGGTCCGGTCAGCGACCTGCGCGGTCGGATCAGCTCGGCCATCTTCACCCTTCGGCGGATCTCGTTGGGCGCGATGCGCACCCGCGCCCACACCTTGTCCATCCATCCCGGGTGGGCGCCGGCCTCGTCGGGCGGCCCCGAGAGCTCGCCGAACACCCGATACATCAGGCCCCGGTTCGTGCGTTCCTGATCTTCCAACCGCTCGGCCATCGTCACTCGAAAGGCCGTGCCCACCTCATCCGAGGACAATTCGCGCAATTCCGCATACGCCTCGTCCACGCGGTCAAGCAGCGCACCGATCCGCTCGCGTGCCACCTCTCCGCAGACGAAACTACCCATGCCGCAAGGATATCGAGCATCACACCCACCGAAAGCCGCCCAGACTCACTCTGGGGATCAACGGCCGGATGGGGATTACTTGCGCGCCAGCCGCCGGAGATGTCGGTGCATCATGGTATTCGCCCTACGGCAGGTCCTCAGTGCTGAGCTGATCGCGCGGCACCACGACCATCGGGATATCGAGTACCCGCAGCATCTTCGCCGCCGTCGAGCCGAGGAACAGTCGTCGCGGTGCACTCAACCGGCTCGACCCCACCATGATGAGGTCACCGTCGCTCCAGTCCAGCTTGGCGACCGCCTCCTCGACGCTGGCGCCCTCGGCGATCATCGATTCCACCGGGAAGCCCTCGGCCAGATTCGCTTTCGCGGTGTCCAAAGTATGCCGGGCATGGTCGAGCGCGTGCCGGCGAACTGCGTCGTCGTCCCCGCGCAGCGTCCCGAAAGTAGGGTCCAGCGCGACCAACGACACCAACCGCAGCGGCGTCCCGGTCGCCGCGCTGAACTGCACGGCCTTGTCCAACAGCAGATCCGCCCCCTCACGCTCTCCGATCGCGCACGTGACCCCGCAGACCCGATCGATCGCCGAGTCGCGAATACCTCTGGGCGCCACCGCGACCGGAACTGGAGCCGAGTGCAACAGCTCGTTGACCACCGAGCCGAGCGAGTAACTGCCCGCCAGGCCCCCGCCCGACCCGCCGACCACTATCAGGTCGCCCTCCACTCGCGCCGTTTCCTTGATCAGCCCGTCGGCCGACGAGTCGTCGAACCGGACATCACTGCGCACCACGACGTCTTCGGGCACGGACAGCCGCGCCGTCGCAAGCCAATCCTCGGCCTGGCCTACCAGATGCTGCTCGTAGTTCCCGACCGGTTTGAGCGACGGGATCACCCGATCGGGCGGCAGGACGATGCACAGGTCGAGTTCCGCACCGAGCGTTCGCGCCAACCGAACGCCCAGAGCGAGCGCATCGGCGCCACCGGGGGTGGCCAGGTAACCAACGACGATTCTCATGGTCGAAGTCCGCCCCTTTCGTCTCCGCGCTCATCCTGTCACCGGAGACCTCGCATAACGGCGGTTCACGTCAAATGCTGCGCCGAAGGCCAGAGCCACTTCTTCGGCGCCGCACCTGTCGGGCGGCGGGGCGACGGCGCCGGGGCAGCACGTTTTGAGGATCGGCAGATGAGGTACTCGGCCGAAGTCCCGAGCAACGGCCGATATCCCGACCGGCGGCTGAACGTCATCGGTGCGGACGACAAGGAGAAGTGCCATGAGCGGTGCAGACAAGGCGAGAAATCAGGCGCAAGGCCTGCTCGGCAGGATGAAGACGGCGTTCGGCCGGCTCACCGGTGACCGGGCCATTGAGGACCGGGGCCGGGGCGATCAGACGAAGGCCGACCTCAAGGGGGCCGGCGAGAAAGCCAAGGACGCCTTCAAGCGGCGGTAGCCGTCCTCCGTCTGCCCCGGCGGATCGACGCGATCAGTCGCGGTACTCGGCGGCACCGTCCTCGAGCACCAGACGCGAATTGGAGCCGTCGTGTTCGGAGGCCTCGGTGCGGAATACCGCTGTCCCGGATCCGGTGCGCCAGATCGACGTGGTCAGCGTCTCGCCCGGAAACACCGGCGAGGTGAAGCGGGCGTCGATCGCGCTGACTCTGGTTGCGTCGCCGCCACCGAGTTCGGCGACCAGTGCGCGGCCGGCGACACCGTAGGTGCACAGCCCGTGCAGGATCGGCTTGGGGAAGCCGGCCATCTCCCTGGCGAACCACGGATCGCTGTGCAACGGGTTGCGGTCGCCCGAGAGCCGGTAGATCAGCGCCTGGTCCTCGCGCGTCGGCAACGCGATCCGCGCATCGGGTTCGCGCTCGGGGATCTCCGGCGCGGCAGGCCGCTGCCCGGGTTGCCCTCCGAAGCCGCCCTCACCACGGATCACCGCAGTGGTGAAGGTCTCGGCGACGACCTTCGACGAATCGGGATCCGTTCCCGTCGCCTTCAGCATGACGATTGCGTTCTTCCCCTCGCCCTTGTCCTGGATGTCGGCGACCTCGGCGACGACGCTCAGCTTTCCGGCGGGCGGCAGCGGTTCGTAGAGGCGGATCCTCTGCGACCCGTGCAACAGCATGGCGAAGTTGAACGTGCCGATCTTGCCCGCGGCGGCGAACGGCAGGCACGCGATCACCGCGTAGGTGGGCAGCACCTGCTGCGGGATGTCGTGGCTGTTCTCAGTGGTGAACGCCAGATCGTCGACACCGGCTCCGACGCCGAGCGCGTAGAGCAGGCTGTCCCGGTCGGTCCACGTGAACAGTTGCGGTTCGGTCTTGGCGCCGACGGCGTTGGGGTCGAGGGGCATACCCCGCACGATATCCGCCGGACGACCGCTCCCTTGCACACCATTGACGTTTACCGCGACGAGGTCCACGATGGCTCGCATGCGCTATGTCGTTACCGGCGGTACCGGGTTTATCGGCCGGCGGGTGGTGTCGCAGCTCCTGGCGCGCAACGCCGACAACGAGGTGCTGGTTCTGGTGCGCCGGGAATCGTTGTCCCGCTTCGAGCGGCTGGCGGCGGACTGGGGGCTTCGGGCGAAGCCGCTGGTCGGTGACCTCGCCGCACCGAACCTCGGGTTGCCCGCCGACGTGCCTGCCGATCTCGGCGAGGTCGACCACCTCGTGCACTGCGGCGCCGTCTACGACATCACCGCATCGGATGCCGAGCAGCGCGCCGCCAACGTCGAGGGCACCCGCGCGGTGATCGACCTAGCCCGCCGAATCGACGCGACGCTGCACCACGTGTCGTCGATCGCGGTCGCAGGCGACCATCGCGGCGAGTTCACCGAGGACGACTTCGACGTCGGCCAGGGTCTCCCGACGCCCTATCATCGGACCAAGTTCGAAGCCGAGTCACTGGTCCGCGCCGCGACGGGCCTGCGGTACCGGATCTACCGGCCCGCGGTCGTGGTAGGTGACTCGCGCACGGGCGAGATGGACAAGGTCGACGGCCTCTACTACTTCTTCCCGATCCTGGCCAGGCTGGCCAAGTTGCCGTCGATCACACCGATGGCGCTGCCCGACAGCGGGCGCACCAACATCGTGCCGGTCGACTACGTCGTCGACGCGACGGTCGCGCTGATGCATGCGCCGGGCCGCGACGGCCAGACGTTTCACCTGACCGCACCGAAAACCATTGGGCTCCCCGGCATCTACCGTGGCGTGGCGAAGGCGGCCGGACTACCACCGCTGGTCGGTTCGCTTCCGCGCGCGGCGGCACAGCCCCTGCTGAATGCCAGCGGACGCGCCAAGGTGGTGCGCAACATGGTGGCCACCCAACTGGGAGTTCCCGGCGAGATACTCGACGTCGTGGACCTGGCGCCGACATTCAGCTCCGAGCGCACTCGGGAAGCGTTGCGCGACAGCGGGATCTCGGTACCGAGGTTCACCTCCTACGCCCCGCGGCTGTGGCGGTACTGGGCCGAAAA
The DNA here is from genome assembly GCF_022317005.1 of Mycobacterium sp. IDR2000157661. NCBI lineage: Bacteria > Bacillati > Actinomycetota > Actinomycetes > Mycobacteriales > Mycobacteriaceae > Mycobacterium > Mycobacterium sp. IDR2000157661. Next base: position 511,502 of record NZ_CP081006.1, read on the forward strand.
CCTCGACCCCGACCGCGCGCGCCGCGAGGATCCCGCCGGGCCGCTGGTCGGCCGGCACGTCGTCATCACCGGCGCCTCCAGCGGCATCGGACGGGCGACGGCGATAGCGGTCGCCGAGCGCGGTGGATGCGTATTCGCGTTGGCGCGCAACGCCGGTGCGCTCGACGAACTGGTCGGCGAGATCCGTGCGGCGGGCGGTCAGGCGCATGCCTTCACCTGTGACGTCACCGACACGGCATCCGTCGAGCACACCGTCAAGGACATCCTCGGCCGATTCGGCCACGTGGACTATCTGGTCAACAACGCCGGTCGGTCGATCCGGCGCTCGGTGGCCGCCTCGACCGATCGGTTGCACGACTACGAACGGGTGATGGCGGTCAACTACTTCGGAGCGGTTCGCATGGTGCTGGCGCTGCTGCCCCACTGGCGCGAGCGCAGGTTCGGTCACGTCGTGAACGTCTCGAGTGCCGGCGTGCAGGCAAGCAGCCCCAAGTACAGCGCCTACGTGCCCACCAAGGCTGCGTTGGACGCCTTCGCCGAAGTGGTCGGCACCGAGACCCTCTCCGACCACATCACCTTCACGAACATCCATATGCCGCTGGTGAAGACGCCGATGATCGACCCGTCCCGCCGGCTCAATCCCATGCCGCCGATCAGCGCCGAGCATGCGGCTGCCATGGTGGTTCGGGGGTTGATCGACAAACCCGCGCGCATCGACACCCCGGTGGGGACGCTCGCCGACGTCGGGATGTACTTCACTCCCCGACTGTCCCGTCGGGTGCTGCATCAGCTGTACCTGGGATACCCCGACTCGGCTGCGGCGCGCGGCACCGCAACCGAGCCCGCTCCGCGAACACCCCGGCGGCCGAGGCGTCGCTCCCGGCCAGCAGCGGTGCCGCTGCGGGTGCCCCGGCCCGTCAAGGCCGCCGTGCGGTTGGTACCCGGCGTGCACTGGTAACTATCGTTGGCCGGGTGACGCTGCCTGTGTTGGCCGACGTCGACACCGGCGTCGACGATGCGATGGCGCTGGCGTACCTGTTCGCCAGCGCGGAGGCCGAAGTCGTCGGAATCGCATCCACAGCGGGTAATGTTCCGGTGCAACAGGTTTGCCACAACAACCTCGGCCTGCTCGAGCTGTGCCGGATGACGGACGTGCCGGTGTCGAAAGGCGCTGAGCAGCCGGTCAGTTCGCCGTTGCGCACCGCGGAGGACACGCACGGGCCCGAGGGTGTCGGGTACGCACGGCTGCCGGCGAGTGACCGACGACTCACCCCCTACGACGCCGCCGAGGCGTGGGTGCGCACGGCACGCCGGCATTCCGGCGAGCTGATCGGGGTGGCCGTCGGTCCCCTCACCAACCTGGCGTTGGCGATGCGACGCGAGCCGGAATTACCGGCGATGCTGCGGCGGTTGGTGATCATGGGCGGCGCGTTCGACTACCGCGGCAACACCACCCCGGTGGCCGAGTGGAACGTCAGCGTCGATCCCGAGGCCGCCTCCGAGGTCTTCGCCGGGTGGTCGGCCGCGTGGCGTGGGGAGCGCCCTGGGCATCTGCCGATCGTGTTGGGGCTCAACCTTACCGAGCACATCGCGATGACGCCGGGCCTGTTGCACCGGCTCGCCGTCGGGGCCGGCTCGACGTCGACGTCCATGAGCGTCGCCGACGACCGTGGCACCCCGTCGACGGCGTCCAATCCGCTGATCGCGGCCCTCGAGGACGCGTTGCGGTTCTACTTCGAATTTCACTTCGATCAGGGCGAGGGTTACCTCGCCCACCTGCACGACCCGCTGGCCGCGGCGGTGGCGCTGGATCCCGGGCTCGTCGAGTGCCGGCCCACCACGGTCGACGTGGAACTGACCGGCACGCTGACCCGCGGCATGACGATCGCCGACTGGAGCCACCGATGGGGTCGCGAACCGAACGCGCTCGTCGGCGTCCAGGTCGATCCCGAAACGTTCTTCGACCGCTTCATCGATCGGGTGGGCACGTTCGCGCAGCGGCTGGGCTGAGTTCGGCTGCGGCACCGACCGGGTGTCAGCTGACGAACACCCATACGACGGCCGACAGGAAGAGCAGCACGATGATCGCGATGGCGACGAGGCTCACGACCGCCGTCGGCGTGATCCGGCTTCGGGGCCGGGGTTCGACGGCACCCACGCCCGCCGTCGATGAGGAGTCGGGCGGTGTCGACCCGGGCGGCACTCCACCACCGGGCTCCAGGCCGGTGGTCTCGGCGGGGTCGGGGTCGGGAGGTATGGCGGTCATCGGAGACCCCATACCCAGAGACCGGACGACTATGCAGGGTTACTCGTAGATCCCCTCGACATACCACCTCCTCTGCCGATAGCACAGCAACAGGGCTTTGCCCCGCTCACCGTCGAGCAGCACCTGCGCCCGTGCGGTCCGCCCGGCCATACGACGAGGGGAAGCCTGCTCGGGATCCCACCACCGCTCGTCGACCGGCCACGGCCCTGCCCACCATCTCAATGTGCCCGCCGATTCACCCTCCGACCTGCCCTCGCCGGTGACCGTGGCCGGCCCGGCCAGGCGGGCCGGGTCGGCGGAGAACATGCCGCGCGCGGTCACCCGCACCGGTCGGCCGTCGGCGTCGAACAACTCGACCGGATCGTCGAGCAGCACGGTCGGCGACGGGTCGGGCAACTGGCCGGGCCATGGCTGACGCGGGTCGGCCCGCGGCACCGGCTCATCGCCCAGCGGCGTCAGCGTGATGCGTTCGGCGGGGCCGCGCCCCCCGCTGAGCACCGGCACCTGCACCGCTTCCGGTCCGAGCAGACCCTGCACCCGCACCAGCGCACGACGCGCCCGCAACCGGTCTTCTTCACCGACGCCGCCCCACAGCGGCAGCTGCAGCGCCTCGGCCGAGACCAGCTCCACCGGACGCAACCGGATCACCGTCACGGGCGCGGTGGGCCGGTCACCGGGGTTACGCCTGTTGAGCCAGCCGTCGAGTTGCCAGCGCACCCGGTCTGCGGTGGCGTCCTCGGTCAGCGGTTCGGCACAGCGCCAAACCCGTTCCAGTTCCTCACCGTTGGCGGTGATGGCGTGAATGGCCAGGCGGGTACATCCCACACCGGTCGCGGCCAGGCTTTGGTGCAGGTCGGAGGCCAGTGACCGCCCGGCGAACGCCGCGGCGTCCACCCGGTCGATCGGCGGGTCACAGTCCATGACGGCGTCGAGTTCCGGATCGGGGTCGCGGCCCGACGGGCCCCGGGTCGCCTCGCCGCGGGCGAACTGGTGCGCGGCCACCGCATCGGCCCCGAACCGGGAGGCGACATCGCTGCGCGACAACGCGGCGAACTGTCCTATGTTTCGAATCCCCATGCGCCACAACAGGTCAGCCAGATCCTCCCGACCGGGAGCGGCCAGGCTGGGCTCGGTGGCCAGCTGTCGGATCGACAGTGCCGCCAGAAAGCGGGCGTCCTGCCCGGGTTCGACGATCCGCCCCGCCCGCGCGGCGAAGACCGCGGTGGGCAACTGGTCGGCGATGCCGACCTGACATTCGGCCCCGGCCGCGGCCACCGCGTCGACCAGACGTTCAGCGGCGGCCTGCTCGGACCCGAAGTAGCGGGCCGCTCCGCGCACCGGCAACACCAGCAGGCCCGGCCTCAGCACCTCTGCCCGCGGCACCAGTTCGTCCACCGCGAGGGTCACGTCTTCGAAGTGGCGGGCATCGCGCGCCGGGTCGGCGGACACCACATGCAGTTCCGGACACCTGGCCTGCGCCTCGCGACGGCGCACCCCCCGGCGCACACCCGCCGACCTGGCCGCCGCCGAACAGGCGATGACCCGGTTGGCCAGTGTCACCGCGATCGGGGCCGTCGACGGCAGCCCCGCCGCGGCCGCCGCGGCCACCGCGGGCCAGTCCATGCACCAGATGGCGAGAACACGCGTGGGGGTACCACCCGCCCGAAGGGTAGGGGGAGACACTCATCCGCCCACCGCACGCGCGGAGCCGACGGCCCGCCCCCGTGCCCGCATGGCCAGCCGCACCCGGCTGATCCGCCCGAACCCGGGACGTCCGTGTCCGGCGATGTCATAACCGCACACCCGGGCCTCCAACCGGGCGGCCGCCCCCTGCCAGTCGCCATCGGTGACCAGCAGGGCGCATCCCTTCTGCCTGGCCCTGGCCACCACCGCCCGCGCGCGGGTGGCCGGCACCGTGCGTCCGCCCAGACCGAGCACGACCAGGTCCATACCGTCCATGAGCACCGCCGCCACCTCGACCGGATCGGCACCGGGTTCGGGGATGACCGCGATGCGGCTCAGATCGGCGCCCATCTCCACGGCCGCCAGCAGGCCGATATGAGGCTGTCCGACGACCGCGGCGTGCCCGCCGTCGGCCGTTACCGCCGCCACCATGCTCAGTAGCAGCGACCGGGCGCCCGACACCACCGCCACGGTTCCGCGTGGCAACGGCCCCGGAAGGATTCCGGTCAGCGCTTCGGGCATCGGCAGCAAATTCTCCGAGACGGGAAGCGGATCGTTCGACGGTGCCGCACCGCGCCGTCCTCCGCCCACCTTTCCGGATACCGCCGCCATTTTCCGACGCAGGTGTTCCACCTGCTCAGCGCGGGTAAGCTGGCGCTGATCGAGGTTCATCGCCGCTGTCACAGCAGCACCTCCTGCATCATCTGACTCAGTGGTTGTTCGAATGTATGTTCGATATACCGAGTAAACACCCACGCACCGACACCGTCAAGCACGCGGCGGTTCGAAGAACTCGATCCGCCGCGCCATCGACAATTGATGACATTGACAAATGTCACCATTGAATGCTGTACTGCGACAGTGCTCAACGAAGAGCCCGCTCTGCCGTCGCGTGGCTCGTTGCGCGCCCGCGGCGCGGCAGCGATCAGCAACCTGACCCTGCGCCAGATCAGCGCCGCCCTTCCCCACTTCATCTCGCAGTCGCTCCGCGACAGCGACCTCGACCAGATCGCCGGGTGATGCCATGATCTTCGGACGCAAGCGCAGCCGCAACGCAGACGCCGTCATCACCGGTGCCGGCAGTGGGATCGGCGCCGCGTTCGCCGAAGAACTCGCGCGCCGCAGCGGCCGGGTGGTGTGCAGCGACGTCGACGAGGTGTCGGCACGCGCCACCGCAGAGGCGATCAAAGCCGCAGGCGGAGAAGCGCTGTCGCTGCGGTGTGACGTCGCGAAACTCGAGGACGTGCAGCGACTGGCCGACGAGGCACGCAACTGGTTCGACGGTCCTCCCACTCTCGTGATCAACAACGCCGGAGTCGGCGCAGGCGGCTCGCCGGTCGGCGAGACCGGCATCGACGACTGGCGCTGGGTGCTCGACGTCAATCTGTGGGGTTCGATCCACGGCTGCCACGTCTTCGCGCCGATCCTGCGGGACGGGAACTACGGCGGCATCATCAACGTCGCCTCCGCCGCGGCGTTCGGTGCGGCGCCCGGCATGGCGGCCTACAACGTCAGCAAGGCCGGTGTGCTGTCGCTGTCGGAGACGCTGGCCGCCGAGCTGAGCGGCACCGGGGTCAACGTCACCGTCCTGTGCCCGACATTCGTCAAGACCAATATCGTCGCGGCGGGCCGCATCTCGGACCAATCCGGCCAACTGGCCGACCGGCTGATGCGCTGGACCGGCTTCTCCCCCGAGCGAGTCGTCCGTACGTGCCTGGACACCCACGACCGCGGCGGCCTGTACTGCATGCCGCAGCCCGACGCGCGGATCGGCTGGGGCATCAAGCGTTTCACCCCGACGGTGTACACCCGCGCCATCGGCCTGACCACCCGCGTCACCACGTAAGGAGAATTGAGATGGCGATCGACATGGATGCGATGCTGGCCAAGATCAAGGACCGGCAGTGGGCACTGGCCGACATCGACTGGGACGCACCGGGCGCCGAACAGATCACCGACGAACAGCGTCCGCAGCTCAAGGCGTTCATGGCGGACCTGTGTTGGATCGAGAACATCGGCGCCCGCGGGTTCGCCGCACTGGCCAAGAAGGCGCCGACGCCGACGATCGCGGAGATCTACCGCTACTTCCACGCCGAGGAGCAGCGACACGCCAATGCCGAACTCGCCCTGATGAAGCGCTGGGGCATGCTCGAAGACGGCGAGGTGCCCGAACCGAACGTCAACATCCGCCTGGCCATCGACTGGCTGGACCGCTGGGCCGACGACATGCCACTGTCCCTGCTCGGCACGGTGATTCCGATGCTGGAGGTGGCGCTCGACGGCGCGCTGCTGAAGTTCCTGCTCGACGAGGTGCACGACCCGGTGTGCCATCAGGTCTTCGAGAAGATCAACAACGACGAATCACGACACCTCGTGGTCGACTTCGAGGTGCTCGACATGATCGGTCACGCCAGGATCAGGCGGTTGCTCATCGACTTCGTCGGGCACAACGCCACACCGGGGCTCATCATCGGCGCGATCATGGGTGCACCGCTGATCAACCGCATCCGCAACGAGATCGTCGCGATGGGCATGGAACCGGAGCGGCTGTACCGGGCGGTGAAGCGGTTCAAGGAACTCGGCGACCGCGGTGAACACACCCGGCGGGTGCCGACCTACCTACTGCTGAGGCGCTACGCCGCGGTGGTCACCAACCCACGCCATCCATATCACCTGCTGGCCAACTCGATGGTGTGGCTCTCGGACCGCTATCCACGTCCGCTGCTGCCGTCGGTGCCCAGTTGGGTCAAAGAGGTCACCCACGAGCCGGCGGCCTGACCGTGGCGGACTCCACTGCCCGCGTACGCGGGAACCACATCCACGACACGCTCATCGTCGGCGCCGGCTTCACCGGCATCGGCGCCGCGATCAAACTCATCGAGGCCGGAGTCGACGACCTCGTCATCCTCGAGCGCAGCGACCGGGTCGGCGGCACCTGGCGCGACAACACCTATCCCGGTGCGGCGTGCGACATCCCGTCGCTGTTGTACTCGTTCTCGTTCGTCAGGAACCCGAACTGGTCCCGCTCCTACGCCCCCGGTGAGGAAATCCGCCACCACATCGAGGACATGGTCGACGACTTCGGCCTACGACGCTTCATCCGGTTCCGCACCGACGTCATCGGCCTGCACTTCGACGAGCCGCACGGTTTCTGGACGGTGGAAGTCAAGGGCAGACGTTCCCGTACGCTTCGAGCCCGTACGGTCGTGCTGGCATCGGGGCCCTTGGCCGATCACACCTGGCCGGCAATCCGCGGGCTCGACACCTATCGCGGTCACAAGATCCACAGCGCGGACTGGGATCACGACTACGACTTCGCCGGCAAACGGGTGGCGGTCATCGGAACCGGCGCCAGCGCAGTGCAAATCGTGCCGGAGCTCGTCAATCGGGCAGCGTTCGTCAAGGTGTTCCAGCGGACACCGGGCTGGGTGCTGCCTCGCCTGGATATTCCGACTCCACCGGCTGCGCAAGCGGTGTTCGCGAAAGTTCCTGCAGTGCAACAGATCGCGCGACAGGCGTTGTTCTGGGGCCATGAGATCACCGCCACGGCGCTGGTGTGGGACACTCCGCTGTCCGGTGTGGTGGCGCGACTGGCCAAGGCGCATCTGCGTGCCCAGGTCAAGGACCCGTGGCTGCGACGCCAGCTGACGCCGGACTTCACGCCGGGCTGTAAGCGGATGCTGATGTCCAACGACTACTACCCTGCGCTGCAGCGCGACAACTGCAAGCTCATCGACTGGCCCATCGCCACGGTGAGCCCGGTCGGCATCCGCACCAGCGACGGCATCGAGCATCACCTCGACTGCATCGTCTTCGCAACGGGATACGACGTGCACCTGACCGGGCCGCCGTATCCGGTCACCGGGATCGGCGGCCGCTCGCTGAGCGAGGAATGGGCCTCGGGCGCGCAGGCCTACAAGAGCGTCAACGCCCACGGCTACCCCAACCTGTTCTTCATGACGGGACCGAACTCCGGTCCGGGGCACAACTCACTTCTGGTCTACGTCGAGGGCCAGCTCGACTACACGGTGCGGGCGATCACGACCATCCTGGGCGGTCGGCTGCGCTACCTCGACGTCCGCAGCGAAGTCCAGCAACGCTACAACGAACGCATCCAGAAGCGCCTCGCCAGGACGACGTGGATGTCGGGATGCAGCAGCTGGTATCTCACCGCCGACGGTTTCAACGCATCGATGTTCCCGGGCTTCGCGACGCAGTATCTTCGACAGATGCGGGACTTCCGGAAATCCGACTACGTCGCTGTCGCAGTCGACGCATTCGATGCGGTCACGACGTCGGCCTGATGTGACAGCCCGGCAGCCGCGCCCGCAGGCGGGACCGATCTCGGCGGTCCTCAATGGACTCCGCCGTGCCCCCAACCGGGTGCGGCGGGGGTCGCGCGACATCGTCGAGACAGCCGTATCGCAATTGTTCGACGCCGCGGTACAACCACACGGTATCGAGGAATCGGGCGAGTACCGCATCGACGAACTGGCCCGCCTGGCCGGCACCACCACCCGCAACATCCGGGTGTACCGCGACCGCGGCTTACTGCACCCGCCGCTGCGGGTGGGCCGGATCGCGCTGTTCAACGACACCCATCTGACCCGGCTGCGGATGATCACCTCGCTGCTCGACCGGGGCTACAACATCGCTCACGTCCACGAGATGCTGTCGGCCTGGGAGCAGGGCAAGGGAGTCGGCGACATGCTCGGCCTCGAATCCGCCATCGCCGGCACGTGGGCCACCGAGAAACCCGAACGGATGCGGGTCGCCGACGCCAGGCGACTGGTCGACGACGACGCCGGCTTCGATCGCATGGTCGGCCTCGGCCTGATCAAGCTCGAAGACGGCGAGGCGGTCGTCATCCGACCGAAGCTCATCGAGGCGTTCAACGACATCCGCCAGTACGACGTGGCCATCGACAGGCTGATCGACCTGCACGTTCAGATCGCGCCGCTGGTCGACCAGATCGGCGGCCTGCTGGTGCAGGCCGGCATCGAGGAGGTGCTGCACCGCATCAACCCCGGCGCCGCCCTCCCGCCGGACACCGAGATCGCCGAACTGATCACGATGCTGGTGCGCTTCCGGACCACAGCGGTGGCGGCGGTGTCGGCGACGCTGGCGTTCTCGATCGAGTCGACCATCGAGTCGGCGGTCGGTCAGATCCTCGGCGACCTCATCGACAAGGAACCGCAGGAGTAGTCACTCCCATTCGATGGTGCCGGGCGGCTTGCTGGTGACATCGAGCACCACCCGGTTCACCTCGGGCACCTCGTTGGTGATCCGCGTCGAGATGCGCTCCAGCACGTCGTAGGGCACGCGCGTCCAGTCGGCGGTCATCGCGTCCTCACTGGACACCGGCCGCAGCACGATCGGATGGCCGTAGGTCCGGCCGTCGCCCTGCACACCGACCGAGCGGATGTCGGCGAGCAGCACCACCGGGCACTGCCAGATCTGGTTGTCCAGCCCCGCCGCGGTGAGTTCCTCGCGCGCGATCGCATCGGCGCGCCGCAACGTGTCCAGTCGGCCCGCGGTGACCTCGCCGACAATTCGTATGCCCAAGCCCGGACCCGGGAATGGTTGGCGCGCAACGATTTCCTCGGGCAGACCGAGTTCGCGACCCACCGCACGCACCTCGTCCTTGAACAGCAACCGCAGTGGCTCGACGAGCTTGAACTTCAGGTCGCCGGGCAGCCCGCCGACGTTGTGGTGGCTCTTGATGTTTGCCGTACCGGAGCCACCGCCGGACTCCACCACGTCGGGGTACAGCGTTCCCTGCACCAGGAAGTCCACCTCGCCGGCGCCGTCGGTGACGATGTCGCGCACCGCGCCCTCGAACGCCCTGATGAATTCCCTGCCGATGATCTTGCGCTTGCCCTCGGGGTTGGTGACCCCCGACAGCGCCTCGAGGAACCGGTCGGCGACATCCACGGTGACCAGGTTCGCCTTGGTGGCCGCCACGAAGTCGCGCTGGACCTGCGCGCGCTCCCCGGCCCGCAGCAGGCCGTGGTCGACGAACACACACGTCAGCCGGTCCCCGATAGCCCGCTGCACCAGCGCCGCGGCGACGGCGGAATCGACGCCGCCCGACAGTCCGCAGATCGCCCGGCCGTCGCCGATCTGCTCGCGTACCCGCTCGACGAGCGCGTCAGCGATGTTGGCCGGCGTCCACGTCGCGTCGATGCCGGCGAATTCGTGCAAGAACCGGCTCAGCACCTGCTGGCCGTGCGGGCTGTGCATCACCTCCGGGTGGTACTGCACACCGGCCAGTCGCCTGCTGCGGTTCTCGAACGCCGCGACCGGCGCACCCGAACTCGTGGCCACCACCTCGAAACCGGCGGGCGCCTCGGTGACCGCGTCGCCGTGGCTCATCCACACCGGCTGTGTGCCGGGAAGATCCGAATGCAGTTCGCCGCCAGCGACTTTGAGTTCCGTGCGACCGTACTCGCTGGTGCCGGTGTGAGCCACCGTCCCGCCCAGTGCCTGTGCCATCGCCTGGAACCCGTAGCAGATGCCGAACACCGGTACATCGAGGTCGAACAGTTCGGGGTTGAGCTGCGGGGCGCCGTCGGCGTACACGCTGGCCGGGCCGCCCGACAGCACGATCGCCTGCGGATCGCGGGCCTTGATCTCCTCGACGCTGGCCGTGTGCGGGATGACCTCGGAGAACACCCGCGCCTCGCGGACCCGCCGGGCGATCAGCTGGGCGTACTGCGCACCGAAGTCGACCACCAACACCGGCCGCGGAGATGCTGTCGTCACCCGGACAGTCTAGTTGGCTGCGCCACGCTCACACCTGCAGCGCGGTGAAGGGCTCAAACGGCAAGTTGCGCACCGCAAACCACGCCAGGGTGAGCACCAGCGCCGTCGGCGCGGACCATCGCAGATGCTGCCAGCCGCGCATCGTCCTGCCGACCGCCCGGCCGTATACCCACGTCGCGTACGCCCACGACAGCAGCACCACCGCGAGCACACCGAGCAGGTTGAACCGCGCCGCCGCCGGCACGTCCAGGTGCAGCAGCGAGTAGATCATCCGCAGGCTGCCGCAACCGGGGCAGTCGATGCCCAGCAGCGCCTTGGTCGGGCAGACGGGCAGCAGCCCGCCGGGAACCGTGGGATCGGCCAGCCAGATGAGGGCACACCCGCCGACCGCGGCGGCGGCGACCGCCAGCGGTGCGGCGAACGGGCGTAGGCGCATCACATGCTGTAGGACATGCCGCCCGCGAACACGATGACGGCGTAGATGATCCCGACGACCACACCGGCGATCGCACCGTAAATCGCCCACTTCTTGGCGTCGTCGGACGCCTTCTGGGCCTGCGCGTACTGGCCCTGCGCCCACAGCCCCGACACCTTGGCGGCGTTGATGATCGACACGATGCCGAACGGCAGACAGCACAGGACGGTGACCAGGATGCCCCACACCAGGTTGGTGTCCGGCTGTTGTCCGGGCGCGCCACCCTGCCAGGCGCCGTAACCGCCGTACCCGGGAGGCGGCGGCTGCTGGGGCGGATAGCTCATGGCGTTTCCTTTTCTCGAGTGGCATCGTGCGGTATCGGCGACCCGAACGACAAGCTCGCTCAATATAGGCCACCGGTTTGCTGTGCGCGCGGCTTTCCTGCGCGGAAGCCCCGTCGCATAACGGAATACGACGAACAATCCTCACCGGAAGCCCTCGGGGCAGCTTCGCGCCGGGTCCGGCATCTCGGCCACACCGTGACGACCGCAGCGTCTGCATGGGAAAGTTCATCGACGGCCGAGTATGTCCACGCGCGATTAAGGGAATGGAGACGTTGTGCCAGACAATCGCAGGCTAGGGCTGCCCGATCAGATCCGCGCCGTGCTGTTCGATCTCGACGGCGTGCTGACCGACACCGCGAGCGTGCACAAGAAGGCGTGGCAGGCGATGTTCGACGACTTCTTGCGTGACCGTGCGGAACGCACCGGTACGGCGTTCGTCCCGTTCGACGTCGATGCCGACTATCTCACCTACGTGGACGGCAAGAAGCGCGGAGACGGCGTGCGGTCCTTTCTGACCAGCCGCGGAATCGAGTTGCCCGACGGCGAACCCGACGACGACCCGCAGGCCGAGACGGTCAACGGGCTGGGCAACCGCAAGAACGTGTTGTTCAACGAGGTGCTGCATCGCGACGGTGTCGACGTATTCGAGGGCTCGCGCCGTTATCTGGAGGCGGTGGCACAGTCGGGTCTGGGCACCGCCGTGGTGTCATCGAGTGCGAACACCCGCCAAGTACTCGAACTGACCGGTCTGGACCGATTCGTGCAACATCGTGTCGACGGCGTGGTGCTGCGCGAGCAGAACATCGCGGGGAAGCCGGCGCCCGATTCCTTCCTGCGAGCCGCGCAACTGCTCGGCGTCGCACCGGGCGAGGGTGCGGTCTTCGAGGACGCGATCTCCGGAGTGGCGGCCGGCCGCGCAGGCGATTTCGGGTTGGTGGTGGGCGTGGACCGGGTCGGGCAGGCAGACGCGCTGCGCGCCAACGGGGCCGACGTGGTGGTCACCGACCTCGCCGAGTTGATGACGTCATGATCAGCGGAGACGTCTTCCCCATCGAGCCGTGGCAGGTCCGCGAGACAGAACTCGATCTCGGCATACTCGCGCAGACCGAATCGTTGTTCGCGCTGTCCAACGGACACATCGGGATGCGCGCCAATCTCGACGAGGGTGAGCCGCATGCGCTGCCCGGCACCTATCTCAACTCCTTCTACGAGGTCCGGCCGCTGCCGTATGCCGAAGCAGGCTTCGGCTACCCCGAGGCCGGTCAGACAGTCGTCGACGTCACGAACGGCAAGTTGATGCGGCTGCTCGTCGACGACGAACCCTTCGACGTCCGGTACGGCTCGCTGCTCGAGCACGAACGCGTCCTCGACCTGCGCGCGGGTACGCTCAAGCGGGTCGCACACTGGTGCTCACCGGCCGGTAAGCGGGTGAAAGTCCTTTCGACACGGCTGGTTTCGCTGACCCAGCGCAGCGTGGCCGCGATCGAGTACGTCGTCGAGGCGCTCGACGAATTCGTCCGGGTCACCGTTCAGTCCGAGCTGGTGGCCAACGAGGAGCAACCCTCGTCGTCGCACGATCCGCGAGTCGCGGCTGTGCTGGACAAGCCGCTGGAGCCGGTGCAGCACGAACACTCCGAGCGTGGCGCGATCCTGCTGCACCGCACCAGGGGCAGCAAGCTGTTGATGGCCGCCGCGATGGACCACGACGTCGAGGTCCCCGGACGTGTGGAGGTCACCACCGGAGCGGGCATGGACTGGGCCAACACCACGGTCATCTGCGGTCTACGGCCCGGTCAACGGTTGCGGATCGTCAAGTATCTGGCATACGGCTGGTCCAGCCTGCGGTCCAGGCCGGCATTGCGCGATCAAGCGGCGGCGGCGCTGAGCAGCGCCCGCTACACCGGATGGCAGGGCCTGCTCGACGCGCAGCGCGCCTACCTCGCCGATTTCTGGGACGGGGCCGACGTCGAGGTCGAGGGCGACCCCGACTCCCAGCAGGCGGTGCGGTTCGGTCTGTTTCACGTCCTGCAGTCCAGCGCACGGGCCGAACGCCGGGCGATCCCCGGCAAGGGCCTGACCGGCACCGGCTACGACGGCCACGCGTTCTGGGACACCGAGGGATACGTGCTTCCGGTGCTCACCTACACCCAGCCCTCGGCGGCTGCGGATGCGCTGCGCTGGCGCGCCTCGATCCTGCCGATGGCCAAGGAGCGCGCGGCTCTGCTGGACCTCGAGGGCGCCGCCTACCCGTGGCGCACGATCCGCGGGCAGGAGTGCTCGGCGTACTGGCCGGCGGGCACCGCGGGTTTCCACGTCAACGCCGACATCGCGATGGCCTTCGAGCGGTATCGCATCGTCACCGGCGACGACACCCTGGAGGCCGAATGCGGCCTACAGGTTCTGGTGGAGACCGCTCGGTTGTGGGCGTCGCTCGGTCAGCACGATCGGCACGGGGTGTGGCACATCGACGGTGTGACGGGCCCCGACGAGTACACGGCCGTGGTGCGTGACAACGTGTTCACCAACCTGATGGCCGCGCACAACCTGCGCAGCGCGGCCGGGGCCTGCCTGCGTCATCCCGAGGCCGCGCAGGCGATGGGCGTCACGACCGAGGAGATGGCCGCCTGGCGGGACGCGGCCGATTCGGCGCACATCCCGTTCGACGAGGAACTCGGTGTACACCCGCAGTGTGACGGCTTCACCACCTTGCGCGAGTGGAACTTCACCGAGAACACCACCTATCCCCTGCTGCTGAACGAGCCCTACGTCCGCCTCTATCCGGCGCAGGTGCTCAAGCAGGCCGACCTGGTGCTCGCGATGCACATGCAGGGGCACGCCTTCACCGCCGAACAGAAGGCCCGCAACGTCGACTACTACGAACGGCGCACCACCCGCGACTCGTCGCTGTCGGCCTGCACGCAGGCGGTGATGTGCGCCGAGGTCGGTCACCTGGAACTCGCCCACGACTATGCGCACGAAGCGGCGCTGATCGACCTGCGCGACCTGCACCACAACACCCGCGACGGCCTGCACATGGCGTCACTGGCCGGGGCGTGGACCGCGCTGGTGGCCGGGTTCGGCGGGCTGCGCGACGACGAAGGCCTGCTCTCGCTCGACCCACAGCTTCCCGACAGCATCGCGCGGCTGCGATTCCGGTTGCGGTGGCGCAACTTCCGCATCACCGTCGACGTCAGCCACGAGGAGGTCACCTATGCCCTGCGCGACGGGCCGGACTCCAGGCTGGAGATCCAGCACGCCGGTAAGGACCTGGAATTGACCACCGAGCAGCCGACGACGGTGGCCATCGAGCGCCGGGAACCGCTGCTACCGCAGCCCAAACAGCCGCCCGGTCGTGAACCGCTGCGCCGACGCAAACACTGAGCGCGGCTACGCCATCTGCTTGCCCAGCGGTAGCCCGCCGGTGGCCTCGAAGACCACGCGCTTGCCGATCTCGACCGCGTGGTCGGCGAACCGTTCGTAATAGCGGCCGAGCAGCGCCACGTCGACCGCCGAGCACACCCCGTCCTGCCACTTGTGGTCTATCAACAGCGTGAACAGCTGCTTGTGCTCCTTGTCGACGGCGTCGTCCTCGTCGCGCAGTCGCGCGGCCTTCTCGGGGTCCCGCGACAACAGCACTTCCTGCGCGGTGCGGGCGAGCTTCACGGCCATCGAACCCATGTCGGCGAAGCTTGCTCGGACGTCGGCGGGCAACGCACAGTCCGGATGTCGCAGCCGCGAGATGCTCGCCACGTGCACCGCCAGCGCCCCCATCCGGTCGATGTCGGCGGCGATGTGGATGGAACCCACGATGGTGCGCAGGTCGCCCGCGACGGGTTGCTGCAGGGCCAGCAGCCGCAGCGCCGTCTCCTCGGTGTGCCGGTTCAGCGCGGTGATGTGCTCATGGTCGGCGATGACCTGCTCGGCCAGCGACAGGTCGGCTTCGAGCAGCGCCTCGGTCGCACGTTCCATCGCGCTGACCGCCAGGCCACACATCTCGCCGAGCCGGGCGCACAGGCCTGCCAGTTCCTCGTGGAAAGCGGTACGCATCGCCGGACTCCTCTCGCCGCGGAGCCACCGAGCTTGACGCCCGGCCCTCTCAAAACGGCTCTTCTACCCGCTTTTCGTCATTTCTAACCAGCCGATGTGACCGGTTCGATCGGCAACCACCGCAGGCCTGCCGGCGCGTCGGCGGGAACGACCGGATGCTGCGGCGGCACCGGCTGCAGCCGCCGGTACGGCTCCCCCTGGGACGGCCGCGGATCCTCCTGGCCCTTGTTGGGCCAGAGCGCCGCGGCCCGCTCGGCCTGCGCGGTGATCGACAGCGACGGGTTGACACCCAGGTTCGCCGAGATCGCCGCGCCGTCGTGCACCGAAAGGGTCGGGTAGCCGTACACCCGGTGATACGGGTCGATGACCCCGCACTCCGGGCTTTCGCCGATGGCCGCGCCGCCCAGGAAGTGGGCGGTGAGCGGGATGTTGAACAGTTCGCCCCAGGTGCCGCCCGCAACGCCGTCGATCTTCTCGGCGATCCGCCGGGTCACCTCGTTACCTACCGGGATCCAGGTCGGATTCGGTGCACCGTGCCCCTGCTTGCTCAGATACCGCCGGAGGCCGAACCGGTTGCGCTTGGTGAAGGTGGTGATTGAATTGTCCAGGTGCTGCATGACCAGCGCGATCATCGTGCGCTCGCTCCACCGACGCGGGTTGAGCAACCGCGCGGTGCCCCGGGGATCCGCCTTGGCGTTGACCAGCAATTGCTTCCAGCGCGCGACATCGGTGCCCTCCGGGCCCGCGCCGTCGGTCATCAGGGTCTGCAGTAGCCCCATCGCGTTCGAGCCCTTGCCGTAGCGCACCGGTTCGACGTGCGTGTCGGGAGTCGGATGGATCGACGAGGTGATCGCCACCCCGTGGGTCAGATCCAGATCCGGCGCCACCGCCAGCCGCCCGGCCCCGACGATCGATTCGGAATTGGTGCGGGTCAGCACGCCGAGCTTGGCCGACAGCCGCGGCAACCTGCCCTTGTCCCGCATGTTGAACAGCAGTCGCTGCGTGCCCCAGGTGCCTGCGGCCAGCACCACGTGTTGCGCGGTGTAGGTCTTGCGCCTGCGCCGCAGCCACGCACCCGTTCTGGCGGTGCGCACCTCCCACAATCCGTCGGGCCGCTGCTCGAAGCCGGTGACGGTGGTCATCGGAATGACTTGCGCGCCAGCACTTTCGGCGAGGCCGAGGTAGTTCTTGAGCAGAGTGTTCTTGGCGCCGTAGCGACAACCGGTCATGCACGAGCCGCACTCGATGCAGCCGGTGCGTTCGGGGCCTGCACCGCCGAAGTAGGGGTCGGGCACCTTCTGACCCGGCGCCTTGGTGCCGTCGGGACCGAAGAAGACCCCGACCGGCGTGGGCACGAACGTGTCTCCGACGCCCATGTCGTCTGCGACCGCCTTCATCACCCGGTCGGCATCAGTGAAGGTCGGATTGGTCACCACGCCGAGCATCCGCTGCGCCTGGTCGTAGTGCGGCATCAACTCGGCGCGCCAGTCGGTGATGTCCTTCCACTGGGGATCGTTGAAGAACGGATCGGGGGGCACGTAGAGGGTGTTGGCGTAGTTCAGCGATCCGCCGCCGACTCCCGCACCGGCCAGGATCATGACATTGCGCAGCAGGTGGATGCGCTGGATGCCGTACATCCCGAGACGCGGTGCCCACAGGAATTTCCGCAGGTTCCACGACGTCTTGGCGAAGTCCTCGTCGGCGAAGCGCCTGCCGGCTTCCAGGACGCCGACGCGGTAGCCCTTCTCGGTCAGCCGCAGCGCGGTGACGCTGCCGCCGAAACCGGAGCCGATCACCAGAACGTCATAGTCAGGCTGCATCGGCCCATTATGGCGTTACCGAGAGGTAGCTTCATGACAGGGATGCCTAACTTGTAAAGAAGTTCCCCCTCAGATGGCTGCTCCGCAGATGCCGCACAGCTCGAACTGCCGGCGGTTCCAGCGGGCAATCGGGACGAAGAACAGCGTGAACTGCTTGAACTGCCGCATCCTCGACCATTGCGTGGTGTTGTGGCAGCGTGGGCAGGTCCGCACCTCCCCCGCCCCGAGGAGCTTCTGTTTGGTGCCGAGACCGAAGATGAAGAGCACCGCACCAGCCTAGAGAGCGGCGCCTCAGCTCCCGACCGTCAGCCCGACCTTCTGGAACTCCTTGAGGTCGCAGTACCCGGCCTTGGCCATGGAGCGGCGCAGGCCGCCGACGAGGTTGAGCGAACCGAACGGATCGTCGGACGGTCCGGTGAGCACTTGCTCGAGCGACGGCCGCTCGCCGACCGCCACCTGCAGGAACGCACCGCGCGGCAGCGAGGGGTGCGCCGCGGCGGCCGGCCAGAACCAACCGTCGCCCAATGCCTCGGCCGCGCTGGCCAGTGGCGTGCCGAGGACCACGGCGTCGGCCCCGCACGCGATTGCCTTGGCCAGGTCACCGGAGCTGTGCATGTCGCCGTCGGCGAGCACGTGGACGTAGCGCCCGCCCGTCTCGTCGAGGTACTCACGGCGCGCGGCGGCGGCGTCGGCGATCGCGGTGGCCATCGGCACGCTGATGCCGAGCACCTCGTCGCTTGTGGTGACTCCGCTCGTCGAGCCGTAACCGACGATCACACCCGCCGCGCCCGTACGCATCAGGTGCAACGCGGTGCGGTGGTCGAGCACCCCACCGGCGACCACCGGCACGTCCAGTTCGGAGATGAAGGTCTTGAGATTGAGCGGCTCACCGCCTGCGTGATCCTGGTTGACGCGTTCGGCGGAGATGATCGTGCCCTGGATCACCAGGAGGTCTATGCCGGCGGCCACCAGACCCGGGGTCAGCGCACGGGCGTTCTGCGGGCTGACGCGCACCGCCGTCGTCACGCCGGCGTCGCGGATCCGCCCGACGGCCGCGGCCAGCAGGTCCGGGTCGAGCGGTGCGGCATGCAGTTGCTGGAGCATCCGGATCGCCGCGGACGGTTCGGCGGAGGCAGCCGCTGCCTTCTCGACCACCTGCGCGATCTTTGCCTCGACGTCGGCGTGCCTGCCGATCAGGCCCTCGCCGTTGAGCACTCCCAGGCCGCCTAGCCGGCCCAACTCGATGGCGAACTCCGGCGACACCAGCGCATCGGTCGGGTGTGACAACACCGGGATCTCGAAGCGGTAGGCGTCGAGCTGCCAGGCCGTCGAGACATCCTTCGACGAACGGGTCCGCCGGGACGGAACGATGTTGATGTCGTCGAGTTCGTATGTGCGGCGGGCGGTTCTGCCCATGCCGATCTCAACCAGGTCGCGCATGACCGTCCTAGCGGGTGTAGTAGTTGGGCGCCTCGACGGTCATGGTGATGTCGTGCGGATGGCTCTCCTTGAGCCCCGCGGCGGTGATCCGGACGAACTGCGCCTGCTGAAGCTGTTCGATGCTCGCCGCGCCGGTGTACCCCATGGCCGCACGCAGGCCGCCGGTGAGCTGGTGGATCACCGTCGCCAGCGGACCACGAAACGGTACCCGGCCCTCGATGCCCTCGGGCACCAGCTTGTCCTCGGAGAGCACATCGTCCTGGAAATAGCGGTCCTTGGAATACGAGCCGCGCAGGTTGCCCGCCGCACCGCGGCCCTGCATGGCGCCCAGCGAGCCCATGCCGCGGTAGCTCTTGAACTGCTTGCCGTTGACGAAGATCAGCTCACCCGGCGACTCCGCAGTGCCGGCCAGCAGGGACCCGAGCATCGCCGTCGACGCGCCCGCGGCGAGGGCCTTGGCGATGTCACCCGAGTACTGCAACCCGCCGTCGGCGATCACCGGCACACCGTAAGGACGACAGGCTGCCACTGCCTCCAAGATCGCGGTGATCTGCGGCGCGCCGACTCCGGCGACCACGCGGGTGGTGCAGATCGAGCCGGGACCGACGCCCACCTTCACCGCATCGGCGCCCGATTCGACCAGTGCGGCCGCCGCGGCGCGCGTCGCAACGTTGCCGCCGATCACGTCGACGCGGTCGCCGACCGTGCTCTTCACGCGACGCACCATGTCCAGCACGCCGCGGTTGTGGGCGTGGGCGGTGTCGACGACCAGTACGTCGACGCCGGCATCGGCCAACGTCATCGCGCGCGTCCAGGCGTCCTCACCCACCCCGACGGCGGCGCCGACCAGCAGCCGGCCATCGCTGTCCTTGGTGGCCAACGGGAACTGCTCGGTCTTGACGAAGTCCTTGACGGTGATGAGTCCGGTCAGCTTGCCCCCGCCGTCGACGATCGGGAGTTTCTCGATCTTGTTGCGGCGCAACAGCCCCAGCGCAGCTTCGGCCGAGACGCCTTCGTGCGCGGTGATCAGTGGCGCCTTGGTCATCACCTCGGAAACGGGCTTGGACTGGTCGACTTCGAAACGCATGTCGCGGTTGGTGATGATCCCGACAAGCGCACCGGTATCGTCGACGACAGGCAGACCGGAGATGCGGAACCGCGCGCACATCGCGTCGACCTCGGCCAACGTGTTGTCCGGCGAGCACGTGACGGGATCGGTGACCATGCCGGCCTCCGAGCGCTTGACCGTCTCCACTTGACCGGCCTGCTCGGCCACCGGCAGGTTGCGGTGCAGCACGCCCATGCCGCCCGACCGGGCCATCGCGATGGCCATCCGCGCCTCGGTCACGGTGTCCATCGCCGAACTGACCAGCGGCACCTTCAACCGGATCCGGCGGGTCAGCTGGCTGGAGGTGTCGGCGGTCGCGGGCACCACATCGGAGGCCGCGGGCAGCAGCAGCACATCGTCGAAGGTCAGGCCGAGCATCGCGATTTTCGTCGGGTCATCGCCGCCGGTCGGGACCGGCACCGCGATGGGGATGGCGCTTTCGGCGATCGACATGGATGGGGCCTTCCGTAACAAAACACAGCCGAGCACAGTCGTCGAGCTAGACGCCCATCTTATCGACAATGACGTCTGCGGTTCGGTGCCACACTGGGGGTCGAACACGGGTGCGCCATGCCGCTCAACGGCTGGCGCGATCTGACGGTGGCTGCGTAGTGTGGACTCGTGCGTGATCACCTGCCACCGGGTTTGCCGCCCGACCCGTTCGCCGACGACCCGTGCGACCCCTCGGCGGCCCTGGACGCCCTGGAGCCCGGTCAGCCGCTGGATCCGCAGGAGCGCACCGCGGTCGAGGCCGACCTGGCCGACCTGGCGGTCTACGAGGCGCTTCTGGCGCACAAGGGGATCCGCGGCCTGGTGGTCTGCTGCGACGAATGCCAGCAGGATCACTACCACGACTGGGACATGTTGCGCGCGAACCTGCTGCAACTGCTGGTCGACGGCACCGTACGTCCGCACGAGCCGGCCTACGATCCGGAGCCGGACGCTTACGTGACCTGGGACTACTGCCGTGGCTACGCCGACGCGTCGCTCAACGAGGCGACCTCGGAGACCGACGGCTACCGCTGAGCGTCGGTCACAGGTCGTCCCTATCCGCTCGGGTCGCTGTCCGGATCGGGTAGCACGATCGTGGTGGTGACCACCGTCTGCGGTACCTGAACCACCGGAGCCTCCTCCGACGGTTCCTCCTGCGCCACCTCTGAGGGCCGCACGCTCGATGTCGGCGACGGCGCTTCCGTCGGTGCGGCCACTGTGGATGTCAAGGTCGGCTGCGGTGTCGACAACGGAGTCGTCGCCGACGGCGTGGTTGGCGTGGGCTGCTGCCTAGGCGACGGCGAGGGGGTCGGCAATGGCGCGGACGGCGTCGGCAGCTGACCGGACGGCGTCGGCAGCTGACCGGAGGGCGTCGGCAGCGGCGTGGACGGCCCTGACGTCGGTGAAGTCGGGGACGTCGGGGACGTCGACGGCACCGAGGTGGGCGGCGCGGACGGTGAGGTGACCTCGTCGCCCGGCGTGGTGGTGACCGTGACCGGCGACGTCACCTCGGCGCCCGATCCGGGC
Source organism: Mycobacterium sp. IDR2000157661 (assembly GCF_022317005.1). Taxonomy (NCBI): domain Bacteria; kingdom Bacillati; phylum Actinomycetota; class Actinomycetes; order Mycobacteriales; family Mycobacteriaceae; genus Mycobacterium; species Mycobacterium sp. IDR2000157661. The sequence goes on from NZ_CP081006.1 coordinate 532,908, forward strand.
AGGACGATCACGGGTAACTGCGGCAGCGGAGCACCCGGCGGGATGGTGGCCTCGGGGTCCTTCGCCTCCACCTTGACCGTCAGCTCCTGCCACTGGCTGACCAGTTCTTCCTTGCGCTGGTTGTCGTCGACCGTCGCGACGGTCGTGGTCACCGTCTGCAGCTTGTCCTGCGCGGCCTCCCACCGACCCTGCTCGATCAGCTGCTCGACCTCGGCCAGTTGGGTCTGCGCGGCCAGCACCACCGCGTCGTCGCGGGCCTGCTGCTCGCCGAACAGCATCGTGCGCAAGCCGTAGAGCGCGTCGCCCGGTCCGGCACCGGCGATCACCGCACCGAAGCCGCCGAGGCACAGCACGGCAGCGGCCAGCGATCCGACGACCGCCAGTGACGTACGCGTGCGTCGGCGCGACATCGTCGCCCGGTCCAGCGCCAGCACCGCATCGCGCGGTGTCAGCGCCGCGGTCAGCGGCGCGTCCCGAACCTCGTCACGCCAACCGGCGAGCAGATTCGCCAACTCGGCCTCACCCGGATCGGTTGAGTACACCGACTGCTGTGCGGCAAGCGAATCGAGGAACCGATCGGTGCGGTTGATCTCGTTGAGCGAGGGATCGCCCCCGTTTGAAGTCCATCGTCCGAAGTCAGGCATGCTCGGGCCCCGTCGAGATGATCTGGGCCTTCAACCGCGCCAACGCACGATGCTGGGCGACGCGCACCGCACCCGGCGTGCTACCGACGGCGTCGGCGGTCTCCTCGGCGCTCATGCCGACCACCACGCGAAGAATGAGGATCTCGCGCTGCTTGTCGGGCAGCACGGCCAGCAGCTTGTTCATCCGGGCGGACGCTTCAGCGTCGAGGGCCATCTGCTCTGGGCCGGCGTCCAGCGAGGATCGCTCCGGCACGACATCGGTCGGGTCTGAGCGGTTCCTGGCCGCTGCGCGATGCGCGTCAGCAACCTTGTGGGCGGCAATGCCGTAGACGAAGGCCAGGAACGGGCGTCCCTGATCCTTGTAACGCGGCAGCGCCGTGATGGCGGCCAAGCAAACCTCCTGCGCAACGTCGTCTGCTGAGAGGCCACTACGTTCGGTCGACCCGACCCTTGCCCGGCAGTACCGAACAACGATCGGACGGATGGTCTCCAGCACCTCCCGGAGTGCGTCACGGTTCCCTGCCACAGCCTCAGCAACGACAGCATCGAGACGTTCTCCCGAATTTGTCATCGCAGGCGATCTCTCCAACGTTACGAACGGGCCTCAACCCGAGGGGTGGCTCAGCTAAACAATAACTTTCGGTTGTGCGGCGACCCGGTCACCGCACCGACCACAGACCGCCCCGTTGCCGCACTGTAATGGCGCAGTCGTCGCGCAGCCGAACCATCTCCTCGGGCGAGTGCCGCGCGCTGCCGATGTCGACCAGCAGGCTGGCCAACGCCCAGCGCAGCGGGATCATTCCGAGTCGGTCGGTTTCCTCCAACGCGGTGTCGGCCACCGAGCGGGCGGTGTCGAGATCACCGCAGCTGCACCGGGCGGCCGCCAGCACCAGCGACGACTTGACCGCATGGCGGGCCGATCCGAAGTCCCGGGCATGCGCCACGGCGCGCTCGGCATGGTCGACGGCCGGGGGACCCTCACCACGCACCATCGCCAGTTCGGCCGATACCCACGCCTGACGCACCCGCAGCCTTGGCGTTCCCCTGGCCACATCGCCGGCGCGCTGCAAAGCCGTCGAAGAAGCAGCGAGCCGGCCGACGCCGAGCGCGTCGGCGGCCAGGCCGATCAACGCGTCCGCGGTCGCCTCCGGGTCCAGTCGCCCGAGCACCACCGCCCGGCCGTCCCACGAGCGGGCCTCGGTGTGCCCGCCGAGTTGTCTCAAGAAGGAGGCCCATGTGCTGTGGGCGAGCGACACCAACGATGCCTGCGGTTCGGCGCCGCCGCGGGTGCGGCACAGCCGTGCGAGATCGGCGCGGGCGCTGGCATAGCGGCCCTGTCCGCCCGCGGCGACGGCCCGCAACCACAGTTCGCGCGCCGACGAGGCCGCGGGCAGCGGCCACCGACCCGGGTCGTCGCCGAACGCGACGTTGGCCAGCACCTCGTCCACGGACATCGAGTCGCGACGCTATCAATCGGGCGATCGGGCAGCGGTAAAGGCGGCGGGCATCGGCGAGAAGTTAACAGTTGGTGCTGACGATGTTAACTCCATGTAAGCCAGGCGAAATAACTGGAAATAGACGAATTAACGCGAACAGCAGAAATGCGGAACCGCGTCGAGTCGGCTACGTTTGCGTAGCACCGTTCGAGTTGCTGAAGCGTCGCAAAGATGAACGGCGTGTAAATTCTTGGCCTGCCGTTATGTCGATGAGCACATGTTCGGGCTATTGACGGAATTTCCTAAGCGCCTCTACGTTGTGTGCACGAGCCGTCATCGGCGACTTGTGCTCGGATCGGGTTTGAAACTCACGCATTCGTTCGATCACGAAATCGATGCGTAGAGAGGGGTTTTCCAATGCCACAGCCACAACAACTTCCCGGGCCCAACGCCGATATCTGGGATTGGCAGATGGCCGGACTTTGCCGGGGCGTCGACTCGTCGATGTTCTTCCATCCCGACGGCGAGCGGGGCCGCGCACGCGCGCAGCGGGAAATGCGTGCCAAGGAGATGTGCCGGCGTTGCCCGGTGATCGCCCAGTGTCGCTCCCACGCGCTGGCCGTGGGCGAGCCCTACGGCATCTGGGGCGGGCTGTCGGAATCCGAGCGTGAGCTTTTGCTCAAACGCGGCATCCGGCGCGCGTCCTGAGCGGGTGACGAGGTCTCAGTCCTCACCCGCCGACTGACGGGCGGGCGCGGTCTCGGCGCCGCCGGATGAGGATCGGCGGGTGAACAGTCGCACGACGCCGAAGGCGATGCCTGCGGCGACAGCGGCCACCCCCAGCCAGGGCAGCAGCAGACCGAACAGCAGAACCAGGTTGCCGACCACGGACACCAGGGCGTCCCATCCCCGCTCGATCTGGCCCAGAAAACCGCGGTACTCCTCGGGCGCCGGCCCGCCGATCGTGGCGGCGACGAAGCTGACATCGACGGTGCTGTAGTCGATGCGGTCGCCGAGGGCCTCCCGTTGTGCACGCAGGCTGTCGAGTTCGGCCTGGCGCTCCGACAACGCGTCCTCTGCCTTGATCAGCGCGTCGGGATCGTCGGCGTCGCGAATCATCGCGAGCAACCGGTCGACCGAGGTCTGCAGCGCCCTGATCCGGGCGTCGAGGTCGACGCGCTGCGTGGTGACGTCCTCGGTGGTGATCTCGGCGCGTTCGACGGTGCCCAGCGCCTTGAGTCGGGCCATTGCCTCGTCGAGGGCGGCGGCGGGCACCCGGAGGACCACCGAGGTGTGGGCCCTGCCGGTGCCCGAGCCGGCGTCGTCGGAGCGGCTGTCGACCCGCCCCTGCATGTCGTCGACGATTGCGGCGGCGTTGTCCGCGGCCTCGGTGGGATCGGCCACCGTGATGGTCATCGACGCGGTCCTCACCACGTCGCGCTCGGCCGTCGGCGGCTGGGGCATGTCCTGCGGCGGAGGCGCCCCGGCGACTTCGGCCGTTCCGCCCGGAGCCTGAGCGGGCCGATCCGGCGTGCCGGTACACGCGGTGAACAGGCTGAGCGTGATCACACCGGCGAGCAGGACGGCGATGCGCACAGCCGACCATCGCGACAGTTGTGTCATAGCCGAAATCTAGCCCGCGGGGCTCGCACGGCGATCGTGCCCGATCGTCCCGGTGATCGTCGCTGACAGGTATTCGTATCCTCGAGACAACGAGAGGAGTTGAATCACCGTGACTTCGACCGACAACCGGACCGCCCGTTGGCAACGCTATTGGGACAAGCACTCGCGCTCCTATGACCGGCAGATGGGCTTCTTCGACCGGCACCTGTTCGGCGACTCAAGAGCGTGGGCGTGCGGGCAAGCCACCGGCGAGGTGCTGGAGGTCGCTGTCGGCACCGGGCTCAACCTCGAGGCCTACCCCACAGACGTCACGCTGACCGGTATCGACTGGAGCGATGCCATGCTCGACGTAGCGCGCGAACGCGCGGCCGAGCTGGGACGCGCCGCCACCCTGCAGCAGGCCGACGCTCATTCGCTTCCGTTCCCCGACGCCTCCTTCGACACCGTCGTCTGCACATTCGGGCTGTGCGCGATCCCGAACCACGTCAAGGCCATCAACGAGATGACCCGGGTGTTGCGACCGGGCGGAAAGCTGATCCTCGTCGACCACATCGCGAGCACATCGCGGATCGTGCGCGGTGTGCAGCGTTTCCTGGAGACGTTCACCGTGCCGCTCGGTGGCGAACACTTCCTGCGCCGGCCCTCAATTCGGGTGCGGGCCGCGGGCATGGACGTCGAACAGGTCGAGCGCTTCAAGGTGGGACTGGTCGAACGCCTCGTCGCCCGCAAGCCCCTTGACCCGTAGTCATATCAACATTCATTAGTATGTGAACATGAGCGACCCGCCCGACGACAACTGCGACCTGCTGTGCCTTGATCTGCCGCACGCCGAGGAGATCCGTGCGTCGTTGCCTGCCGCGGACACGGTGGAATACGCGGCGGCGGCGGCCCGGTCCTTGGGCGATCCGACCCGACTGACGATCGCTGCTGCGCTGCTGCGCGGTCAGGAGACGTGCGTCTGCGATATGGCCTGGGTCGTGGGCCAGCCACAGAACCTGGTCTCACACCATCTGCGCCAGCTCAAGGTCGCGGGCATGGTGACCTCGCGACGGCAGGGCCGGTTGGTCATCTATCGACTCACCGAACGCGGCCGGGCGCTGGCCGAAACCGTGATGGCTCTAGCCGCGACGCCGGAGAGCGGCCATGTGTGACGATTGCTGCGGCACTCAACAGGGCGACGAAGCGGGTCCCGAGAAACTCTGGCACGTACGGGAGTTGCAGCTGGCCGCGCTGGCAGCGGTATTGCTACTCGCAGGATGGCTCGTCGGTCGGCTCGGATCACCGGGCGTGGCGATGGCGATCGAATTGGCCGCCGTCGCCGCCGGCGCAGCGACGTTCGTCCCCGCGGCGGTGCGCAATCTCAGACATGGCCGCGTCGGCGTCGGCACCTTGATGACTATCGCGGCCATCGGGGCGGTCGCGCTTGGTCAGATCGCCGAGGCGGCACTGCTCGCCATCCTGTTCTCGATCGCCGAGGGTCTCGAGCACTACGCGGTGACCCGCACCCGCCGAGGGCTGCGCGCGCTCTTGTCGCTCGTGCCGCCGACGGTGTCGGTGCTCCGCGACGGACACGAAATGACTGTCGCTCCGGGCGAGCTCGTGGTCGGCGACGTGATGGTGTTGCGGCCGGGCGAGCGCGCGGCCACTGACTGTGTCATCTCCGCGGGCAGCACCAGCCTGAATCTGTCGGCCATCACGGGCGAGTCGGTGCCGGTCGAGGCGGGGCCGGGCAGCGAGGTGCACGCCGGTGCGATAACCGGCGGTGGCGCAATCGAAGTCACCGTCAGCTCGCTCGCCTCGGACAGTTCACTGGCGCGCATCGTGCACATCGTCGAAGACGCCCAGGAGCGCAAGGGTTCCGGACAACGGCTGGCCGACCGGATAGCCCGTCCACTCGTCCCGGCGATCATGGCGCTTTCGGCGGCCGTTGCCGGTGTCGGTTCGCTTTTCGGCGAACCAGCGGTCTGGGTGGAGCGGGCGCTCGTGGTCCTGGTGGCGGCGTCGCCCTGCGCCCTGGCCATCGCCGTGCCGCTGACCGTCGTGGCCGCCATCGGCGCTGCCAGCCGGCAGGGTGCGCTCGTCAAAGGTGGGGCGGCCGTCGAGGAGTTGGGCCGCATCGCCGTCATCGCCCTCGACAAGACCGGCACACTGACCCAGAACAGCCCGCAGGTCATCGAGACGGTGACCACCTCCGGGATCAGCGAGACGGACGCGTTGCGGATGGCCGCCGGTGTGGAGTCGCGCAGCGAGCATCCGCTTGCCCAGGCGATCATGGCGGCTGCGGGCGACGACGTGGCGCCGGCCGCCGGTGTGTCCGCGCGTGCCGGACACGGGATCACCGGCCAGGTGGGCGAATCCGCTCTTCGGCTCGGCAAGCCGGGTTGGATCGATCCGGGCCCGCTCGCCGACGACGTCGTACGACTGCAGGCTGCAGGCGCTACGGTCGTGCTCCTCGAACGCGACGCCGAGGTGTTGGCAGCCATCGCCGTCCGCGACGAGCTGCGACCGGAGGCCGCCGAGGTGGTAGCGCAGTTGCGGCGGATGGGGGCTGAGGTGGCGATGCTCACGGGTGACAACCGGCGCACCGCCGAGGCGCTCGCCGCCGAAGCGGGTATCGACACCGTCCACGCCGAACTCTTGCCCGAGGACAAGGCCCGATTGCTCGCCGAACTCTCGCGGGGACGTCCCGTCGCGATGGTCGGTGACGGTGTCAACGACGCACCCGCGCTGGCAACGGCGGACATCGGAATCGCCATGGGCGCCATGGGAACCGACGTGGCCATCGAGACCGCCGACGTCGCGCTCATGGGTGAGGACCTGCGACATCTGCCGCAGGTGCTGACCCACAGCCGCCGGGCCCGTCGCATCATGGTGCAGAACATCGGCCTGTCGCTGGCCCTCATCGCGACGTTGATTCCGTTGGCCGCCTTCGGCGTGCTCGGCTTGGCGACCGTGGTCTTCATCCATGAACTGGCCGAGGTGCTGGTGATTCTCAACGCAATTCGGGCCGCCCGGATCGAATCGCTACCAAAACTCTCGACATGGGTGCCCGACTCATGTTCGTTGCCGACCGCCGAGCAACCCCTGCGGGTGGCCGAGTTCGCGGCGCTGTTCCGCGACTCGGTGCTGGGCTACACGCGCACCGGCGCGACGAAGCTGGTGCTGGTGGTGGCGGCCGATGCCGAGAAGACCGCGCGCGAGTTGGCGGCGCGGGAGACGGAATGCTGTACGTTCTTCGACTTCCGGTTCACAGCGTCGGGTTCCGATGTCGTGATGTCGGTCAGCGTGCCCGAATCACGTACCGGTGTGCTCGACGCGCTCACCGAGGCCGTCAGCGCCGCGCGGCCAACGCACCGTCCCATAGAGTCCTAGCCCATGGTGGTGCGTTCGATCGTGCTCTTCGCGCTGGCAGCGCTTGCGGAGATCGGTGGTGCGTGGCTGGTGTGGCAAGGGGTGCGCGAGCATCGCGGATGGCTGTGGGCGGGCCTGGGAGTCATTGCCCTCGGCCTCTACGGCTTCGTCGCCACCCTGCAACCCGACGCGCACTTCGGCCGGATTCTCGCGGCATACGGTGGCGTCTTCGTCGCCGGGTCGCTGCTGTGGGGTGTGGTGCTCGACGGTTTCCGCCCCGACCGCTGGGACATCATCGGCGCGTCGATCTGCCTGGCCGGAGTCGCGGTGATCATGTACGCGCCCCGAGGGGCCTGACGGCCGGGTGCGCCCCTCTATGCCAGGGGACGTTATTCCTCGGTGTAGCGGTACGTACTGATCGAGCACACGTCGATGCGATTACGCACGAGCTCGTCGCCGTCATCGAAGATCGCTCTGAAGTCGTACAGGCAGGCCCCGCTGCCGTCGTCGATGTTGATGTTGACCGACTGGCCGACCGGCAGCACGTCCTGGCCGAGGATGTCTTCCTCCCAGGTGTCGCGGCCGATGTTCGAGGCGTAGAACTCGACCATCGTGTGCCGCGTTTCGTTGACGATGACGACGTTGCGGTTCTGCGCGAGCGCCGGCGCGGTCGCCAGACCGATCATGGCGACGGCCGTCACCAAGGTGCTGACTACAAGTCTCCTCAACAGTGTGATCATCAGTGGTCCCCCTTCTCGAACAAACCTGTGCTCCAGGGCACCGTTCCGTTCGTCCGGCAGCCCACCGAGCTGGTCTACGAGCGTCTAAAGTAACCCGTTAGCCAGGGCCGATGGTGTGGAATTTGCGATTTAGCTAATTTCGCGCACATCCGTCCGGCCACTGCACCACGAACGCGCCCCCGGCCCAACAGGACCGGGGGCGCCGTTCGTCACTACTCAGTGGTGGTGATGGTCAGTGGTGGTGATGGCCATGGCCGTGGCCGTGGCCGTCGTCCTCCTCCTCGGCAGGCTTCTCGACAATCGCCGTCTCGGTGGTGAGCACCATCCGGGCGACCGACGCGGCGTTGAGCACCGCCGAGCGGGTCACCTTGACCGGATCGACCACACCGTCGGCCGACAGATCGCCGTACTCCAGGGTTGCGGCGTTGAAGCCTTGTCCCGCAGGAAGTTCGGTGACCTTGTTCACGACAACGGAGCCATCCAGGCCGGCGTTGGTGGCGATCCAGTACAGCGGCGAGGACAGCGCTGAGGCGAACACCTCGAGCCCTAGCCGCTCGTCACCGGTCAGCTCGCCGCGCAACGTGTCCAGGGAGCTACGCGCCTTGACCAGGGCGGCGCCGCCGCCGGCGATGATGCCCTCCTCGACCGCGGCCTTGGCCGCCGCGACCGCGTCCTCGACGGCTTCCTTGCGCTTCTTCAGGTCGGTCTCGGTGGCCGCGCCGACCTTGATGACGGCAACGCCGCCGGCCAGTTTGGCCAACCGCTCCTCGAGCTTCTCGCGGTCCCAGTCCGAGTCGCTGCCCTCGATCTCGGCCCGCAGCTGAGCCTTGCGCGCCTCGATCGCGTCCTTGGTACCACCGCCGTCGACGATCACCGTGCTGTCCTTGTCCACCACGACGCGCCGGGCGGTGCCGAGCACCTCGAGGCCGACCTCACGCAGCACGAGCCCGACGTCGGGGTTGACGACCTGCCCGCCGGTCACCACGGCGAGGTCGTCGAGGAACGCCTTGCGACGGTCACCGAAGAACGGCGCCTTGACCGCGACGGCCTTCAGGGTCTTGCGGATGGCGTTGACGACCAGCGTCGACAACGCCTCGCCCTCAACGTCTTCGGCGACGATCAACAGCGGCTTGCCCGCCTCGGCGACCTTCTCCAGCAGCGGAAGCAGGTCGGGCAGCGAGCTGATCTTCTCGCGGTGCATCAGCACCAGCGCATCCTCGAGCACCGCCTCCTGGGCGTCGAAGTCGGTCATGAAGTAGGCCGACAGGTAACCCTTGTCGAAGCCGACACCCTCGGTGATCTCCAGTTCGGTGCTCAGCGTCGAGGACTCCTCGACGGACACCACACCGTCGGCGCCGACCGTGGTCATCGCCTCGCCGACCAACTCGCCGACCTGCTGGTCCCGCGACGAGACCGTCGCGACCTGGGCGATGCCGTTCTTGTCCGACACCGGGGTGGCCGAGGCCAGCAGGGCCTCCGACACTGCGTCGGCGGCCTTGGCGATTCCCGAGCCGAGTGCGATGGGGTTGGCGCCCGCGGCGACGTTGCGAAGCCCCGCCTTGATGATCGCCTGTGCCAGCACGGTGGCCGTCGTGGTGCCGTCGCCCGCGACGTCGTTGGTCTTGGTGGCCACCGACTTCACCAGCTGCGCGCCGAGGTTCTCGAACGGGTCCTCCAAGTCGATCTCGCGCGCGATGGTCACGCCGTCGTTGGTGACGGTGGGCCCGCCCCAGGACTTGGCCAGCACCACGTTGCGACCGCGCGGGCCCAGGGTCACCCGCACCGCGTCGGCGAGCTTGTCGACACCGGCCTCCATTGCGCGACGCGCAGTTTCGTTGAACTCAATCTGCTTGCTCATCGTTGTCTTCCGTTAGTACGCATGCCGCCCCGGAAATCACCCGTGATGACGGGGACTTCCGGGGCGGTACACGGGTGCTTACTTGTTGACGACTGCCAGCACGTCGCGCGCCGACAGGATCAGGTACTCCTCGCCGTTGTACTTGATCTCGGTGCCGCCGTACTTGCTGTAGATGACGGTGTCGCCCTCCGAGACGTCCAGCGGGATGCGCTTTTCGCCCTCGTCGTCCCAGCGGCCGGGGCCGACGGCGACCACGGTGCCTTCCTGCGGCTTCTCCTTGGCGGTGTCCGGGATGACCAGACCGGAAGCGGTCGTGGTCTCGGCCTCGTTGGCCTGTACGAGGATCTTGTCCTCGAGTGGCTTGATGTTCACGCTCGCCACGATGGAGCCCTCCACTAGTTCGGGTGTCGATCCGGGGGATCCCGGACCTCAGTTACCAGGTGTTCGGCATAACGCCCGAGCCATACGCCGTCGTCGCGGGTGCCGGCGCAGGGGTTGGCCGCCTGCCACCTAGCACTCTATACACGAGAGTGCTAGCACTCAAGGCTGGGGTTGTGCGGGTCAGGCGACCTGTCCGCGAACCACCGGCAATCCCGGATCGCTGGCGGCGTCCAGCGGCGACGGTCCGGCGCCCGCGGCGATCAGGTGCGCGGCGAACGACGCGATCATCGCACCGTTGTCGGTGCACAGCCGCGGACGCGGAATCCGCAGCGTCAACCCCTGGTCCGCACACCGTTGCGCGGCCAGTTCCCGCAGCCGCGAGTTGGCCGCGACCCCTCCGGCGATCAGCAGCGTGTCGACGTCCAGTTGCTCGCACGCCCGCACCGCTTTGCGCGTCAGCACGCCGGCAACCGCCTCCTGGAAGCCGGCCGCCACGTCGGCCCGGTTGTAGTCGGGATGACTCGCCCGTTTCTCCACGTAGCGCGCGACCGCCGTCTTCAGACCGGAGAAGCTGAAGGCATAGGGCTCGTCGCGCGGGCCGGTCATGCCTCGTGGAAACACGATCGCCTCGCGGTCACCCTCACGAGCCAGGTCGTCGAGCACCTTGCCGCCTGGATAGCCGAGCCCCAGCAGCCGGGCCACCTTGTCGTACGCCTCCCCCGCCGCGTCGTCGACGGTGCTGCCCAGTTCGATGATCGGCTCGCCCAGCGATCGCACGTGCAGCAGGTTGGTGTGCCCGCCCGACACCAGCAGGCCGATGCTCTCCGGCAACGGGCCGTGGTCGTAGACGTCGGCGGCCAGATGCCCGCCGAGGTGGTTGACGGCGTAGAACGGCACCTGCCAGGCCGCCGCGTAGGCCTTGGCCGCGGCGACGCCGACCAGCAGCGCACCCGCCAGACCGGGCCCGATCGTCGCCGCGACGACGTCGGGCCTCGCGATGCCCGCGGTCGTCAGCGCGCGCCGCATGGTCGGGCCCAGCGCCTCCAAGTGTGCGCGCGAGGCGATCTCGGGGACGACGCCGCCGAACCGGGCGTGCTCGTCGACGCTGGAGGCCACCTCGTCGGCGAGCAGACGGACCGACCCGTCGGCGCCCAGTTCCGCGATGCCGACACCGGTTTCGTCACACGAGCTCTCGATGGCCAGGATGATCACGGTGTCTGTTGTCTCGCAGGGCTCGGTGGGTCTCGCCTCATCGTATACGCGTCGGCGCCGCTGGCCCGGTAGTAGCGCTTGCGCAGGCCGACGTTGACGAAGCCGAGGCTTTCGTACAGCGAGATGGCGGGCACGTTGTCGGTGCGCACCTCGAGGAAGACGGTGCCACCCTCGGCGTGCTCGAGCAGATCGGTCAGCATCCGCTTGCCGATGCCCTGCCGGTGATAGGCGGGATCGACCCCGATGGTGTGAATCTCGTACTCATAGGGCGTCTTTCGGCCCAACCGGGCGATTCCGGCGTAGCCGACGAGCTTGTCACCGTCGCGGGCCGCGACGTATCGGATGTGTTCGGCCTTGAGCTCGGCGAGGAACGCCCGCTCGGGCCAAGGGTCGTCGCCGTCGAACAACTGTGCCTCCAGCTCCGCACACCGCGCGGCATCGAAGGGCCCCAGGGGTCCGTACGCGATGCTCACCGCTTCACCACCGCGGGTCTGGCGTCGGGGCGCCGCAGGTAGAGCGGAATCAACGGCGCCGGTTCGGCCGTCCAGTCCGGCACGGCTCGCACCAGGCCAACCACCCTCGGGTACACCGGCGGCCGGGCCAGCGCATCCTCGGCGCCCGGCACCTCGGCGGGTGAGTCGACGGCAGGCCCGGCGGTGCGCACACCGTCGCGGTAGCGCGCCCAGTACACCTCCCGGCGGCGGGCGTCGGTCACCACCAGTGCCTCTCCGACGGTCTCGACGCCGATCGCGTCGAGGCTGCACACGCCGTGGACCGGCAGACCGAGCGCATGCCCGTAGGCGGCGGCGCTCGCCATGCCGACCCGCAGGCCGGTGAACGGGCCGGGCCCGCATCCGACCACCACCGCACCGAGCTCGCTCACGCTGATCCCGGCGTCGGCGAGCGCGCCGACCGCATTGGGTGTGAGTTGTTCGGCATGCGCCCTGGCATCGACCGTGACGCGTTCGGCCAGTACCTGGAGCCCGTCGAGCACGACCACGCCCGCGGTGACCGCGGGCGTTGCGGTGTCGATCGCGAGCACGATCGTGTCTCCTGCACCGTGCGTGCGGGTCACGGCTCGCTCCACTCCCAGACCGCCGTGCGGATCTCGGTGTCGCGGGCCCGTTCGAGCCGGACATCGAGGTGGCGGTCGGAAAGTCTCTCGGCCAGGCCCTCGCCCCACTCGACGACCACGACGGCGTCATCGAGATCGGTGTCGAGATCCAGCGAGTCCAGTTCGGCCAGCAGGTCGACCGAACCCTCGGCCGAACCCCAGTCGAGCAGCCGGTACAGGTCCACGTGGATCATCGCCGGAGTGCCGGGTCGGCGCGCGCGGTGCACCCGCGTTAGTACGAAGGTCGGCGAGATCACCGGGCCGTCCACGTCCATCGCCTTCGCGATCCCCTTGGCCAGCACGGTTTTTCCGGCGCCGAGCGGTCCGGACAACACGACGACGTCACCCGGCAGGAGCTGCTCACCGAGCCGGACACCCAACGCGATCGTGTCTTCGGCGGTGACGAGTTCGGCCGTGCCCGAGGCGCGGTCACCCATAGTTGCGGACCCGTTCGCGCACGCGGCGGGTGAGCCTTACGAGCTTGGACGGTGTCGCACGCTCAACCAGCCGCACCAGGGCGTCGTTGATGACTTCGGGCTGCTCGAGCTGAACCAGGTGGCCTGCGCCGCCGACGATCAGCAGCTCGGCCTTCGGGAGCGCGGCCGCGATGGCCTGGGAGTAGTCCATCGAGGTGAGCAGGTCGCGGTCGCCGCACGCCACGAGGGTCGGCACCTTCGCCAGCGTCACCAGTCCGTCGGACTCGTCGTGCACCTCGAGCGCATGCAGGAATTCGACCAGCGTGGCGATCGGTGTCTCGTGCATCATCTGCTCGGAGAAGGCCACCACGCTGGGGCTGATCTTGTCGTCGCCGTACGATGCCGCCCGCAGGATCGGCGCGATCACCGCTTTGGCGGCTCCGCGGGTGCGGTGCACGGCCTTCGGGGCGTACCGCACCGCGAACTGCACCGCTTCCAGCGCCGGGTTCTTCAGGATCTCGCCGAGCGGGGAGCGTGACACCCCTTCGGCCGCCGAGGCGATGATCGCGGCCCCCACGACGCGCGTCGGGTAGCGGTGCGGGAACTGGCGCGCGTGCGAGAGCACGGTCATCCCGCCCATCGAATGACCGACGAGCACCACCGGGCCCCGTGGCGCCGTCACCGCCAGCACGGACTCGAGGTCCTGTCCGAGCTGGGTGACGGTGTAGCTCTCCGGCGGCGCCTCCGCCGACTGGCCGTGCCCACGCTGGTCGTAGAACACCATCCGGACCTGGTCGCCCCACTGTTCGGTGAGCCGGGCACGCTGGAAGTGGAAGGCGCCCATGCGCAGGCAGAACCCGTGTGCGAACACGACGGTCAGCGGCGCGTCCTGCGGGCCGACCTCGCGAACCGCCAACGACACCCCGTCCAACGTGGTGACCACCGAGCTGCGGTCGACGTCGAGCAACTCGAAGTCTTCGCCCTCATAGGGGTCGTCGCTGCTGACGCGGCGACGCAGAGAGCGCGCGGCGGACAGCCCCGCAGCGGACCCGACAGCGCTCAGTCCCGCCGCCCCGGCCAGCCAGCGTGCGCCCGCCCCACGGTCACGCGGTAGCTGGATCTCGCTGTCGCTCAACGGGTTCCACCTGTCGATCGGGCATAGGTCCGGACGATGCGGCCGCGCGGGCTGGTGACGATCTCGTAGTTGATGGTGCCCAGCAGGTCGGCCCAGGTCTGCGCAGTGGGTTCGCCATGGGCGCCGGGCCCGAACAAGATCGCGTCGTCACCCTCGGCAACGTCGCTGTCGGGGCCGACGTCGACCACCAACTGGTCCATGCAGATCCGCCCCACATTGCGGTGCAGGCGGCCGTTGATGAGCACCTCGATGCGGTTGCTCAACCCGCGGAAGATGCCGTCGGCGTATCCGACGGGTAGCAGCGCCAGTGTGGTGTCGCGGTCGGCGATCCAGGTGTGCCCGTAGGAGACGCCGTCGCCGGCGCGCACCTTACGCACCAGTGCGACAGGGGATTTCACGGTCATCGCGGGACGCAACCCCATGTCACCGCGCTGCGGGATCGGGGTCTGCCCGTAGACGGCGATCCCCGGGCGGACGAGGTCGAATGCCAGGTCGGGTCGGGTCATCGCGGCGGGCGAGTTGCTCAGGTGCACGATCTCGAACCGCACGCCCTGCCCGGCGGCCTGGTCGCGCATCTCTGTGAGCCGTTGCGCCTGAACGCTGTTGAGCGGGTGGTCGGGATCGTCCCCGTGGACGAGGTGCGACATGAGGCCGCGCAGGCGGATGGCCTCGGCCGCCTGGGCACGCTGGGTCTCGGCGAGCAACACCGCGAAGTCGGCCGGGCTGACGCCGTTGCGGTTCAGCCCGGTGTCGACCTTGATGGACAGCGTCGCCGGGTGACCGGTCCGCTCGACAGCGTCGAGCACGTCGGAAAGCTGGCGCACCGAGGACACCGCGAGTTGCACGCCGGCGGTCACCGCGGGGCCGAAGTCGACGCCCGGCGGGTGCAACCAGGCCAGCACCGGAGCCGTGAGGCCGGCTCGGCGCAGTGCCAGCGCCTCGTCGATCGTCGCGACGCCCAGCTCGGCCGCCCCCGCGGCCAGCGCGACTCGCCCCACCTCGACGGCGCCGTGACCGTAGCCGTCGGCCTTGACCACGACCATCACCTGCGCGCTGCCTGCGCGCTCGCGCAGCAACCGCACGTTGTGGGCGATGGCGTCGAGGTCGACGACCGCCTGCGGGGCTGCGGTCGTCACCGGGGTGGTCAGTTCGGTCGTGTGCATGGTCTCCTCACCACGGCCGATTGTCCCAGACGCGGGTCCGAGGCTAGTGCGCGAAGGGCTGCTCGTGGTCGAAGTGGCCCTGCGGCTTGAGTTCGTCGAGGTGCGCCAACACGGTCGCCAGGTCGTCGTAGAGCGACCTGGCCAGGTCGGCGGAGAAGCCCTCCCGGACGACGACGCGCAGCATCGTGACGTCGGTCGCACCCTCGGGCATGGTGTAGGCCGGCACCTGCCAGCCGTAGGACCGCAGCGCCTGCGACACGTCGAACTCGGTGTAACCGAAATCACCCGCCAGCTTGAAGCTGACCACGGGGATGGCCGAGCCATCGGCCACCACCACGAAATGTCTGCTCTCGCTGAGCTGATCGCCGAGCCATCGCGCGGTCTGCGAAAGCGACTGCATCACCTGCGCATACCCGCCCCGGCCGAGGCGAAGGAAGTTGTAGTACTGACCCACCACCTGGTTGCCGGGCCGCGAGAAGTTCAGCGTGAACGTCGGCATGTCGCCGCCCAGGTAATTGACCCGGAACACGAGGTCCTCGGGCAGGTACTCGGGACTGCGCCACACCACGAAGCCGATGCCCGGGTAGGTAAGCCCGTACTTGTGTCCGCTGACGTTGATCGACACCACGCGTGGCAGCCGGAAGTCCCACTCCAGGTCGGGGTGCAGGAAGGGCACCACGAAGCCGCCGCTGGCCGCGTCGACGTGCACGGGGATGTCGACGCCCCCGGTCTTGGTGCCGTCGCCCCCACCGGCGGCCACCTTGTCCAGCGCCGCGCAGATCTCGGCGATCGGCTCCAGTTCACCGGTGTAGGTGGTGCCCAGGATGGCCACCACGCCGATGGTGTCCTCGTCGACGGCATCCAGAACCTGCTCGGGGGTGATGACGTAGCGGTCGTCGGCCATCGGCAGGTAGCGCGGTTCGACGTCGAAGTACCGGCAGAACTTCTCCCACACCACCTGCACGTTCGATCCCATCACCAGGTTGGGTGTTCGGCCCTTCCAGTCCTCGCCCACCTTCTCCCGCCAGCGCCACTTCATCGCCAGACCCGCCAGCATGACGGCCTCGCTGGAACCGATGGTCGACACCCCCACCGCACTGTTGGGGTCGTCGTCACGCAGGTCTTCGGCGTGGAACAGGTCGGCCACCATACACACGCAGCGCTGCTCGATCGCAGCGGTCGCCGGGTACTCGTCCTTGTCGATCATGTTCTTGTCGAACGTCTCGGCCATCAGCTTCTCGGCCTGCGGGTCCATCCACGTCGTGACGAAGGTGGCCAGGTTCAGCCGCGAACTCCCATCGAGCATGAGTTCGTCGTGAATGAACCGGTACGCGGCCTCCGGGTCCATCGCGTCGTCGGGCAGGCGCAACGACGGGACCGGCGCCATCGCGAACCGTCCGGTGTAGGCGGGGGCGACCTGCGGCGCGTGCGGGCGCGTATGCGACATGACAATCCTCTCGGCTACGAACTGAATTCCAAACTGGCGATCGCGCCGCGAAGGTGCGCGAGGATGCCTGACGCCGACGTCGGCGCGCGGTGAGGCCCCGGATCGGCGGCCGACAGGTTGGCCGCACGAGCATGCACGAATGCCGCTGCGGCCGCCGCGTCGCCGGGAGCCAGGCCCGCGGCCAGCAGCGATCCGATGATCCCCGACAGCACGTCTCCGGAACCCGCTGTGGCGGCCCATGATTGGCCCGCCGGGCTCAGGTACACCCTGCCGAAAGGCTCGGCGATGACCGTGACATTGCCCTTGAGCAGCACGGTGACGCCCAGGCGGTCGGCCAGCGCGCGGGTGGCGGCCACCCGATCCTCGCCAGGCGGCGCACCGGCGAGGCGCGCGAATTCGCCGGCATGGGGTGTCAGCACGGTGGGCGCGGCGCGGTTGACAACGATGTCCGGGTGGGCGGCCAGGATCGTCAGCCCGTCGGCGTCGACGATCACCGGAAGTCCACTTTCCAGGGCGAACCACAACGCCACGGCCCCCGCTTCGTCGGTGCCTGTGCCCGGGCCGACCGCCCACGCCTGTACGCGGCCCGAAGCGCTCGGGGTGGGTGCGGCGATCACCTCCGGCCAGCGCGAAAGCACCTGCTGCGCGGCGCTTCCCGCGTACCGAACCATGCCCGACGTCGCCGCCACCGCCGCGCCTGTGCACAGCACGGCTGCGCCGGGGTAGGTATCGGATCCGGCGATGATGCCGGTGACGCCCTGGGTGTATTTGTCGTCCTTCGGCCCCGGTGTGGGCCACAGTGCGGCGGCGTCGCGTGCGTCGAGACCGACGACGTCCGAGGGCGGCAGGGTCAGTCCGATGTCGACCAACCTCACTCGCCCGCATTCGCCGAGCGCGTGAACGGGTTTGAGGCCGCCGAACGTGACGGTCATCGCGGCCCGCACGTGCGGGTCGGCCGCCGCGCCGGTCTGCACATCGAGGCCGCTCGGGATGTCGACCGCCACCACGGGGACCCCCGCGTCGGCGACGGTGGCGAACACCGCGGCGGCGTTGGGCCGCAGCGGCCCGGACCCGGAGATGCCGACGACGCCGTCGATCACCAGATCCGTTGTCGGCGGGACGGATTCGACGACCCTGCCGCCAGCCCGTCGAAACGCGGCCAGCGCCGCGCCGTGCGCCTTCTCGGGATTGAGGAGTACGGCGGCGGCCGCGGCCCCTCGACGGCGCAGCAAGGTCGCCGCCCACAGCGCGTCACCACCGTTGTCCCCCGAGCCGACCACGGCGCACACGCGGCTTCCGGCGACGCCACCGGCGCGCATCACGAGTTCGTGAGCGATCGCAACGGCCAGTCCGTTGGCGGCTCGGCGCATCAGAACGCCGTCCGGCAGGCTCGCCAACAACGGCGCTTCGGCCTCGCGGATCTGGTCGGCGGTGTAGTAGTGCCGCATCGAGATCAGGATTCCATGCCGACCGCCCTTTTCGGTCGCCGACGCGGGAATGCACCGTGCAGCGGGTCGGTGCTCGTCGCGGCGAGCAAAATCGGTTGACAGTGACCTCGACCACCCGCTGGCGGCGATAGGTCACGATCCGATAACAGTGCCTCCCGCGTCGCCGTGATCATGAGGATCGCCGTTTGCCCTGGTCAGCGCCTCTATTGCGGGGGTTGCGGCCGGATCTGCGCCGCACCGACCTTGTTGAGCGGCGCCACGGCACTGTGTTTAGGTCGGGCGACCGATGACGTGACGTAGTGGATTTGGTGAATGAATCGGCTGAGATCAGCTAATTGGTATGTGCGTATTTCATAAGGGCTTCGGGCAGGTCGCTTCCCCGGCCCCGGCCCGCGAACCATCCCCGCGCCGGGACTGGCGGTCGCGGCTCAGGCCGCCCACGGCCTCCGACGCCATCGCGATGCGACAGCTGGCCGAGGCCACGGAAGTCCTCGACGTCAACTCGACGTATGCCTACCTGTTATGGGCGACCGACTTCGCAGGCACCTCGATCGTCGCTGACGACGACGGTGAGCTGTGCGGCTTCATCACCGGCTACCATCCGCCGACCCGACCAGAGGTCCTGTTCGTCTGGCAGGTGGCCGTAGGGCCCGCCGCTCAGGGACGCGGAGTGGCCGCGGCCATGCTGGACGGCCTCGTCGCCAGGGTCCGCAGCGACCGACGGGGACATCCGGTGACCGTCGAGGCCACCGTCACGCCGAGCAACCGGCAATCGCGACGGTTCTTCACGAGCTTCGCCGAGCGGCACGGAGTGCCACTGACCGAGCACCCGCGCTTCGGCGCCGAGCTTCTGGACCCGGACAGCAACCACGAAGACGAGCCGGTCCTGCGGATCGGCCCCGTTGTGAACCCTCTTTAACCGACACAGATACGGAGACGCAATGTCACTGCTGGAAACCGACATCCTCGCCAAGCATTCCGAGCTTCCCGCCGTTTTCGACGAGGTGGAGTCGGAGGTGCGCAGCTACTGCCGCGGCTGGCCCACGATGATGCAGACCGCGCAAGGCTCATGGCTCACCGACACCGCGGGACGGCGCTACCTGGACTTCTTCGCCGGCGCGGGCGCGATCAACTACGGACACAACAACCCTGCCCTCAAGCAGGCTCTCCTGGACTACCTCGCCTCGGACGGAATCGTGCATTCGCTGGACATGGCTACCACCGCCAAGCGGGACTTCCTCGAGACGTTCCGCCGACTGGTGCTCGAGCCCCGTGACCTGGACTACAAGGTGCAGTTCCCCGGCCCCACCGGCACCAATGCCGTCGAATCGGCGTTGAAGTTGGCCCGTAAGGTGACCGGTCGCGAGTCGATCATCAGCTTCACCAACGCTTTCCACGGCATGACGCTGGGATCGCTTTCGGTGACCGGGAACTCGATGAAGCGGGCGGGCGCGGGCATCCCCCTCGTACACGCCACACCGATGCCCTACGACAACTACTTCGGCGGTGTGACCGAGGACTTCCACTGGTTCGAGCGGGTCCTCGACGACTCGGGTAGCGGGTTGAACCGTCCCGCGGCCGTGATCGTGGAGACCGTGCAGGGCGAGGGCGGACTGAACGTCGCGCGCATCGAGTGGCTGCAAGCGCTCGCCGAGTTGTGCCGCCATCGCGAGATCCTTCTCATCGTCGACGACGTGCAGATGGGGTGCGGTCGCACCGGACCCTTCTTCAGCTTCGAGGCGGCGGACATCGTGCCCGACATCGTGACGCTGTCCAAATCCATCAGCGGCTACGGACTGCCCATGGCGCTGACCCTTTTCCGCTCGGAGCTCGACGTCTGGGCGCCGGGGGAACACAACGGCACGTTCCGTGGACACAACCCCGCCTTCGTGACCGCCACCAAGGCGCTCGAGGTCTACTGGAGCAGTGCCGTACTCGCCCGGAGCACCCGCGACAAGGGTGAGCTCATCCGCGACCGGCTCGAGCGCATCGCCGCCGGCCACGACGGCGTCTCGGCGCGGGGCCGCGGAATGGCGCAGGGCTTGAAGTTCGAGGACGCCGACCGCGCCGGCGCGGTTTGCAAGGCGGCGTTCGACCGTGGTGTGCTGATGGAGACCAGCGGGCCGCAGGACGAAGTGGTCAAACTCCTGCCACCGCTGACGACCTCGCACACCGATCTCAATGCCGGCCTTGACATTCTGTCCGAGTCGGTTGCTGCGGCAACCGATTAGGCGCGACGGGAAGGAGTTTCTCTTGATTGTGCGCACCACGGAGGAGATCACCGGGACCGAGCGCGACGTATCCGACGGCTCATGGCGCTCCAAGCGCATCGTGCTGGCCGGCGACGGTGTCGGTTTCTCGTTCCACGAGACAACCATCAACGCGGACTCGATCTGCGAGTTCCACTACCAGTACCACGTGGAGGCGGTCTGGGTGGTCGAAGGCACCGGCGCGCTCACCAACCTGGAAACCGGTGAGCAGCATCGCTTGTCGGCGGGCACCATGTACCTGCTCGACGGGCACGAGCCGCACCGCATCGTCTGTCATGAACAGCTGCGGATGTTCTGTGTGTTCAACCCGCCGGTGACCGGGCAGGAAGTCCACGACGAGACCGGCGCGTACCCGCCGCCGCAGCCGGCGGCGTGATCGTCATGCACCGCACCGACGACAACTACCCCACCCGGCTGCAGCACCCGATCGCGCCGATTCCGCGGCTCGAGCCCACCGTCTGGGGAGGTGAGGCACACGGCCCGCTGGACCCGGCCTCGCTGATCGGCTTCGGCGAGCAGGGCTACCTGAAGCGCTACAACACCGTCGGCGACGACTGGCTGCCCGCCCTGCGCCGTGAACTGGATCAGTTGGGCAACGACGCCGACGAGTCCGATCCACGCGTCATCCGCGAGCCCAACGGCAGCGTCCGATCGGTGTTCGAGCCGCACGTCCTGTCCGACCTCGTCGCGCAGGTCATCGAACTCGACACCGTGCTGCCGATCGCGCGCCAACTGCTGGGCAGCGACGTCTACATCCACCAGGCCCGGATCAACTTCATGCCGGGATTCACCGGCAGCGGGTTCTACTGGCACTCCGATTTCGAGACCTGGCACGCCGAGGACGGCATGCCCGCCATCCGAGCGGTGTCGTGTTCCGTCGCGCTGACCGACAACTTCTCCTACAACGGGTCGCTGATGGTGATGCCCGGTTCGCACCGCACCTTCTACCCGTGCGTCGGCGCGACTCCCGACAACCACCACAACACCTCGCTGGTGCGCCAGGACATCGGTGTTCCGGATCGAGCAGTGCTGACCCAGGCCGCGGAGCGGTGTGGCATCGACCAGTTCACCGGGCCGGCAGGCACCGCGCTGTGGTTCGACGCCAACCTCATGCACGGCTCGGGTTCGAACATCACGCCGTTCCCACGATCGAACATCTTCCTCGTGTTCAACTCCGTGGAGAATGCGCTCACCGAGCCGTTCGCCGCCGCCCGGCCCCGCCCTGAGTACCTCGCGGCGCGAAAGGTCGCCGCGCCGCGTTACGTCAGCTGACGAAACGCCGGGTGCTCGCGGCCTCATGTGCGCCGGTCGACGTCTGCCCAAAAGGCGCCCGCCGTCTCGGCGATCTGCGCGGGGTACTCGCCGTTGATTGCGTGCGAGGCCTCGGGCCAGAGCTCGATCTGACTGTGACGCAGGAAGTTTCGCGCCGTCACGGCGGCACGGGTGGCGTCGTGGATCACGCTGCGACCGGCCAGCAGCGCGAGCACCGGCACATCGAGCGCGCGCAGCTGGTTGGCGGTGAAGCGCTCGGGCAGTGGCTGACGTGACTCGAAGTCGGCGGTGCCTGCGGCGATGAGCGCGACGATCGGGTCGGCATAGTCGATTTCCGCACCGCCCGACAGCCAGCGCAGCACCCGGCGGCGGTAGGCCTCCGGGACACCGGGGATCGTCATCGGCGCGACGGCGAGCATTGTGCGGATCGGGATGGGCGCGAACGTCATCACGGGATCCACCAGCACCAGCGACGCGGTCCGGTCAGGCCGACGCACGGCGTAGTTGGCGGCGGCCCACCCGCCGAACGACACCCCCATCAGGTGCGGAGACGACAGGCCCAGGCCGCCGAGCAGGTCGTCTAACCAGCGCGCCTGGTCGTCGGCGTCGCACACGGGCCGCCGCTGCACCGACAGGCCGGGCTCACCCAGCAGGTCGACGGCGTAGAAGGTGCGGTGACTCATCAGGCTGGGCAGGTTGGGCGCCCATATCGGTGTTGATGCGTTTCGGCCCGGCAGCAGGACGACCGGTCGACCGGCGGGACCGTCGAAGCGGTAGGTGCGCACCGTGCCGAAACGTGTAGTCACGTCGCGGGAGTCGCTGTGCACCGGCAGCGCGGCGACAGCGGATCGATAGCGGTCCAGGAATCTGCTGCGAGCCGCTTCGCTGCGGAAGTGTCCGACGCCCAGACCGATGTCGTCCTCCTGAGGTCTTGGCGTCATCGTCGGCGGTGCCGGGTGGCCACGAGGGACTTTGGGCCCCTTTTCCTGCCGACTTCTGCCTCGGCTCAACCGCACGGTATCGGAACTACACTCGCGGTGGCGGTGGACAGGAGTGGTTACCTCTGGTTCCTCGCTAAGGCGACTACCTGGACGTAACCAACTGCGTTGAGCAGCTAGCGTCGTACCTGTATTCGCCGCCCCTTTCGGGCGCCCCGACCTACTCGACGGTGACGGACTTGGCCAGGTTGCGCGGCTTGTCGACGTCGTAGCCGCGGGCCTGTGCGACGCCGGCGGCGAAGACCTGCAGCGGAATCGTCGACAACAACGGCTGGTAGAGCGTGGACACCGCCGGGAGCTCGATCAGATGATCGGCGTACGGCCGCACGGTGTCGTCTCCTTCCTCGGCGATGACGATGGTGATGGCGCCACGCGCCTGGATCTCGCGGATGTTCGACAGCAGCTTGGCGTGCAGCGTCGCGGCATTCTTCGGCGACGGCATCACCACGATCACGGGCAGATCGTCCTCGATCAACGCGATGGGACCGTGCTTGAGCTCACCGGCGGCGAAGCCCTCGGCGTGCATGTACGCCAGTTCCTTCAGTTTGAGGGCGCCCTCGAGCGCTACGGGATAGCCGACGTGGCGGCCCAGGAACAGTACGGTCTGCGAGGGCGCGAAACGCCGGGCCAGTGCGATGACCGGTTCCACGGTGTCGAGAACCCGCGCCACGAGATCGGGCATCGACTCGAGCTCGCGGTACTCGCGTTCCACCTCTTCGGGGTACTTGGTGCCGCGCGCCTGAGCGAGCGCCAGTCCCACCAGATAATTGGCGGTGATCTGGGCGAGGAACGTCTTGGTCGACGCGACGCCGATCTCGGGACCCGCCCTGGTGTAGAGCACCGCATCGCACTCGCGGGGGATCTGACTGCCGTTGGTGTTGCAGATCGCCAGCACCCGGGCTTTCTGCTCTTTGGCGTGACGCACCGCTTCGAGCGTGTCGGCCGTCTCGCCGGACTGCGAGATCGCCACCACCAACGTGTGGCGGTCGAGAACCGAGTCCCGATAACGGAATTCGCTGGCCAGCTCCACCTCTACCGGCAGCCGTGTCCAGTGCTCGATCGCGTACTTGGCCAGCAGCCCGGAGTGGTAGGCGGTGCCGCAGGCGACGATGAAGACCTTGTCGATCTCACGCAGTTCCTGGTCGGAGAGCCGTTGCTCGTCGAGCACGACGCGGTTGTCGACGAAGTGGCCCAACAGGGTGTCGGACACCGCTGCGGGCTGCTCGGCGATCTCCTTCAGCATGAAGTACTCGTATCCTCCCTTCTCGGCGGCCGACATGTCCCAGTCGATATGGAAAGACCGCGCACTCGCGGAGTCATCCGCACCGTTGAAGTCGGTGATCCGGTAACCGTCGGCGGTGACGACGACGGCCTGGTCCTGACCCAGCTCCACGGCGTCGCGGGTGTGCTCGATGAACGCGGCGACATCTGAGCCGACGAACATCTCGCCGTCGCCGACGCCGAGGACCAGCGGGGTGGAGCGCCGGGCGGCCACGATGGTGCCCGGGTCGTCGGCGTTGGCGAACACCAGGGTGAAGTGCCCCTCCAGGCGGCGCAGCACGGCGAGCACCGACTGCGCGAAGTCACCGGCGGTGTCGCCATCGCGGTACTGCCGGGCGACCAAATGAACCGCAACTTCGGTGTCGGTGTCGCTGGCGAACTCCACGCCTGCGGACTCCAGTTCACGCCGCAGGGCGGCATAGTTCTCGATGATGCCGTTGTGCACCACGGCGATCTTGCCTGCGGCGTCGCGGTGAGGATGGGCGTTGCGGTCGGTGGGCCTGCCGTGGGTGGCCCAGCGCGTGTGGCCGAGGCCGGTGCTGCCGGCGAGTTCACCCATGTCGGAGTCGGTCAGGGCGGCTTCCAGGTTGGCCAGCCGGCCCGCCCGGCGGCGCACGGTCAGCCCGCCGTCGCCGTCGAGCAGCGCGACGCCGGCCGAGTCGTACCCGCGATACTCCATCCGCCGCAGCGCGTCGACCACGATTGCGCAGGCAGGACGCTGCCCGACGTAGCCGACGATTCCACACATAGCCCTCCAGGGTAGTGCAAGATCCGCCTGCGGCCGGGTGGGCTACGGTCGTCTGGTGGCTCGCACGAAGAAGCTCTTCAAAGCGTTGACCCGCCGCGGCCCGCACCGCGTTCTGCGCGGTGACCTGGCCTTTGCCGGGCTTTCCGGCGTCGTATACACCCCCGAAGCGGGCATGAACCTGCCCGGTGTGGCGTTGGGCCACGACTGGCTCGCCGGCGCCGACCGATACGAGGGCACCCTGGAGCACCTGGCGTCGTGGGGCATCGTCGCCGCGGCGCCCGCCACGGAGACCAGCCTGGCGCCGTCGGTGCTCAATCTGGCCTACGACCTGGGCACCACCCTCGACATCATCGCCGGTGTCAGGTTGGGCCCGGGCAAGATCAGCGTGCATCCGACGAAGCTGGGCGTCGTCGGCCATGGATTCGGCGGGTCGGCGGCGGTGTTCGCCGCGGCCGGGATGCCGGCCAAGCCGAAAGCAGTCATTGCGATGTTCCCCACAGTCAGCGCTCCCCCTGCCATCGAGCCGGCATCGAGCCTGCAGCTGCCCGGGCTGATCCTGGCCGATCCCGGCGATCCGATGTCGCTGCGGTCCAATGCCGTCGAGCTGGCGCGCGTCTGGCCCTCGTCGACGCTGCGCGCGTTGAAGAGCGTCAAGGCCGGCGGGCTGATCGAAGGACGACGGATGGCCCGAGTCGTCGGTCTGCCCGGCGCCGACCGCGGGACGCAGAAGATTGTGCGGGCACTGATGACGGGCTATCTGCTGCACGCGCTGGCCGGCGACAAGACCTATCGCGACTTCTCCGACCCCGATGTCGAGTTGCCCAAGGCTCCGGTGCTCGACCCGTTCTCGGACGACCCGGTGGACCTGGAGAACAAGGTCATCGCCCTGTTGAAGCCATGATGCGGACCGGAATCTTCTTGCCCTACGCGGGGGCCTACTCGGCTTTTCAAGAGGCCGTGGACGACGTCGTCGAACTCGAGAAGGTGGGCATCGACATCGCTCTGGTGGCCGAGGCCTATTCCTACGACGCGATCAGCCAGCTGGGCTTCCTGGCGGCCCGCACGTCGCGGGTCGAGCTCGGTACCGGTGTCGTGCCGATCTACATCCGGACCCCGACGTTGTTGGCGATGACGGCCGCGGGGCTGGACTACGTCTCCGGCGGCCGGTTCCGGCTCGGCATCGGCACGTCCGGCCCCCAGGTGATGGAGGGCTTTCACGGTGTGCCCTTCGACGCGCCGCTGGGCCGCACCCGCGAGGTCGTCGAGATCTGCCGAAAGGTGTGGCGCCGCGAGCGGGTGCAGCACGACGGCAAGCATTACCGGATCCCGCTGCCTGCCGAGCAGGGAACAGGTCTGGGCAAGCCCCTGCAGCTGATCAACCACCCCGTCCGGGAACGCATTCCGATCACGATCGCCGCGCTAGGCCCGAGAAACGTCGAGCTCACCGCCGAGATCGCCGAGGGTTGGCAGCCGGTCTTCTTCCACCCGGAGAAGGCCGACGACGTCTGGGGCGACGCGCTGCGGGCGGGTTTCGCCAAACGGGATCCCGTCCTGGGGCCATTGGACGTCATGGTGAGCGCTCCCCTGGCGATCGGTGTGGACGTCGACGACCGGTTGGCGTGGGCCAAACCGCAATTGGCGCTCTACATCGGCGGCATGGGCGCACGCGGACGGAACTTCTACCACAACCTGGCCACTCGGTACGGCTACGGCGAGGTGGCCGACCGGATTCAGGATCTCTATCTCGACGGAAAGAAGGCCGAGGCGATCGCCGCGGTGCCCGATGAACTGGTGCGCAACGTGTCACTCGTCGGTCCGCGCGGGTTCGTGAAGGAGCGGGTGGCCGCCTACGCGGCAGCCGGTGCGACGACGCTGTTGCTGCAGCCGCTGTCGGGCGACAGGCAAGAGTCGGTGCGGTTCGTCGAGGAGTTGCGCGGCCTGCTCTGACGCCCGTGTCAGTGCCCGGTGGCATAATCGCACATATGTTCGATGCGGCGGGGTTGGCGGTGGTCGAGCAGACCGCTGACGAGGCGGCGTTGGTGGAGCGCATCGCCTGGTTGGAGCGGGTGAAGTCGGCCGCTGCGGCCGGTCAGGCCCGCGCGGCGGCGTTGTTGGATGCTCAGCGCCGCGCCGCCGAAGCCGCCGCCGGGATCCCGCCCGCCCGGCGCGGGCGCGGGCTGGCCGGCGAGATCGCCCTGGCCCGCCGCGACGCCCCGGTGCGCGGGGGCCGCCACCTCGGGCTGGCCAAAGCCCTGGTCCACGAGATGCCCCACACGCTGGCCGCCCTGGAAGCCGGGGCGCTCTCCGAATGGCGGGCCACCCTGATCGTGCGCGAATCGGCGTGTCTAAGTGTCAAGCACCGCCGCGCCCTGGACGCCGAGATGTGCGCCGATGCCGCCGCACTGGAGGGCAAAGGCGACAAGCGCATCGAGGCGCACGCCAAAACGATCGCCTACCGCCTGGACCCGCACGCGGTGGTCGAACGCGCGGCCAAGGCTGCAGCCGACCGCACGGTCACGATCCGGCCCGCACCCGACTGCATGACCAACGTGACCGTGCTGCTGCCGGTCGCCCACGGCGTCGGGGTGTACGCGGCGCTCAAACGCCACGCCGACACCACCGTCGACGAGCGCACCCGCGGGCAGGTGATGGCCGACACGCTCTACGAACGGATCACCGGCAGGCCCGCCGAGGTCGCTGAACCGGTCGCGGTGAACCTGGTCATGGCCGATCAGACACTGCTCGGCGGCGACGACAGCCCCGCGGTCCTCGACGGCTACGGGCCCATCCCGGCCGAGATCGCCCGCCAACTCATCACCGCAGCGGGCCTGGACCGGCGCTCGCAGGCCACGCTGCGGCGGCTCTACCGCCGCCCCGCCAGCGCGGCGCTGGTGGCCATGGAATCCAGAGCCAGACGCTTCCCGAAAGGGTTGGCCCGCTTCATCGCCCTGCGCGATCAGCGATGTCGCACCCCCTACTGCAACGCCCCGATCCGCCACACCGACCACGCCGTCCCGCGACACCGCCGCGGACCCACCCACGTCCTCAACGGCCTCGGTTCCTGCGAACAGTGCAACTACACCAAAGAAGCACCCGGCTGGCAGGTCCACACCAGCGAAGTCGACGGCGTGCACCACGCCGAGTTCATCACCCCCACCGGCGCACACCACCACTCGGCGGCACCCCAACCACCAGGCCCACCGGCCATCGACGTCAGCGAAGTCGAAGCCCGCATCGCGATCGCGCTCACGGGCTTACACGCCGCCTGAGCGCCTCCGCGCGGCGCGTGCTCATTCACCGACCTGCGGCAGTTCGTCGGCGGCTATCTCACATGGCGTCCCGGCCTCAGGTTCGGCGAGCGGCTCAGGCGGGACGGCCAGTGGCTCGGGCGTGACGGCCGGTGGCTCCGCCGGCGCCGGCTGCTGCTCCGCCGGCTCAGACGGCAGGACGGCCGCCGGTTCCTCCGGTGGCACGTCTACCGGCGACGCAGGTGGCGGTTCCGGTGTGCAGGTCTCGGTAGCGGCGGCATCGACCGGTTCCTCCTGCGCCTCGTCGCCTTCGTCGTTCTCCGGCTCGTCGTCCACCTCGGACTCGGGATCCTCGTCGAGCTCGGACTCGGGATCGTCGTCGAGCATGTCGACGGGCTCCTCGAGTCGGTCATCGATCTCCTCGATCTCGTCGACGTCCGTAGGGTCTCCCAACCCGGGCCGCCCCAGCTCCGCGTCGCCGATCAAACCTCCGAACAGGTCACCGAGCTGCTGCCCGAAACTCGACAACCCGCTTCCGATGTCGGGCAGACCTCCTCCACCGAGCGAAGGCATCGGCGGCGCCGTCCCCGCGCCGCCGGCCGTGTCGGTCGGTAGCGGCGGCGTCGGCATCCACTGTGGGGCGGCGGAGGAAACGGCCGGTGCCGCAGGGGAACTCGCACCCGCCGGATAGACCGGCGCGGTGGTTACGGTCGGTGCCGCATCACTCGGCGGCGCAGCACTGCCGACGACCGCCGGGATACCGGGCATCGCCGCCACACCGGAGGAGCCGGCGCCTGCAGCAGCGGCGGGCGCCCACGTCGGCCCGAGCTCACCCGGCACCTCGAAGGCAGGAGCGGATTGCGATGCGAGCTCGGCGGTCGCGGCGTCGTAGGCCGCTTCGATGGCCTCGACAGCGTCCCGCATCGCCGAGAGCCACTGTCCGCCGATCGTGTTGTCCACGAAGGGTTTGACTTCCTGATCCACCAGTTCACTGGCCGTGGCACGGTCCCCCGCCCCGGTGGTCACCGTTTCTGCCGCCATCAGCCAGTCGTCGCGCCGGGCCTGCGCAGCGGCGTCGATCGCGAGCACCGTCGCGACCTTCCCGTCGACGGCCTGCCACAAACGGTCCCTCAAGTCACCCAAGGTATGCGCAGCGGAACGCACTGCGGCCGCCGTTACCCCCGAAGAGGCGCCGTGCTCGGCGAGAAACGCCCCTGTCGCCCGCGCTCCGGTCCCCTGCCATGCCGCAGCGAGCGTCACACGCTGAGCGTCCTGCCGGGCGAGCACTCCTTCGATTGCCGCGGAAGCGGCCTGCAGCGCCGCGCAGTCCGTCTCCAGCGCAACCAGATTCATGCCGTCTTCGTTGGTGTACCACTCCCGCACCTGTGCAGCATGGGCCGTCAAGTCGGGATGCTGATATCCAAGGGCGCGACACGCCGAGACATAGCGCTCGATGTCGCCGACACCGGGTAACCCTTGGCTCAATCGTGCTGCCGCGTCGTGACTCCCGGCCACGTCAGCCCACCCGCCGGGCCGCGCGGGCATCGGCGTCGGCATACCGCTCGGCCGAGGCTCGTAGCGTCGCCGCGATCTCCGCCGACGCCCGTGACCACTGCCGCAACCCGGTGACGACGTCGTCGACAGCGGATCGGAGGGCATCCCCACGGCCGGTGTACCCGCGGCCAGCAGCAGCGCCGTCGAAAGCCAGGGCGGTCAGCTGGGTCCGCACCGCGTCGTCGATGGCATCGGCGACACCCTGGTAGTGCCGGGCGACATCGTTCAGCGCGGCCACATCGACGTGGGCAGCGTCAGTTTCTCCCATGTATGGCTTGGACGCCGCAGCGCGCCCGCCGGTTCCACTCTCAGCGCTGAGCGCTGACCTGCTCGGCGACCCGAACCGCCAATTGCCGTGCGGTGTCCTCGTCGGCGGCCTCCACCATCACGCGCACCACCTGCTCGGTACCGGAGGGCCGCAATAGGATTCGCCCCGTATCACCCAGCTGCGCCTTCACTTCGGCGACCGCCGTGCGAACCGACGGTGCATCGGCGACCGTCGCCTTGTCCGCGACCTCCACGTTGATCAGCACCTGCGGCAGCGTCTGCATCGGCGCAGCCAGCGCGGCCAGCGCCGACCGCGTCTGCGCCATGCGCGACATCAGGCGCAGACCCGTGACGATGCCGTCACCCGTCGTGCCCAACGCCGGCATCACGATGTGTCCGGATTGCTCTCCGCCCAGGGAGTACTCCCCTGCGCGAAGCTCCTCCAGGACGTACCGGTCACCGACGCTGGTCGTCCGGACGTCGATGCCGGCCGCACGCATCGCAAGGTGCAGGCCGAGGTTGCTCATCACCGTCGTCACCAAGGTGTTGGACGACAGTTCGCCGGTGTCCTGCATCGCCAGCGCCAGGATCACCATGATCGCGTCGCCGTCGACGACCCGGCCGTCGGCGTCGACGGCCAGGCAGCGGTCGGCGTCACCGTCGTGTGCGAGCCCGAGGTCGGCTCCGTAGGAGACCACCGCCGAGCGCAGCGCCTCCATGTGCGTCGACCCGCAGCCGTCGTTGATGTTCAGGCCGTCGGGTCGCGCGCTGATCGCGATGACATTGGCGCCGGCGGCGCGGTAGGCGTTCGGTGCGGCGGTCGACGCGGCCCCGTTGGCGCAGTCGACGACCACGGTTATGCCGTCCAGCCGCGTGGTCACCGCCTTGCCGGCGTGGCGGAGGTAACGGTCGAGCGCGTCCTCGGCGTCGACGACGCGGCCGATTCCTGCGCCGGTGGGCCGCTCAACCGGTCCCTGGTTGACCAGTTCCTCGATGCGGTCCTCGGTGGCGTCGTCGAGCTTGTGACCGCCCGGGCCGAAGATCTTGATGCCGTTGTCGGGCATGGGGTTGTGCGACGCGCTGATCATCACGCCGAAGTCAACATCGTAGGCGCTGGTCAGATAGGCCACCGCCGGAGTGGGCAGGATGCCGACCCGCAGCGCGTCGACGCCCTCGCTGGTCAGGCCGGCGATGACCGCAGCCTCCAGCATCTCGCCGCTGGCCCGCGGATCGCGGCCCACGACAGCCACCCGTCGGGCGTGTCCACCTGTGCTGCCGAGCCGACGAGCCGCCGCGGAACCCAAGGCCAGGGCCAGCTCAGCGGTCAGATCGCGGTTGGCTGTGCCGCGCACCCCGTCGGTGCCGAACAGTCGAGCCATGCGGACAAATTTCTCACAGCCCGCGCCCAATCACCTAAGCGACGAGGTCATCGGCCGTCACGGAGCCGAACTGATACTCGATCGAGACCATGGACGGACGAACGACACCGCCCGTACGCGGTCGCGTACGGGCGGTGCCGTCGGTGCTAGCTAGCGATTTCGGATATCAGAGTCCTCCGAGTATCCCGAGGATCTGGTTCAACAGGTCCACGATCTGTGCCAGCGGCGGAGTTCCGGACGGGCCACCGGCCAGTGCACACAACAGGTCGCCGAGCAGGCCGCCACCAGGAATCGCCGTGATGAGCAGTTCCACCTGGTTGAGCTGAACCCTCAGGCCCAGCAGCTGCAGATCCAGCGGGCCCAGGATCAGTGAGAGCACCTCACAAGTTCCCTGGAAGCTCTCGCCTGCCGCGGGTGCTGCAGCAGCTTGCGGGTTGATCTTCGCGGGCATCTCAACTGTCTGCTCCACCGGCCTCACGGGTCCCCGGCCTTGTCCCTGTGATTGCCCACCGGAGGGGTCCAGCTCGCCCTTGAGAAGGCCGGTGACAAGCAGTGGTCGCGCGTCAGGGCCTTCCCCGGGGTTGGGGTTCTCCCGGACGGGACCGGTCGCCGTGAACGTACCGGTGAAGACCTGCTTTCCGCCCGGTCCGGTACCGGTGATGTCAACGGTGTTTTGCGCGTTGCCGCCGGCAGGTGGCTGAGCCGACGCAGTTGGCGCGATGCCGAGGGCGCCGACCATTGCCATCATCGCGGCGCTCACGACAACCGCGAAGAGCCGCATTATGTGAATTCTCATGAATCACTCCTTGTCAATTGTCAAGGAAGCAGCGATCCGGTCCCCCGACCCGCAGCGGCTGACGTCGCACCGGAGGCGGTAGTGGACCGCCCCGCACCTAGCACTCGTGCTCCCACCGCAGTGATTTCCGATTGAAGGATCGCTAAAACGGAAACCGGGAAAATATTTTCGCCAGCGTTAGAAAACAGATGCACACTAATTAACTGGTGTCGCAATTAATCGGCGCCTCGGTCCACACTTCCAGCTGCGAAACAATCATGGTCCCCATCCAGACATTTACTGGCACCCGAAACCATTTGGTCGTCCGCTACCGCACAAACGACAACGCCGGGTGTGCAGGCACACCCGGCGTTGTCGATCGGTCGATCAGCGCTTGCTGTACTGAGGCGCCTTGCGCGCCTTCTTCAGGCCGTACTTCTTGCGCTCGATGGCCCGCGGGTCGCGGGTCAGGAAGCCGGCCTTCTTCAGGGCCGGCCGGTCCTCGGGCTGCACCAGAATCAGCGCCCGCGCGATGGCCAGCCGCAGCGCGCCGGCCTGGCCGGACGGACCGCCGCCGTCGAGGTGGGCGTAGATGTCGAAGCTGTCCACCCGATCCACGGTCACCAGCGGAGCCTTGATCAGCTGCTGGTGCACCTTGTTCGGGAAGTAGGCCTCGAGGCTGCGGCCGTCGAGGTCGAACTGACCGGTGCCGGGCACCAGGCGCACCCTGACCACAGCCTCCTTGCGGCGGCCGACGGTCTGGATCGGGCGGTCGATGTACACGGGCTCGCGGGGCGCCGCCTCGGTGGCGGGGTCCGTCCCGGTCTCAGTGTTGTCAACGGTCTCGGTCACTGGGCCACCTGCTTGATCTCGTACGGAACCGGCTGCTGGGCGGTATGCGGATGATCCGGGCCGGTGTATACCCGCAGCTTCTTCTGAATCTGACGGCCGAGCTTGGTGTGCGGAATCATGCCGAGGATCGCCCTCTCGACAACCCGGTCGGCGTGCTTCTCCATCTCGTCACCGAGCGAGCGCTTGCGCAGACCGCCGGGATAACCCGAATGGCGGTAGGCGAATTTCTTCTGCAGCTTGTCGCCACCGATGGCGACCTTGTCCGCATTGATGACGATGACGAAGTCGCCACCGTCGACGTTGGGTGTGAATGTCGGCTTGTGCTTGCCACGCAGCAGATTCGCTGCTGCGACGGCGAGCCGGCCGAGCACCACGTCGGTGGCGTCGATGACGTACCACGTCCGCGTGGTGTCACCGGCCTTCGGCGTGTATGTAGGCACAGCGCTACCTTTCCTTTCGGGGTCCTGCCCCGGTTCTGGATCCCGGTGACCCGGGTGCCGGTCAGGCGTTTGCGGGCGGGTGATTCTCGG
This sequence comes from Mycobacterium sp. IDR2000157661, assembly GCF_022317005.1. Lineage (NCBI taxonomy): Bacteria > Bacillati > Actinomycetota > Actinomycetes > Mycobacteriales > Mycobacteriaceae > Mycobacterium > Mycobacterium sp. IDR2000157661. The sequence continues at coordinate 566,050 of NZ_CP081006.1, forward strand.
CGACCGACGGTGACCCGAGGACCCGTGCTTACCGCACGCCAACGAGGCAGCTTACCCGTGGGCGTCGTCGCAGGTCAAAATGCCTTCACTGAACTCGTGCGCAGGTCGGGGGCTGTTGACCGACAATGGCGCCGTGGCGGATGCGAGCATCGATCTCGGCATGACCGAGCTACGCGAGGTCGCCAGCTATGCCGCGGCGTGCGCGCGGACCGCACTACCGATCTTTTCAGCCGGTCGTCCCGATGACGCACGGGCTCGCGCGGCCGCCCACGCCGCGCGGGCGTTCGAACTCTCCGCCGGTGGTGACCCATCGGTGGCCGACGACCACCTCGGCCGGGCGCGCGATGCCGCAACCGCCGCGGTGGCAGCGGTCCTTGCGCGCTATCCACCCGCTCCACCCGGCGGCGGACGTGTCGGAGAACTGATGTGGGCACTGGACGCCTTGCTTCGCTGACGCAGTCCTGCGCCACCGCAGCCGCCTCTCCTACGAGCCACGGTGGCGCAGAACCATCCGGCACGGGTCGTCCGGCTCTCCTCCGAACGGACCGCGCAGGTCTTCGACGAGCTAGGCGCCCCAGGCGCTCGCCGCGCTGCGGTCGGTCGCGGCGACGTCGGCGGCGCCGTCGCGGACCGCGTTGCCCAAGCTGAACAGGATCTCGTTGAGCGCGGTCACCGCCTGCTCCCAGCGCATCTGCTCGACGCGGTACGCCTCGGCCGCTTCGCGTGTCCACACTTCCCGCAGCGGCGCGATCTGGGTCCGCAACTCGTCGAGCGCACCGTTCAGTCGGGCCGAGGTGGAATGGATCTCCTGGCGGACGCTGTATTCGATCTCACCGAAGTTGTACGACAGCACATGGTCCATGACGGGCTCCTCTACATCTGGTTGGCGACCGCACCGATCTGGTGCGAATGGCTCTCGGTGGCTTCCCGAAGCGTCTGCTGGTTGAGCCGGATGTTCTCGGCGATGCGCCCAAGCGCCGCATGGAGTTTCAGAGATTCGGCATTCCACCGGTCGACGACGTCGCGGAACCGCGCGGCGGCGACACCGCCCCAGACGGACGGCGGCACGGTGCTCATCCGGCCGATGAACGCCTGCAGCATGGCCCGGATCTCCTCGTTGCGGGCGTCGGTGGTGCTGGCGACGGAGGTCATCAGGTCGAAGTCGGTGTTGAGCGATCCGCCTGTGGTCATGGGTGTCCTTTCTGCTGGCTATGTCTGTTTCGACGCGGCCGGCGCCGGTTCGGTTCCGCTGAATCCGACCGCGTTGCGCGAGCGGAGTCGACGGCCCGGTCGCACACCTGATGAACCAGGTCCACCCGTGCTGCGGGACTCTGGCAACCGATCGCGATCCGGACACGTCCGTCGGCGAGCACCGTCCACGCCACCTGCCGGTCGCCGCGCACCTCGCGATAGGTCACCGCGGGCCGGCCGACCCGCACGTCTGACGGATTGAAGTCGATGAACACGTCGCTGGATTCGGCGGCAAGCGCCGCTCGCAGTGACTCCCCGGTCGCCACCAGGTCCACCCCTGACGCGGCGATCGATTGGGTGAGATGCAGTGCCACTTGCTCGTTCGACGGCGAGACGAGTTGCAGCCGGGCCGATCCCGGGCCCGAGGTGATCCGGCGCACCGGCCAGTCCGTCGGCACCTCCACGCTGATGCGACCTTCGACCAACAAGCGGGTACCCGCGGGCTGCCCGTCACCCATCGCCGCCAGCCCGGCGACGACTGCCACCGCGGTCACCACACCGGCCGCGACCGCTGCCGCCGGCAAGCCGTGTGACGGCAGTGGGCGCTCGGCGCAGACGGCCTCTCGAGACTGCACGCTCGTCGCCGCACGCAGGGCCGCGTCGGTGTCGGCCCAGGAGACCGCGATACCCATGCCCCGCAACTGCCCGGCGATCGCCTCGCCGAGCCGGGCGGCACCGCCCTCCCTCGCCGGAGCGTCGATCAGCACCGCGGTCGGCCTTCCCACCGCGCAACACACGTTGTCCACAACGGCCGCGACGCCGCCGAGGATCGGGACGACGGTGACCGGTCCAGGACCCACCACGACGATCAGCTCGGCGGCGATCTCCACCACCACCGTCCCGTCCCGCGTCGCATGGTCGGCGAGAAGCGGTCCGCGCGCGTGAACCGACACATCGGGCACCACGGTGTGCGCCGCCGTGCGCACCAGGTCAATTCGTGCGGTCGACCACCACGTCGGGCAGACGAGGACGACGGCATCCTCATCACCGCCGATGACCGTGCGCATCAGTTCGTTCCACACGTCGCGCACCGACACCACCTGGTCGTCGAGCAAGCCCAGCTCGTCGTCGACGTGTTCGATTGCGGCACAGATTAACTCGGGTGACGCTTCGAACTGCCCACACACCCATGCCGGGCCGACCTCGACGACGCCACCGGTCACGCCGGATCCAACCAGCCGATCTGCACCACGCGTTCGCCGCGACTACGAGTGATGAAGGTGGCCCGCCCGGGCGGCTGCGGCGACGGTCGGACCGAACCGAGCAGCACGCCTTCCTCCGGCGATGCGCTCATCATCAAGCCCATGCATCCGGACTCCCGCATGCGGGCCAACACCGGGTCGAACATCGCCCGGGCCGCGCCGCCGGAGCGGCGGGCGACCAACACGTGCAACCCCAGATCGGCTGCGTGGGGCAGGAAGTCGGCGAGCGGCGCCATCGGGTTACCCGTCGTTCCCGCGACCAGATCGTAGTCGTCGACGACGAGGAAGATCTCCGGCCCCGTCCACCAGGACCTGTCGCGCAACTGCCGCTGCGTGACATCCTCGCCGGGCATGCGGGCCGTCAGGCGGTCGAGCAGCTTGTGCAGCCGAGCCGTCAACGCCGCCGGCGACGCAGCGTATCCCGACAGGTGTTCTGATTCCACCACCCCCAGAAGCGCCCGCCTGAAGTCGACGATCTCGAGTTGCGCCTCATCCGGGCGCGAGCTGCGGACGATCTCCGTGCAGAGCAGCCGCATCAGTGAGGTCTTTCCGCAACCGGACTCCCCGAGCGCCAACAGGTGCGACTGCTCGCCGAAATCGGCGACGACGGTCCGCAAGTCGTCCTCCCCCAGACCGAGAAGGAGCTGGGTCGGCGGACGGCCGCCTTCAGCTCCGTGCAGGAGTGTGTGGTGCGGTACGACGCTGGGCAGCAGCTCGACACGCGGAGCCCGGGCATCGGGCCACCGGTTGCCGAGCCGATCGACCGTCGCACCGATCGACTCGGCGAGACCGGTTGCCGAAGCCCTGCCGTCCCAGCGAGGCAACGCCGTCACCGTCTCCCGGCCGTCTGCCGTGATGCCCCGGCCCGGTGCGCGGTTCACGATCAGTCGGGCACGACGGCGGTCCATCTCGGATTCGGCGGGGTCCCCGAGGCGCAGCTCGAGGCGGGTGCCGATCTGGTCCTTCACCGCCGGACGCAACTCCGCCCACCGCGAAGCCGTTAGGACGACGTGTACGCCGAAGGCGAGGCCTTGCGCGGCGATGTTGGTGATCGGCCCCTCGAGCGTCTCGAACTGTTGACGCATCGCCGCCCAGCCGTCCACGACGAGGAAGACCTCTCCACCGCGGTCGGGTGTTCCGGCGTCACCCGTGGTGCAGCGCGCGCGGTAGTCGGCCATGGAGTCGAAACCGGCTTGGCGGATCGACTCTTCGCGCGATCGCGCGATCGACTCGATGACCGAGACCGTGCGCCGGCACAGATCGGCGTCATTCCTCGCCGCCACCGCTCCGACATGAGGCAGGGTGCGCAGGCCCGACAACGTACCCCCGCCGAAATCCAGGCAGTAGAAGCTCACCTCGGTCGGGCCGTGGATCTCGGCGAGCGCCAGCATGAGGGCACGCAGGGCCGTCGACTTGCCCGACCGCGGTGCGCCCACGATCGCGACGTTGCCGCCGGCACCGTCCAAGTGCACCGACAGCACGTCGTGACGTTGTTGGAAGGGGCTGTCCACCAGACCGATCGGGATGTGCAGGCCACGGCCGAGCGGCAGCATGTCCAGTGTCGGCGACACCGTCAGCGGCGGCAGCCAGATCCGGTGCGCCGCTTCTCCCCGATCCGCCAACCGGTTCAGCACCACCTCCGACACGGTGGGCACCGCGGCAGTGTCTTCCCGCGGACGGACACTGGGTTCGCGTCGTACAGGGGCGGCGGTGAAGGCCAGGGGACCCTGTGGCGCTGGCGCGGGCATTTCCCGCCGGCGTCGGCATGCGCCCGACACAAAGGCCGTCTGGAAGCGGGTCAGCTCACCGGAAGGGGTCTTGAGGAACGCCGCTCCGGGGGTGCTGGGCAACTGGTGGGCATCGGGCACGCCCAGAACCGCGCGGGAGTCCGCGGCCGAGAACGTCTTCAAGCAGATGCGGTACGACAGATGGGTGTCCAGTCCGCGTAATCGGCCTTCGTCCAACCGTTGACTCGCCAGCAGCAGATGGATGCCCAGCGAGCGTCCCAACCGGCCGATCGTGACGAACAACTCGGCGAAGTCGGGGTGTTGACTGAGCAGTTCGGAGAATTCGTCGACGATGATCACCAATGCGGGCAGCGCAGACAAGGACCGATGTCGCGTTCGCGCGCGGTTGTAGTCGGCGAGGCTCGCCAAGCCGCCCGCCGCCCGCAGCAGTTCCTGACGCCGATGCAGTTCCCCGGCGAGCGCGTCACTCATCCTGGCGACCAGATGCGCCGCGTCAGCGAGGTTCGTGATCACCGCGGCGACATGTCGGGCTCGCTCAAGGTCGAGAAACGTTGCGCCACCCTTGAAGTCGACCAGCACGAGGTTGAGCATGTCCGGCGAATGGGAGGTGATCAAACCCAGCACGAGCGTCCGCAGGAACTCCGACTTGCCGGACCCCGTCGCGCCCACGCACAGGCCGTGCGGCCCGATTCCTCCCTGGGCTGCCTCGTTGACGTCAAGCATCACCGGCGAGCCGTCGGGGGCGATGCCGATCGGCACCGCCGCGATGCGCGACCGTCCCTGACCCCAGCTGTTCTCTGCCTCGATCGCATGGGGATCGGCGATACCCATCAGATCGAGCCAGCCTCGGGCGCCCTGGCGGTGATACCGGTCGGCGGCCCGGGGTACATACCGTGCGAGTCGGCGGGCGCACACCGTCGCCTGAGCCTGCGTCAGCGCGTCGGGTCGACCGGCCACCTGCCCCGTGTCGTCCCGAACCGTCGATCCGTCGCAGGAGAAGAAGAACCGCATCCGCGTCGCGTCCGTCGACACGGATGCGACGTCGATCACCGTGACTGCTCCCGACAGCCGGGCGTCCGTGTCATCTCGCGCCACGACACCGTCGACGACGATCACGGCGTGCGCGGACGGCGTCTCCAGCGCCGGCGCCGCGGCCTCGAGGGTGTCGAAGACCAGCCGTGCCGGTCCCAGCGCATCGACCCGGCCGGTGTGCTGATGATGTGGCAACCATTTCAGCCAGTCCCACTCGCTGCGTTGCCCGTCGCCCACCACGGCGGCGATGTGGACCCTGTCGGGACCGTGCCAAACGGCCAGCTGACAGATCATCGCGCGCACCATCGCCAGGGCATGCTCGCGGTCGCCGTCCATCGCGAGAACACGAGTCCCCGCGAGCGCCACCGATAACGGCATCTCGTCGACCAGTGATCGGTGACTGACCAGAGCGCGCATCGCAGACGTCGTGACGGGGTCGGTGTTCTCGTCGGACTCCCCATCCGATGCGGTCAGCGGCGTGCACAGGTCCTGCGCCCCGATCCCGATCCGTACGCGGAGGAAGTCGGCGTCACCCTGGTCGCGCTCCCACATCCGCCGCCCGCCCACCAGTGTCCACAGGGTCGCGGGATCCGGGTGGCTCCAGTACTGCGACCGCCGCTGGGCAGCCACCGCGTCGGCGAGTGATTCGTCGAGTGAATCCAGGTATCGCAGGTAGGCCCGCCGGTTCGTGTCGATCTCGGCGGATCTGGCGGCACCACCCCGTGCGCCGTAGACGACCGAGCCCAGCACCGACATGGCCATCATCACCGGGAAGAACATGAACATCGGGCTGCGGTGTGACGCGGCACCGGAGGTGAAGTAGAGCGCCGTCATCCCGATGCACGCGACGAGCATCACCGCCGGTAGTAGCCGCGCCACCGGATTGCCGGGTGCCGGCTTCGGCATGGCCGGCGGCGCCTTCACCGCGATCTGCCCGGCGCTCACCGACGGCACCGGAAGTCGCTGTCCGCGAGCGAACTCCATCACCGATACGACGTCCCCAGGCGGGATCCGGTTCCATCCACAGGTGAATCACTTGCCGCGCATCGCCGTCGGTACCGCGGCTTACGGTGGGCGCGAAAGGGGTTGATATGCCGGAAACACTCTGCCGGGTGGCCGTTCACCACGACGGGAACACCGTGGATCTCGCGCTGCCGTGCGACGTCGGTGTCGTTCAGCTCCTGCCATCGATCGTCGAGATCGTCTGCGAAGGAACCGATCCCGGTGCCAACGAGGGTAGGTGGCGGCTGCACCGCAGCTGCGGCACCCTCCTCGACGAGGAACTGACGCTGGGCCAGAACGGGATCGAGGACGGCGACCTCCTCTGGCTGAACACCGAACATCTGCCGGCGTTGCGGTGGACCGAGCGCGACGCCTGCCACGTCGTGGCGAAGGCCGCGGTGACCGGACCTTCGGCCGCGTCCGTATGGGCGGCGGTCAGCGTGACCGCCGCCACCGTCGGCGCAGGCGTCCTCGTCTGGGCGGCGCACGCGTCCAGCGGGGCGGCTTGCGCGCTCGCAGCAGTGGTGAGCGCGGCCGCGATCGGTGGGGCGTTGGTGCTGCGTCGAGGGCCGCATTCACCGCTGACGTCCTCGGTCTGTGGCCTGATCGCAGTGTTGTTCGCCGCCGTCTCGGGGGCCATCGCGGTGCCGGCGGGCGCCGTCGCCGCGTCTGTGCTGCTGGCCTCGGCGGCGGCATGCTCGGTGTCGACCCTGTGGCTGCGCGTGACGGGTTACGGCACAGCATCGTTCATCGCGCTCGCCACGGCAGCGGGACTCGTGGCGATCGTCTGCATGGTTGGTGTGCTGTCCAAGATGGCGCCGGTAGCAGTCGGCACCTCGCTCACCGTGCTGTCGCTGGCCGGCTTGGGCGCCGCGCCGAGAATCATCATGGTGATCCACCACATCACGCCCACTCTCGACGCTGCGCCTCCGGAGGTGGACGAAGGGCGAGCCACCGGCGCACACACCGCAATGACCGGGCTGGTGGCGGGCACATCGGTCGCCGTGACCGTCGGCGCCGTGCTCATCGCGTACGGGCAGGCCAGCCGGCTCCAATCCGCCGCAGTGGCAGCGGCTTTCACGGGCACCGTCGGAGTCGCTCTGATGCTGCGGGCGCGCAGTCACGCCGTTCCGGCCCGGAAATGCGTGCTGATCGCCTGCGGCACGCTGTGCGCCGCCATCGCTGTCGCCATCACGGCGTGGGCGTATCCCGTCACCGCACTCTGGCTGAGCATGTTCGGCGTCGTCGCGGCCGCCGCGGCACTGACCCCGTTGTTCGGCCCGAGCGGGCCCCTGCTGCGCCGGGTCGCCGAGATCTCGGAGTACGCGGCGTTGGCGGCCGTCGTCCCGCTCGGCTGTTGGTTGGCAGGCGTCTACCGCCTCGTCCGGGACGCGGCACTGCTATGAGGGCCATCACCTTCCGGATCACACGGGTCTCCACGGTGGCCTGCGTGGTCCTCGCGCCGATGCTCATCACGCCACCCGCCGCCGCCGTTACACCGCCTCCGATCGACGACGCGCTGCTGCCTGCGCCGGGTCCACCCGCTCCCCCGCGACCGACCGAGCAGGCGAGCCCCTGTGTCACCGGAAGCACCGCGTCACCCGACGGCGCGGGCCAACTCGCCGACGTCGATCTGCGGTCAGTGTGGGCGCTGTCGCGCGGGGCGGGTCAGACCGTCGCGGTGATCGACACCGGGGTGGTCCGCCACCGCCTGCTGCCGCGCCTCGTTCCCGGCGGAGACTATGTGTCCAGCGGCGACGGCACCGACGACTGCGACGGACACGGCACCGTGGTGGCCGGCATCATCGGCACCGCTGCGGCCGAGGGCTCCGCACCCGGATTCAGCGGTGTCGCCCCGGAAGCCACGCTCATCGGTATCCGGCAGTCCAGCACCAGGTTCCGTGCTGTGGATGCACCGGCCGGGACCGACGGATTCGGTGACGTCGACACGCTCGCCAGCGCTGTGCGTACCGCCGCGGACATGGGCGCCACCGTCATCAACGTCTCGACCATCGCGTGCGTGCCTGCCGAATCAGCGCTCGATGACCGGGCGCTCGGCGCGGCGCTGGCATACGCCGTCGACGTAAAGAACGTCGTCGTGGTGGCGGCGGCCGGCAACGTCGGTGCGCCGGGCCAATGTCCGGACCGCAACCCGGGAACCGATCCCTCCAGCGCTGCTCGACCGGACTGGACCCATGTCAACGTCGTGGTCAGCCCGGCCTGGTACGACGACTACGTGCTGACGGTGGGCTCGGTGGGACACGACGGGGCCCCTTCGTCGTTCAGCCTCGCCGGCCCGTGGGTCGACGTCGCCGCGCCGGGTGAACGGGTGGTCTCCCTGGACCCCGACGGCGAGGGGCTGATCGACACCATGCCGACGGCCACCGATGAAAAGCCGATCGCGGGAACCAGTTACGCCGCACCCGTGGTCTCCGGGGTCGTCGCCCTGCTTCGAGCGAGAGCGCCCCAGCTGACCGCCCGGCAGGTCATGCAGCGCATCGAGGACACCGCGCGTCGGCCGGCAGGCGGTTGGAATCCCGTCGTCGGACACGGTGTCATCGACATCCATGCGGCGGTGACCGGCAGCGCTGCACCCCCGGACAGCGCGAGCCATGAGGAACCCAGAGTCGTGTCCCGTCCGAACTCGGGCTCGCCGGATCAGCGTCCGGTACGGCTGGCCACGACGGCGGCGGCGGTGTGCCTAGCGGCCTCCCTGGTGGTCGGCTTGACGACGTTGTGGGCTGGTCGGTTACGGCGCTGAGACGGCGTCCCGCATGACCGATGCCGCTTCGACGCTCAGCACCGGTCCGCGGGGCAGTCGCGCAATCACCGGCCACGGAGCGGGCACCGGAGCGCTCAGGGCAAGGCGCTTGGCCGCCTCGTCGTCGTGAATGCCGAACACGACACCGGTGTCGTCGACGAGGTACAGCGGGCCGTCGTGGGCGCCGTCGCCGGTGACTCCGGCGGCTCGCACATAGGCGCTGCGGCCCTTCGGCAAGACGATCGAGTCGATCCGCGGACCCGAGCCGTCGGCCTGGGCGAGGGCCACCGCCCGACCGCGCGGGAGTGCATCGGCGGTGTACACCTCGGTCGACGTCGATCCCGTGTCCTCAGACCACCGCCACTGCGCGCACAGCACCGGACCGTCGGTTACGCCGCCCCGCCGGGGATGTCCCGCCACCGACAGGTGGTCGACGACCGGCACGGCACCGAGGGCCCCCGGTTCGACAGCGGCGATGTCGCGCCGCCCGTGCGATTGGGTGAAGCGAATGAGATCGGCGGTCACCTCACCGATCCGCTGCACTCCGTCGGATAGAACGACGAACAACTCCGACGAGTCCACCCTCTCGGTCCGCAGCACGCTGCCCACCGGCAACCCGTGCAGCAGCGACGGGCCCGCAGCGCCGGCATGGGCGATCGAGGGCGGTGCGATCGGTGGCGCTTCAGGGAGTGAGTCGAGCAACACGCGCGAAACCGGCCGTGCCACAACACCGTCGAGCCGCATCGCCCTGACCACGGCCGGCAGGCGCAGATCCACCTTCGCGCGCCTACCCTCATACAGCAGGTACGTCGCTGCGGCACCCTCCTCTCGCACGGTGACCAGCGCGCTGTGCTCCTCGGTGCGCGGTCGGCCCGAGAGACCCAGGATCAGGCTGGTATTGGAGTCGATGGTCTCGCAGATCGTCCAGCCGGACTCGTCTGCGGTCAGCGGGGCGCCGACGAAGTCGGGGGCACCGGGAATACCGAGCGTCGCACCGCCCGAAGCGTCGTCGACCGCCGATTGGCTGACCAGTTGCGGCGCGCCGGACGCACCGGTGATCAGCCGCGCCGAGGCCGTGTTCAGCACCGGATGCAGGGTGTCTGCGATGCGCACGTACATCGCACCCGAGTCCCGGACCATCACGATCGCAGAGTCACCGAGCCTGCCCTGCGGCTGGAAGAACGCGAGGACCGCGCAGGCGGCGATGCCGACCACCGCCAACACGCACCCCACTGTCAGGGCCAGCGACTGCGAACGCAGCGGATCGTCGAACATGCCGACGTCGCCGCGGACCAGCGCGTGCGTCATCCGGCGCGCCTGAAACCGGTGCCCGCTCAGTCCGTGTGTGGTGTTCGATCGCCCGGTCATCGCGCCCCCCTCCGCCAGCCTAAAGGCGATCGAGGGCCCCCTATGTCACAGTTTTCGGTTCAGCGCCAGCGAGCCCACACATAGGGCACCAGAGCGCGCAGGAAGTCCAGATCCGGCCCAGCCGCGGTACCGGCGAACGCCTGCTCGAAATACTCCTGCGCCACCAGCAGGATGCCCTCGGCGTACTCCCTGGTGAACGCGATACTGCCGTAGTCGTCCATGAGGGCGCGCACGGTGCGCACGAGTTCTTCCGAACGTTGAATTCTGTTGCGGCGCAGATAGTCACGCACGAGGTCACGGTCGGCACCCCTGGCGTTGGCCATCAGATGCACGAGCGTCAGGGTTCGTTTGCCCTCATAGAGATCACCGAGTATCTCCTTGCCGTACATTCGCTCGTCGCCGATCAGGTTCAGCAGGTCGTCGCGGATCTGGAATGCCGCGCCGAAGTGGAACCCGAACCGCACCATCGGTGCGAGGTCGGCGGTTCCGCGGGAGCCCACTACCGCACCGACACGCAGCGGGTGGATGGTGGTGTACCAGCACGTCTTGTGCATGATCAGGTTCAGGTAATCCTCGGGTCGCAGATCTTCCGCGTTGTCGAGTTGCCAGCCCACCTCGGATGCCTGCCCCTCGAGCGTTCGCATCGCCATGGTGTCGAACTCGGCCCATACCAAATCGGCGAGGTCGCGATCGAATCGCCGGGTCGCGCGACGCAGCACCTGCCCCGCCACGACCGCCAAGGCGTCACCGGCGTTCACCGCTGCCGCAACGCCGTGGGTGGCCGAGAGCGTGGGCCGGCCCCGTCGCATCTCGCTGCCGTCCGCGACATCGTCATGGACCAGAAACGCGTTGTGCAGCAGTTCTATTGCGACGGCGATGCCGAGCAGGTCGTCCGAACTTCCACCGAACACGCGGCCGGCCGACAAGCACAGCGCGGGCCTCAACGCCTTGCCCGGCCGAGAGGGATACTCACGCATCGGCGCGTAGAGCCAGCGGCTCGGTTCGCCGTCCGGAATCGAGTCAAGCATGGCACGACGAACGAGCTTCGCCACCTTACGCAGCCGGTCCTCGACGTCGGTCGTCAGCGCAGACCGGTCGGCGACGTCGGTCACGGCGCCGGTGTGCGGACGGTCAGAACAACAGGCAGCCACAGATCCGGCCGACCTTCGGTCAGCACGGTGCCGCGGTACACACCCGCCCGAACGTCGCCCGTCAACTCGATGCTCATCTCGATGCCGCGACTCGAGCGGGGAGGCATCGCGGCGGTGACGGGATCGAATCGCACGGCGGCCGACTCGACGATGAATCCCATGTCCGAGGTGAGGTCGCTGCACCGCAGCCGAATCTCGCCGATGTCGGTCGCGGTTCTGTTGTGCAGCCACACTTCCGTAGCGGCTTCACCCGGCGCGGTGATCTCCAGCGCCAGCGCTCCGTTCGTCGCGGCCCCTGACAGGTCCAGGGCGGTCGGCTCCGCGGCGGCCGCTGTGGACGTCGCGGGAGCGGAACTCATCAGCATCTGGCCGATCCACGCCCACCAGGACCGCACCAGCGGCTCGATGTCGGTGGCACCGAAGACGTCGGCACGTTGAGCATCGGACGGCGGCGCAGCCGGGGTGGCGGACCGGTGCTCGCCGTTGGGTCCCGAGGTCGCTAGGCGGGCGAACCGGTCCACTAGCTGGCTGGCGGCACGGAAGCCCTCCGCCTGGATGGCGCTCAGTGAGCGGGCGTTGGCCGCGGGGTCGAAGACCGACGCCCAGGGCAGGTCGTTGATGCTGCCGTCGCGATTGCGATCCATCCCCGGTAAGCCCCCTTTTTCCTGCGCGGTCGTGGCACGACCACGGTAATCTAGGTTGCCAACCGGGGAGGGCCGATGTCGGTGCTGCGTTCGCTGTTCGAGATGTACGGGGCACTCGACGAGGCCGTCATGCGGTCCAACGATGCGCGAGTCGCGCACATCGTCGACGAGGTCCTGCCGGGCGCGTCCGCGAATCCCGGCTGGTACCGCGACCTCAAGGACTTCTTCTTCGGCGAGACGAAGACAGGGCCGAACCCGGTCGCCGCTGTGAAGGCGATCAAGTCGGAGAGCGCCGACGCTCCTTTGACGCTCGCCGAGAAGTCGCGGCTGTTCGCCGCCGCCGTGGCCAATGACGCGATTGCGAGCACGCCGTCACAGCAGGGAATCCAGCCCTCCGGAGGCGGCAGCGGCCACGGCTCATTCATCGAAGCGTTGGATTTGCTCGCGCCGCCGCCCCAGGAAACCCGGTCGGGAATCCAGCCGACGATGGCCGCCCCTAAAGCAGCCGACCGCAAGAGAGCGGTCAAAGAGATCCGAGAAGGGATGTCTCGCGGCGAGTCCATCAACTGGGCCCTAAAGCGGGCGCAAGAAGGCGGGATAGTCGACCCGCTGTTGCCGCCGATGACAGTGCACCTGCCCGCTGTCGTCAAGGTCGACGGGCTTGACGCGCTCGTGGTCGACACCGAAACCATTACGCCCTTGATCTCGTTGAACGAGATGAAGAGCATCGTGAACCCTTACAACTGGGCCGACAATTACGGTGCCTTCTTCCTCAGCATGGAGCCGAATTCGCGGCTACGCAACGACGGCTGGCCCACCGTCATCGAGACGGTGGGATTCGGTGGCCTCGAGGCGGGCGGTGCGCGCACGCTTAAGACGGCGTTGAAGTACCACGTCACGGGAACGGCGCCTGACGACATCGTGGCGCGCCTCGATTACGACCTCGACGACCCCGCCCCAGGTGAAGGAGACGGCATCGTGCGGGTCGATCGCGGTTACATCAACATGTGGGCCTGGAACGAAGGTGGTGGACACGACCCGAACGAGAAGGGCGTGGCGATCAGAACCCGCAAGGTCGTTCACATCGACGGCCTGGCTCCCGACCGGCAGGCGCGACTGCTCCAGATCAGCGGATACGGCCTCGGCAGTACCGAATTGCTCATCGAGCCGGCCATGGCCGACGACTTGTCCGACCACAAGTGTTTCGACTATCCCCTCGGCACCGACTCGGCGCCCACGGATGAGTTGGGCATCCAATACGTGGAACCGGGCAGCCACTTCGCACCGACCGCGGTGGCGTTGTTGACCGAAACGGCGCGAGCGAACGCCGAGGATTATCTCGCAATCGCGGACAAGTGGATGGCCGGCAGGCTCAGCTACTACGACCTCGCCGAGTTCAGCAAGAACGTCAGCGGCCGACTCGCCAGAGCGCCCTGGCGATTCATCGAAGCCATGAGTCATCCAAGGCGCATCGGGACGGTGCCCGATAGGGAGGATCACGCGTGAGCCGCGGTCACACGCTGCTACAACAGCAAGCCGATATGGTGCGCGAAATCCTTAATCGCGTCGACACGATCTCGCGCAATGCGGCGCAGCAGGACGACAATGGAGAGTGGGGTCTGGATGGCTGGATCCGTGTGGGCCACGACCTTCTCGATCTCCAGATGCGCTTGTACGCCAGCATCGTCCAAGCCGTAATCGCCGGGCCCGCGATGTGGCTGACACCGCCCGCCAGTGATCCCCGTCCGTCCGAGAAAGTGACCGTCGAGGCGAAGCAGTACCCCCGGAAGATCGAGCTGGTCTGCCTCCGGCGGGTCGGTCAACCCTCGGTGGCGGTTCCGCCAACCAGCATCATGTTCAACCCACCCGTGCTGCAGCCAAAAGAGACGCTGTTCGAGATCGTCCTCACCGACGATCGCTTCGTTGGAGCCAACTACACCGGACAGGTCAGGCTGATCAATACGACCGACCCCACCGCGAAAGCCCCGGTCCAGGACATCACCGTCGGCTTGTGAACGACCTACACCACCGATGATCGACGATCTGCTGGACCGCGCCGTGCGCGCGATGAACCGGGGTGACCGCGCGACTGCCGATAGGCTCGCCGGTCAGGTACTGGCCGTCGACCACAGCAACGCCGAGGCCGAAGAACTACTCGCCGCGCCTGCGGATGGCGGGGAAATACGGCGCCTCACGATGCTTTTCGCCGATCTTGTCGACTCGACAGCGTTGTCCACCCGCATCGAGCCGGAGGTCTACCGCACGGTCGTGGGGCGGTACCGCGATGAGGTCCTCAAGATCGTGAACCGCTACGAGGGCCACGTCGGCAACACCAAGGGCGACGGGTTGCTCGCTGTGTTCGGACATCCCCGACCTCACGAGAACGACGCGCACCGTGCCGTGCAGGCGGGACTCGACATCACCCGAGAGGTCGCCACACTCAGCGAGCGGGTGCGAGCCCGGTTCGGATTCGACATCAGCGTGCGCGTCGGAATTCACCTGGGACTCGTCTACCTCGACACCGCCCAGGACGACGTCTACGGTTTCGGGGCAAACCTCGCCGCACGAATGTGCAGTCTCGCCGCGCCGGGAACCGTCGCCGTCTCCGAGACGATCGAGCGAGTGGTCAAGAGTTCATTCGAATTCGAGGAACTACCACCCAAATCGGTGAAAGGAGTGGACGGCCCGGTCATTCACCATCGCGTGGTCGCCGAGCGCGAGGTGACCGAGAGCGCCCGCGGACCGTTGGTCGGGAGAAGAAGCGAACTCGCGAAGCTGGAGACCAGTTGGGCCGAGGCGGCGGCCGGCACTCTGGCCACCCGCGGAATTGCAATTCTCGGCGAGGGCGGCGTCGGGAAGACCCGCCTCGCCCAAGCCGCGGTCGACATGGCCGAACAGACGGGCGCGACCGTGCTGACGTTCTTCGGCTCGCCGCTACACATCGATGTCGGTTTGCGGCCGATACGGCGAATGCTGGAGCGCCGCTGCGGTATCAGCCGGGACACCGACCCGCCCGACCGCCTCGACCGGCTGCGGGACGAGATCGAGCGGCGCTCGTTGGAGCCCGGAGAAGTGCTGCCGCTGTTGGCGCCCGTCCTGGGCATCGCGCCGGAAAGCGGCTACCTACCGGTCTTGGCCGGCGGTACCAGGCTCTACGAGCAGATCGCCGAGGGCATCGATCAATACTTCCAGGCCAGCCTACAGCCGGGGCCGGCGCTGGTGGTCGCCGAAGACATCCATTGGTTCGACGAGGACACCATCGAGTTCGTCCAGAAGTTGCTGCGCACCAACAGGAACGACCTGCTGGTCATTGTCACTGGACGCCGGCTGCCGCCGCTGGAGGGCGCACACGTCATCGAGTTGGTCCCACTCAGCGATTCGGAGGCCGACGAGCTCGTCCGTGACCTGCACCCGTCGGTGACTCCTGACGCTCGGCGGGCGGTGCTGCAACGCTGCGACGGCATGCCGCTCTACATCGAGGAGGTGGTGGCCAAACTGAAGGAACAGCCCTCGGACACCGCGCAGACCATGGTGCCCGACAGCCTCTATGAAACGTTGTGTGCGAGACTGCGGTCGAGCTCACACGCGCCTCAGGTCGTCGAGGCGGCCGCGCTCATCGGCAGCCGGTTCGACAGGCGCCTGCTGGCCTCCGTGGTAAGCCTGAACGAGCCCGATATCAACGACGCCATCCGCGAACTCACCAGTGAGCGGGTTCTGACGCCGGTCGACGCGAACAGCTGGCGGTTCCATCACGAACTGCTGCGGGAGGTGGCGGCCGAGCTGTCGCCACCCAGCGTCCGCCGCCGGATGCACGGCCGGATCGCCGACGCACTGGTCGGCGCGACACCGGAGGGGACCCCTGAGTGGCCGCTGGTCGCCCATCACTACGAACAAGCCGAGCGTTTCGACGCGGCGGCGTCGGCCTATCAGCAGGCATCCGTCGATGCGCGGCAGCGCGGTGCGCTCGGTGAGGCCCGCGTCCATCTCACCCGTGCACTGGAGAACATCGAAAAGCTGCCCGCGACACCGGAACGCGATCTCCGCGAAGTCCCGATTCGCCTGCAGCGTGGGTTCCTCGCCTCGGCGGCCACCGGGCACGCCAGCATCGAAGCCGCCTCGGAATTCGAGCGCTGCCTGCAGATCCTCGGCGACAAAGCCTCTTTGGAGCTTTTCGCCACCTTCAGCGCCTTATGGAGCTACTACGCCACCCGCGGCGATCTCGATCGGGCGACCCAGGTGGTGGAGGCGCTGCGGATGCGGCTCGACGACATGCCGGTGTGGTACCGAACCGCCAACACGGCTGCGCTAGGTTCACTCGCCGTCTTCCGCGGTGACTTCCGTGGTGCGCGTGAACCGTTGGAGGCGGCGGCGAGTGCACTCGACCAAGCCGGCCCCATCGAGATCGAAGGGGCATGGTTTGCTCCCAACGATCCGCTGGCGTCGACGTATACCTATGCCGCGTTCACCCGGTTCATCTCCGGTGATCTCGTCGGCGCCGAAGCGGCGTTCGCCGAGATGGAGAATCGTTGCGAGATGCTGCCCTTTCCGCACGGTCCGTTCACTCTCTGTTACGGCCGTACCATCGAAGCGCTGATGCGCACCGAAGCCGGCCAGCACGACCGCGCGATCGAACTCGTGGACGAGGTCGTCGGCTGGGGTCACGAGTACGGTTTCGACGAATGGGTGATGGTGGGCGCGAGCGCAGCAGCCGTCGCCCGCGCGATCGCCTCGGTCGACGGCGGCGAGACCGACGCCGCGACGTTACAAGTGCACATCGACGTTCTGACAGCCGTTGTCGACGGGTGGCGCGCAGCCGACATGAAGGCGTTCCTCGGTTGGTACGACTCGGCTTTGGCGAGGACACTGGCGGCCGCGGGAGCGACGGACGCGGCCCGGCAGCGCCTGGATATGGCACGCCGGATGGCCGAGGAGACCGGGTGGCGAATCTATGACGCCGAGTTGTTGCGGTTGCGCGCTCGCCTCTCCGACGACCCCGTCGCCCGGCGGCAAGATCTGGCCGCCGCCAAGGAACTGGCACAGCACCAGGGCGCATTGATCTACGAGTTGCGAGCCGCGGTCGATGATTTCGAATTGCGCGCTGACCCGGCGCGGGAAGCCTTGGCAAGCGTCCTGCGCCGGTTCCCGCAGGATCAGGACTGGCCCGAACTGGCGCGAGCCCGAGCCCTGCTGCGGTGAGGCGTCCGGGCGGACGGGTCGCAATTCTCGGTGGCGGCATGGCCGGACTCAGTGCTGCGTGGCGCCTCAGCGAGCCCGGTTGGCGTGATCGCTTCGAGGCGATCACCGTCTACCAACGCGGATGGCGACTCGGCGGCAAGGGTGCCTCGAGCCGCGGGCGGCACGGACGCATCGAAGAGCACGGTCTGCACGTCTGGCTGGGCTCCTACGAGAACGCCTTCGCGCTGTTGCGCGAGTGCTATGTCGAGCTCGACCGCGCCACAACAGATCCCGCGGCGCCGGTGCAGACGTGGGACCAGGCGCTGATCCCGTCGCACAACGTCGCCATGGCGGATCGATTCGGCCACGACTGGTTGATCTGGCCAGGCCACTTCTCCCGCAACGACGAAGTGCCCGGCGAACCCGAGTCCACAGGCCGTGAGCTGACGGTCGTCGACTTCCTGCGGCGCACCGTCACTTTGATCCTCGATGTGGCGGACAGCCTGAGTCAACCCACCGATGACGCTGATCTGGTGCTGTCGACGTCGCCCTCACCGGACATACCCCGCTGGGTCACCGCGGTGCGTAGGGGCGTGTCGGCCGCGGCGATGCTCGTCGGCGATCCGCTGTCCGACAAAGCCATTCGAGCCGGTTTGCTCGGCCGGCCGCTCGAGGCTCTACGGGAGGCAATCGATTACGACCCGCCGCCGGAACGGCGCAGGTGCTGGTTGCTGCTGTCGTTGTTGACCGCGACGGTTCGCGGGCTGATCGCCGACAACCTCATAACCGACCCACGCGGCTTCCGGGCCATCAACGACGAGGATTACGGCGCCTGGATCGTACGGCACGGCGCGCATCCGGATGTGGTCGATTTCGCGTTGGTGCGGGGCCTCTACGACATGGTTTTCGGTTACCAGGATGGCGACTACGAACGGCCCGCCGTCGCAGCCGGACTGGCTGTGCTCCTCAGTGGAATCGTCTTCTTCCAATACAAGGGTGCGTTGTTCTGGAAGATGACCGCCGGGATGGGCGATGTCGTCATCGCCCCGCTGTACCAGGCGCTCCGCCGACGCGGTGTGGAGTTCGAGTTCTTCCACCGCGTCGACGCTCTGCACCTGGACCACCGTCGACAGGTCGTCGACTCGATCGAGATGGGTCGGCAAGTCCGACTCATCGGCGGGCTCAGTCACTATGAACCGTTGACCACTGTGCGGGGCCTTCCCGTCTTCCCCGATTCCCCATTGGAAGATCAGATCGAGGCGTCGGCGGGCACCCGGGACCTCGAATCCCATTTCGGCAGGCGCGACGACGTCGAGACCCGGATGCTGCGGAAGGGTGAGGATTTCGAGCACGTCGTGTTGGCCGTGTCCGTCGGCATGGTCGAACTGGTCGCCACTGAACTGATCGACGACTGCCCCGAGTGGCGCGACATGACCACGCACCTGAGTACCGTCGCCACCCAGTCGTTCCAACTGTGGTTGAAGCCCGATGAGTGCACCCTCGGCTGGTCCCGCCCGGGCGTCACTACCAGCGGCTACGTTGCCCCGTTCGACACCTGGGCGTCGATGCCGCAGACGTTGTGGGCCGAGGACTGGCCGGAAGACGACAGCCCCCGCACTGTGGCCTACTTCTGTGGTGCACTCGGCGACGACGTGCCCGGTGCCCAGGACACCGCCGACTATATCGCCCGTTGTCGTCGGCAGGTACACGACGCAGCGATGCAGTACCTCGATCGCCACGTCGGGCTCTTCTTGCCAGGTGCCGTCACCGACCGGGGTTTCGCGTGGCATCTGCTCAGCGGTGTCAACGGGCACCGGGGCAGCGCTGCGTTGGCGACCCAGCACCTCAGCGTCAACATCGACCCGTCGGATCGATACGTTCAGTCGGTACCGGGATCGGACAAGTTCCGCCTCCGGTCCGACGAAAGTGGTTACGACAACTTGGTTCTGGCGGGCGACTGGACGGACTCAGGTTTGAACGCCGGCTGCATCGAAGCGGCGGTGATGTCTGGTCTGCAGGCCGCCAACGCACTGCTCGGTCGTGCGCGCTTTCACCGGATTCGCGGCTTCTACATGCCCTGACGGGTCAGTTCAGCCGCGTCGTGGTGATCGTCACGCCGGCCGCCGGCAAGCGCTTCAGCAACACGTCGCCCATCGACGATGCCGGTGTCAACACCCCTCGCAGGTCCGACAGCCCTTCCCGGTCGAGCGCGAGAGCCAGCGCGCTCTGGCCGAACAGCACTCCGGTGGCCGCGTAACCAGGGTCGCCGCGCTGCGCGACGGTGGCCATGTACCGGGCGCCGGATGTCGTCGTGGTGTAGGTCTCCACGCGGTAGTGGCCGAGCGATCCCTGGTCGAAGCCGGTGCCGGGCGCTGGGGTGAGACGCTCGATGAGCCCGGGGGGGACCATGTCCAGGTACCGGCCGCCGAACTTGGAGGCGCCGACCACGGTGGCACTGGACATCGCCGCCACCAGCGGCGCGGCGAACCACGAACCCATGCTCATCGTCTCCCGATAGCGCAACCCGCGACCGTAGGCGAAGTCCAGTAACGCATTCGAGCGCCGCACACAGCGGGTGTTGTACAGCGCCATGAGATAACCACCGGTCCACAATCCCGTCAGCTCCGGCGCGATGTCGCCGCCGCGCAACAACGGCATGTCGGGCTGAGGGCCGAACTCGGGTTCTACGCTGCGGTCGGGGCTCAGGCTGTATGGGTCATCGACGACTCGCCGCATCTCCGGGTCCTTGGCGGGCGCGCGCATCAGTTCGATCATCGTCGCGACGGTGCCACCCGATGAGCCACCGCCCGAGTAGGCCCGTAGCACGAAGGTGGTGTCTCCCAACTCGCCGGCGTTGTCCTCGACGACGCGGCGGTACAACGCATAGACGCCCAAATCCGAAGGGATCGAGTCGAACCCGCACGAGTGCACGATACGGGCGCCGCTTTGCGCTGCCTGGCCGTGATAGAGGTCGATGCTCTTGCGAACGAACGGAACCTCGCCGGTGAGGTCCGCGTAATCGGTGCCGGCGGCGGCGCATGCGGCGACGACGGGCAATCCGTACTGTTGATAGGGCCCGACCGTGCTGAGCACCACCCGGGTCCTGGCGGCCATCTCCTGCAATGCCTCCGGCGCCGCCAGCTCGGCGACGATCAGCGACCAGTCGGCGGCACCGGCGCCCGACGATCGACGGACAGCTTCGAGCCGTTCGGCCGAGCGGCCGGCCAGCCCGACGCGGATCCCGCCCCCCGCTGCTGCCAGGTACCGCGCCGTGAGGCTGCCCGCGAATCCGCTCGCCCCGTAGATCACGATGTCGAGGTCACGCTGCCCGGCGCGCATTGGCGTGACGCTACCCGAGGAGTCAGCTCTCCTGCGCCCGCTTGCGGTCACGATAGGCGGCCACATGCTGGCGGTTGCCGCAATTGCCGGTGTCGCAGAATTTGCCCGAGCGATTCCGCGACATGTCGACCAGCACCGCCTGGCAATCCGCGGCCGCACACGTCTTCAGCCGGCGCAGCTCCCCCGAGCGGATCAGATCCGCCAGCGCCATCGCCATCTCCGCACCCATCCGCTGCCACAACGGATCGTGCACCGACGCCAGATGCAGGTGCCACTCCGGCATCTCGGGATGGCGCGTCAGCCACGGCGCCGCTTTCGTGTCGCTGAGCAATGCGTTGACCTGACCGACGGCATCCTCCTCTTCCCGGGCGACGGCCCACAGCTTGCCGAGCCGCCCGCGCAGTCGCTGCACGGCCGCCAACTCCGCGTCGTCATGGTCACGCCGGCCGGTCCAGCCGAACTCGTCGAGGTAGGCGTTCAGGGCGGCCATGTCGCCCAACTGCTCGCCGTCGACCCGATCGCTGTTGACGAGCACGCACGCCGCCTGCAACGTGAGCTCGGTGTCATGACTGAAACGCATTTGACTCGTGACCACCCCGGTCGATAAGGTCATTACCGAAATTCATTTTACTCATTACATCCCGGAGGTGCCGTGATGACCGCGACCCCGCAGGCCGGTCGCACCGCCGTCGACCACTTCCGGCTGGGCCTGGTACTGGCCGTCAGCTCGGCCGTCGCCTTCGGCTCCTCCGGGCCGTTCGCCAAGTCGCTGATGACTGCCGGCTGGAGCCCGACCGCCGCGGTCGTCGCCCGGCTGGCAGGCGGTGCCCTGGTGATGGCGATCTTCGCCACGATCGTGTATCCCGGCTGGCTCCGCGAGGCGCTGCGCCACCCAAGAACCGTGCTGGCCTACGGGGTCATCCCGATCGCGGGGGCGCAGTTGTTCTACTACCACGCGGTCGCGCATCTGTCCGTCGGCGTGGCGCTGCTGCTCGAATACACCGCACCGATCCTGGTGGTCGGCTGGGTGTGGGCCACCACCCGGCGGCGACCGACCGGGCTGACGATGACCGGTGTCGCCCTCGCCGTGCTGGGCATCACGCTGGTGCTCGACGTCTTCAGCGGCGCCCACATCAACCTCGTCGGCGTCGGCTGGGGTCTGGCCGCCGCCGTCTGCGCGGCGTGCTACTTCCTGATGTCCGCGAACGTCGCCGACGGCGGCGACGAGGCGGGAATCCACCCGATCACGCTGGCCGCCGGTGGGCTGATCGTCGGCTCGGCCGCGGTCACGCTGCTCGGAACGACCGGCATCATGCCGCTGACGTTCACTACGAACGATGCGGTCGTCGCCGGGTGGACGACCTCGTGGCTGGTACCCGTCGTCGTGCTCGGCGTCGTTGCCACCGCAGTCGCGTACACGCTCGGCATCATGGGTATCGCCCGATTGCGCCCCCGGTTCGCCTCGTTGGTCGGCTTGTCCGAGGTGATGTTCGCGGTGCTGGCGGCCTGGGTGTTGCTCGGCGAGGCGCTAACCCCGACGCAGGTGTTCGGCGGGGCGATCGTCCTGCTAGGACTCGCGCTCGCACGCGCAGGAGACCGTTCCGAGGCACTCGCCGAGGCCACCTGGCCGGACGGCCCACCTGAGGAGACGCGACCGGCCGCGGCGAACTGTTAGACCATTCGGGCGCGGTATGTGAGTATGTCGGCGTGACTTTGCTGAGCATGACGGCGCGAGCCGCCTTCGCGACCGCCATCGCGGTCGCGGTGGCAGGGCCGGTCCCGTTGGCTGCGGCCCAGCCCGGGCCCGCACCCGGGCCGCCCGGACCCGGGTACAGCCCCGGCTATGCGCCCGGACCCGGGTACGGCTCGGCCTATGCGCCCGGACCCGGGTACGGCTCGGCCTATGCGCCGGGACCCGCGGTGGCACCCGGACCGTCGGTCTCGTCGACGTCCTCCTGTCCCGACATCGAGGTCATCTTCGCGCGCGGCACCGACGACACCCCGGGCCTCGGCACGAACGGCACGGCGTTCGTCAACGCGTTGCGACCGCTCGTCGGCGGTCGCACTGTGACGGCGTACGCGGTCGACTATCCCGCCTCATACGACTTCCTCGCAGCCTCCGACGGCGCGGCCGACGCCACCGACCGGGTCATGACGGTGGCGCAGGAGTGTCCGGCCACCCGCATCGTGCTCGGCGGCTATTCGCAGGGCGCCGCGGTCATGGACATGCTCGCCGGGATCCCGCCGCTCGGCAACAAGATCGGCGACATCGGATCGGCACCGCCGCTGCCCGCCCGCTATATCCCGAACATCGCCGCGGTCGCTGTGTTCGGCAACCCGGCCGCGAAGTTCAGCAACCCGATCACCCGGTCGGTGTTCGGCGGAAATGCCATCGACTTGTGCAACGACGGCGACCCGATCTGCTCCGACGGACGCAACCCGTTCGCCCACAACGACTACGCCAGTGACGGGCTGGTACAGCAGGCCGCCAACTTCGTCGCAGATCGGGTGTGACCGAGCCGGGTCAGACCCGGCGATATCATCTGATCCCGTGAACCTCGATCGGCTCCGCCGAGGGCTCGTCGCCGCTGCAACCGCCACCGTCACCGCATCGGCCGTCGTCGCCGCGCCCGCGTTGGCGCCGCTGCCGGCCCCGGTGGCCGCCGCCCAGGGCTGCTCCGACGTGACGGTCGTGTTCGCGCGCGGCACCGGCGAACCGCCCGGCATCGGCCGGGTCGGCCAAGCCTTCGTCGACGCCCTGCGCCCGCAACTCGGCGCCCGCTCCCTGTTCACCTACGGGGTCAACTATCCGGCGAGCTACGACTTCGCACTGGCCTCCGACGGCGCCACCGACGCCACCACTTTCGTCACGAACACCGCGCTGACCTGCCCGTCGACCCGGATCGTGATCGGCGGGTTCTCCCAGGGTGCGGCCGTGGTGGACATGCTCGGGGGCATACCGCCGCTGGGCAACCGCCTGGGCGCCCTCGGCCCGGCACTGCCGGCGACCGTCTCACCGAACGTCGCCGCGGTCGCCGTCTTCGGCAATCCCGCGACGAAGTTCGGCAACCCGATCACATCGGCGCCGTTGTTCGGCGCCCGCGCGATCGACCTGTGCAAGGACGGCGACCCGATCTGCTCCAACGGCCGCAATCCTTTCGCGCACAGTGACTACGTCGGCGCAGGTCTGGCCGCCCAGGCCGCCGGTTTCGTGGCACGCCTGCTCTGAGCCGGCGGCATCGGTGGCGTATTTACCTGCCTGCGCGTCGATTAATTCGATTAGGATCGGCGGGGTGCAAAGTGATCTTGTTCGCCGCATGCGCCGCCGGGCGACGCTGCTCGTAGGAGCCGCCGTTCTCGCGGTGGCCGGAGTCGTCGCCCCCGCCACCCCAGCCGTCGAGAAGCTGGCGCCCCTGGCAGCCGCGCAGTCCTGTCCGCAAGCCGAACTCATCTTCGCGCGCGGCCGTATCGAATCGCCCGGCGCGGGCGTGATCGGCAACGCGCTCATCAGCGCGGTGCGCAGCAAGAGCGGCAAGAATGTCGGCCTTTACGCCGTGAACTACCCAGCCGACAGCGAGATCGACGTCGGCGCCAACGACATGAGTTCGCGCATCCAGGACATGGCCGGGCGGTGCCCCGACACCCGGTTGGTCCTCGGCGGGTACTCGCTGGGTGCCGCGGTGACCGACATCGTGCTGGCCGCGCCGATCGCCGCGTTCGGATTCGAGAAGCCGCTGCCACCGGGCTTGGACCGGCACATCGCCGCGGTCGCGCTGTTCGGCAACGGCATCGCCTGGGCCGGGCCGATCACGAACTTCAGCCCGCTCTACCGCGAGCGCACCATCGAGTTGTGCCACGGCTCCGATCCGATATGCAACCCGGCCGACCCCAACACATGGGAGACCAACTGGCCCGACCACGCCGCCCGCGCCTATGTCAACGCGGGCATGGTCAACCAGGCCGCCGACTTCATCGTCGGACGCATCTAATCGACGACCCGCAGGTCCCTGGTCACCCGGTTGCGTGCCTCGAGCTGGTCGTCGGGCGGATAATCGACCCGCACCAGGGTCAGCCCCTGCGCTGGCGCCGCTGCGAACTCGCTCGAGCGACGTTGCGCGGTCAACAAGCCGGTGCACCAATCCGGCCCCCGCCGGTGCTCGCCGACCGCCAGTAGCGCGCCGACCAGCGATCGCACCATGGACCAGCAGAACGCATCGGCGGTCACGTGCGCTGTGACACGCTCGCCGTCGCGGGCCCAGTCCAGCCGTTGCAGCTCCCTGATCGTGGTCGCGCCCTCCCGGTACCTGCAGAAGGCGGCGAAGTCGTGCAGGCCCAGCAGGTCCCGCGACGCGACGGTCATCGCGGCGACGTCGAGCTGACGGGGCCACGGCGTCACAAACCGGGTGTCCTGAGGCTCCACACCGTACGGGGCGGTCGACAACCGGTAGATGTAGTGACGGCGCAATGCCGAGAACCGCGCGTCGAAACCCGGTGCGGCACGTCTGATGTCCAGCACCCGCACGTCGGCAGGCAGGAACCGGCCGAGCCGTCGGACCAGCGGCAGGAATTCGCTGTCGTGAGGTCTGGCCGCGCGCGGGTACGCATGCGGCACGGCCTCGGCGGGCACATCGACGTGCGCAACCTGACCGGTCGCGTGCACTCCTGCGTCGGTGCGCCCGGCGGCGCGCAGCAGCACCGGGGTGCGGAAGACGGTCGACAACGCATCGTTGAGCGCACCGGCGACCGTGCGCTGCCCCGACTGCGCCGCCCACCCCGCGAATTCGGTTCCGTCGTAGGCGATGTCGAGCCGAAGTCGAACATGCCCGCCACCGGAACCGATGGCGGGCATGTTCATACGGTCGTCAGGACTTGTCGTCATCCTTCGCTGCTTCAGCCTGAGCAGGCTCGTCGGCCGGCTTGGCGCGCGGCGCCTCGACGGCCGTGGTGTCCTCGGCCTCAGGCAGCGACTCATCTGCCGTCGCCTCGGCCGCCTCGTCGACAGTCTCCTCGGCGACCGGGCCCTCGGTTTCCTCGGGCTCGACGGCCGCCTGAGGCGCGGCCGCAGCCGCCACCTTCTGCGCGCCGGCGGCGCGGCTCCGGCGGGCACGGTTGGCTTCCGACGTCACCGTCTTCTCCCGCACCAGCTCGATGACCGCCATGGGCGCGTTGTCGCCCTTCCGGTTCTCGACCTTGATGATGCGGGTGTAACCGCCGTTGCGGTCGGCGAAGAACGGGCCGATCTCGGCGAACAGCACGTGCACGATGTCCTTGTCGCGGATCTTCTTCATCACCTCACGCCGATTGTGCAGCGTGCCCTTCTTGGCGTGCGTGATGAGTTTCTCCGCATAGGGCCGCAACGCCCGCGCTTTGGGCTCGGTCGTCTTGATCCGGCCGTGCTCGAACAGCGACGTGGCCAGGTTGGCCAGCAGCGCCTTCTGGTGCGAGGACGACCCGCCGAGGCGAGGGCCCTTGGTGGGCTTGGGCATTGCGACTATCTCCTATTCGGGGCCGGCCCCCGTATCAGGTAGGGCCGGGACGGACTCTCTTAAAGCTGTTCGGTTTCGGCGTAGTCCTGGTTGTCGTCCAGGTCGTAGCCGGCGTCGCTGTTCCAGGTGCCGGTGGCGACGTCATAACCGGCGACCTCGGACGGATCGAACGTGGCCGGGCTGTCCTTGAGCGACAGACCGAGCTGGTGCAGCTTGATCTTCACCTCGTCGATGGACTTCTGGCCGAAGTTACGGATGTCCAGCAGATCGGACTCCGTGCGGGCCACGAGCTCTCCCACCGTGTGCACACCCTCGCGCTTGAGGCAGTTGTACGAGCGGACGGTCAGGTCGAGGTCATCGATGGGCAGCGCGAAGCTGGCGATGTGATCGGCCTCGGCAGGCGACGGGCCGATCTCGATGCCCTCCGCCTCGATGTTGAGTTCCCTTGCCAGACCGAACAACTCGACCAGCGTCTTGCCGGCCGAGGCCAGCGCGTCACGCGGGGTGATCGAGTTCTTGGTCTCGACGTCGAGGATCAGCTTGTCGAAGTCGGTGCGCTGCTCGACGCGGGTCGCTTCCACCTTGTAGGTGACCTTGAGCACCGGCGAGTAGATGGAATCGACGGGGATGCGGCCGATCTCGGCGCCCGACGCCTTGTTCTGGACGGCGGGGACGTAACCGCGGCCGCGCTCGACGACCAGCTCCACCTCGAGCTTGCCCTTGTCGTTGAGGGTGGCGATGTGCATCTCGGGGTTGTGCACCGTCACGCCGGCGGGCGGGACGATGTCGCCCGCGGTGACCTCACCTGGGCCCTGCTTGCGCAGGTACATGGTGACCGGCTCGTCCTCCTCGGACGACACGACGAGGCCCTTGAGGTTCAGGATGATGTCGGTGACGTCTTCCTTGACCCCCGGCACCGTGGTGAACTCGTGTAGCACGCCGTCGATGCGGATGCTGGTGACCGCCGCGCCCGGGATGGACGACAGCAGCGTGCGCCGAAGCGAATTGCCAAGGGTGTAACCGAAACCGGGCTCCAGCGGCTCGATGACGAACTGAGAGCGGTCCTCTGCTGTGACGTCTTCGGACAGTGTGGGTCGCTGAGAAATCAGCATGTTTTCTTCTTCTCCTTTTGACGCCCGCTATTTGACGTCTTTCGGGGGGTGCTCGGGGGGCGGCGCCCCCCAAGTGTGGGTTTACTTCGAGTAGAGCTCGACGATCAGCTGCTCGGTGAGCGGGATGTCGATCTGCGCGCGTTCCGGCAACTGGTGCACCAGGATGCGTTGACGTTCGCCGACGACCTGCAACCACGCCGGAATCGGACGATCGCCCGCGGTCTCCCGCGCCACCTGGAACGGCAGCGTATTCAGCGACTTCTCCTTGACGTCGATGATGTCGTACTGCGAAACCCGGTAGCTCGGGATGTCGACCTTGACACCGTTGACCAGGAAGTGGCCGTGGCTGACCAGCTGACGGGCCATGCGGCGGGTGCGCGCCAGCCCGGCCCGGTAGACGACGTTGTCCAGCCGGCTCTCCAGAATGCGCAACAGGTTGTCGCCGGTCTTGCCGGGCAGCCGGTTCGCCTCCTCGTAGTAGCGGCGGAACTGCTTCTCCATCACGCCGTAGGAGAAGCGGGCCTTCTGCTTCTCCTGCAGCTGCTGGCGGTATTCGCTCTCCTTGATCCGCGCGCGGCCGTGCTGACCGGGCGGGTAGGGGCGCTTCTCGAAGGACTGATCCCCGCCGACCAGGTCGACGCCGAGGCGGCGTGACTTGCGGGTTGCGGGTCCGGTGTAACGAGCCATGTGTTGATTCCTTCCCTAGACCCAGCCCTAGACTCTCCGCCGCTTCGGCGGACGGCAGCCGTTGTGCGGCTGCGGCGTGACGTCGGAGATCGCGCCGACCTCGAGGCCGGCGGCTTGCAGTGAGCGGATCGCGGTCTCGCGGCCCGAGCCCGGGCCCTTCACGAACACGTCGACCTTCTTGACGCCGTGCTCCTGCGCCTTGCGGGCGGCGTTCTCAGCGGCCAGCTGCGCGGCGAACGGCGTCGACTTGCGCGAGCCCTTGAAGCCGACATGGCCCGACGACGCCCACGCGATGACGTTGCCCTGCGGGTCGGTGATCGACACGATCGTGTTGTTGAACGTGCTCTTGATGTGCGCGGCGCCGTGCGGGACATTCTTCTTTTCCCGGCGACGGGTCTTCTGGCCCTTCTTGGGCGCAGCCTTTTTTGCTGGTGCCATGTGCGGTTACCTGGCCTTCTTCTTGCCGGCGATGGTGCGCTTGGGACCCTTGCGGGTGCGCGCGTTGGTCTTGGTCCGCTGGCCGCGCACCGGCAGTCCACGGCGGTGCCGCAGGCCCTGGTAGCAGCCGATCTCGATCTTGCGGCGGATATCGGCCTGCACCTCGCGGCGCAGGTCGCCCTCCACCTTGAGGTTGCCTTCGATGTAGTCGCGCAGCTGGGTCACCTGATCGTCGGTCAGGTCCTTGGTGCGCAGGTTCCGGTCGATGCCGGTGGCTTCCAGGATTTCCTGGGAGCGGGTACGGCCAACGCCGTAGATATAGGTCAGGGCGATCTCCATGCGCTTATCGCGCGGGAGGTCGACGCCCACGAGACGTGCCATCAGGCGGTGTTCCTTCTGCTATGCGGAGGTCTGGTCCCAGCCCGTTCCCTCGCCGACGAGCCCTCGGGCGAGGAGCCGTCGATCCTGCGGGGTCCGGCCTCCGTGCCGGACGTGATGAGTGGCGGACCCACTCAGTGGTGCTGGGGTTTCGTCATTCAGTTGTCGGCAGCGGAGGGTTCTACCCTTGGCGCTGCTTGTGTCGCGGATCTGAGCAGATCACCATGACCCGCCCATGCCGACGGATCACCCTGCACTTGTCGCAGATGGGCTTGACGCTCGGGTTCACCTTCACGGCTCGTTCGATCCTTCTGTGTCCATCGGTGACTCGCGCGAGCGCTCGTCACGTGTCTGGTCTGGTTGTTACTTGTACCGGTAAACGATGCGGCCCCGGGACAGGTCGTAGGGAGACAGCTCCACCACGACGCGATCCTCGGGAAGGATGCGGATGTAGTGCTGCCGCATCTTGCCGCTGATGTGGGCAAGGACCTTGTGACCGTTCTCCAGCTCGATGCGAAACATCGCATTGGGCAGGGGCTCGACCACGCGACCCTCGACCTCGATGGCACCTTCTTTCTTGGCCATTGTGTTTCGGAGATCCTCCGTTGTCCTGATCGTTGGCGCCTTCTGCTGGTACAGCGCGCTCCGACGTCAAAACGTGAGCCAGCAGCCAGAAATTCCAGAACAGGGGCACGCAAGAGTCGGCGCGGTGGCCGCACCGTTGGTCCATATTACCTGCTGAGACGCTCGCCCCAAAATCGCCGACATTTCCGACACCGAAGTGACGCGACAGCGAAACAACGGCCTCCGCCAACCGAAGTGAGCAGTTCAACTCAGCCACTGTCGTGCCACCCATGTCGACCGCTCGAGATCTCGGCCGTTGCGGCCGTGTGATGCCGGTCGTCCCTGATCTACAAGGGGGTCCCGCACTGCGACACACGATCGTCGTGACCCAACAACGACCGGGCGAGGTGACCGTCGGCGGCTTCTACCCGTTAGTCGTGACTGGCCGAATCGAGCAGGCGCTCACCAGCGGCTTAACTCGTCGCATCGCCAGTCGCCGAAAACCGTCGACGAGAACACGGCTGACACTGGCGGGTCAGGTCGCATCCCCTCGAACTATCCGTGCGAGCGTCTCAACGAATCGGCTTCGATCCACGCCGATCGGTTCGCCGAAGAAGTGCTCGGCGAGGTGGTGGCCCACGAGTGCGAACATTGCGACCGCAGCCACCGCTTCGGCGTCGGACTCCTCGATCTCGCCCCGCACCATGCGTTCGGCGAGGAGAGCGCTCTCGATCTTTGCGCCGTCGTCGGCCAGGACTCGCCGGAGCGGCTCGAGCAGGTCTGGCCTATGGCGTCCTTCCCGGGCGGTGACCTCGATCAGTGGTTGCATGCGCGCGAGGTCGTCGAGGGTCCTGTGGTACATCACGTCGAGCCGCTCGGCCTCTTCGATCCGCTCCTTGCGTGCAGCGGCGGCCCGAGCAAGCTCACGGTCCACGACGGCAATGAGCACGGCCTCCCTGTTCTCGAAGTGCCGATAGAAGCTGCCGCTCCCGGGTGACAGGCCTGCGGCCGCCTCGATTTCGACGACGGTCGTGCCGGCGACCCCCTGGCGGGCGAACAGCTCCAGCGCCCGGTCCATGATTCTGTCGCGGGTGTCACTCACCACGAACGCAAGATAGCTGTTGTCGAGATAGCCGTCGCCGCGGTGTCTTCGGTCGACGGTCCGCCCCGCTGGAACGGACGCGGTGGGATTCGGAGCGCCAATGCGCGGACCTCGACCGACATACGCATCACCGCATGTTGGGCCTGTCGGGCTCGTTCGACCCAGCGGTCGTGGGGGTCGCCTGGCCGGAGACGGCGGCCGTGGTCGAGCACCGACTGCAAGTCATCAATCGCGTCCTGCAGCGCAACGGTTCCGGCGCGGCCGGATCGGAGCGCGGACCCGGGTCGCACCGATTCCCCAGCGAGGACGGCATCGACGGCGGCGTCGACCATCTCGAACCCTTCTGCTGCAACCTCCTCGCCGGGCACAACGAAAGAACAATGGGGTGTGCTGAGCGTGTCGAACACCCACGCGTCCCCCAGACCGGTCGTCGACCGGAACTGCCACCGCTGCGCAGGGTCGTGACGGAACCACCAGATATCGATCATCGCCTTTTCGCCTTTGCGGTCGAGGATGCTCTCGGTCGGAAGGACGTAGCGAAGCTGGTCTCTGGTGCGGTCCAGCGATCGGGTGTCCATCATCGCCAGTGGCCGGGTCACCTGGTTCAGCGGCATCCACAAATTGACGAGCAGCAGTGGGGACCGTCGATTCGCACAATCGGGGCTCTCGTGGCTAAACAATCTGCGGCCCCGCCCGCGCGTCATCTGGTGAAGTGGACGACCAAGGACGTCCTGGTCGGCGTGGACATTGCTGGCACCACCGTGCTGATCCTGTACGTCATGTCCGTCGAGCTCGATGCCGTTGGGTCCCACGCACCGAAGAATGGCGCCCTCGTTGACGACGTGAATCACGAGAAGCCGCGATCCGTCGGCGCTGTGGAGTCGGGCGCCGGCAAGGGCGTTGCGGACCGCCTGCACGTCCTCTTCGTCGAAATGCGAACGCTCGCTGATGAGCCGCAACCGGTCGAGCAGGCCCCGACGATCCGGCAGACGCATCGACTCGAACCCATGGGTCGCGAGCGTCGTGCGACGCCGGGTCTGATCGAGGTCCTCGATCGAGCAGCAAGGCTGGAACATGTCCGAAGCGACTGGGGGCTCGTTGACCGTTCGAGCTCGCAGCACCGGTCGTCCGTCATCTGACTCGAGGATGTTCTCGGGTCGGGCGAAGCCGAGCGGTGCGCGGACTGTGGACGGAGCGGTCGGGGCCATGGACGCAGTTTGCAAGACCACTCTTGCGGGCGCAAGAGGAATCTTGCACGGGACGGTCCTCAGCACGATGTGGGCCAGTGGCCCTCAGCCGCCGAAGCCGCGGGCTAAGAGGACACCGAACTGCCAATCGGCGGTGGACGGCGGACGAGAGGTGCCGTGAGCGCCGGTCGCGCGCTGATTCCGGCATACCGCTGTCCGGATAAACATTCGACGCCGGGCGCATACTTGATCTCGATGACCGGCCCCACGCCCCAGCCCCGCAAGCCCGTGATCCTGTCCGTCGACGACGACCCCAACGTCTCGCGGGCCGTGGCCCGCGACCTGCGCCGTCACTACGGCGAGAACTTCCGCGTCGTGCGGGCCGAATCCGGGCCGGACGCGCTCGAGACACTCAACGAACTCAAACTGCGCGGCGAGACCGTCGCGGTGTTCGTCGCCGATTACCGGATGCCGCAGATGAGCGGTATCGAGTTCCTCGAAGAGGCGATGGACATCTACCCGATGGCGCGCCGGGTGCTGCTCACCGCCTACGCCGATACCCACGCCGCGATCGACGCCATCAACGTCGTCGATCTGGACCACTACCTGCTCAAGCCCTGGGACCCGCCGGAGGAGAAGCTCTACCCGGTGATCGACGCGCTGATCTCGGCCTGGCGCGAGACCGGCGACCGTGCCATCCCGCACACCAAGGTGATCGGGCATCCGTGGAATGCCCGTTCCGCGGAGGTGCGGGAATTCCTGACCAGAAACCGGCTCTACTACACCTGGATCCGGGCCGACGAGCCGAAGGGCAGGCAGCTGCTTGACGCCGCCGGGCGTGACGAGCTGACACTCCCCGTCGTGATCACCGAGCAGGGCGAGACGCTGGTCGAGCCGTCGAACTCCGAATTGGCAGCCACGCTGGGCCTGACCACCACACCGTCGGAGGATTTCTACGACCTCGTGGTCATCGGCGGCGGACCGGCCGGGCTGGCGGCGGCGGTCTACGGCGCATCCGAGGGCCTCAACACCGTCCTCATAGAGCGCACCGCGACCGGCGGCCAAGCCGGACAGAGCTCGCTCATCGAGAATTACCTCGGCTTCCCCGACGGATTGTCCGGAGAGCAGCTGGCCGAACGGGCCCGCAGGCAGGCAGAGAAGTTCGCGGCCGAACTCATCACCGCCGCCGAGGTCACGACCTTGGAAGTGGACGGCAACGCGCGCACGATCCACTTGTCCGATGGCCGGACGATCGGCGCGCGCGCGGTCATTCTCGCCATGGGCGTCAACTACCGCCGGCTCGACGCCAATGGCTGCGACGAACTGACCAATGTCGGCGTCTACTACGGCGCCAACCCGTCAGTGGCCGCCGACTGCGAGAACGACGAGGTCTACGTCATCGGTGGCGCCAATTCGGCGGGCCAGGCCGCGATGAACCTCGCACGGACCGCGAAGACGGTTCACATCGTGTGTCGCCGCACGATCGACGAGTCGATGTCGCATTACCTGGTGCAGCAGGTCCGCAGAACGGACAACATCAAGGAGATGCCCTACACCAAGGTGCACGCGGTGCAGGGAAACGGTCGGCTGGAAGGCATCTGCCTGGAGAACCTCCAGACCGGAGAACAGCAGCACCGTGACTGCGGGCGGATGTTCATCTTCATCGGTGCCGAACCGCGTACCGAGTGGGTCGAGCAGGCGGGCATCGCGCGCGACGACCACGGGTTCATTCTGGCCGGGCCGGACGTGACGAAGGTCGCCGGCTGGACGTTGGACCGTCCTCCGCACCACTTGGAAACAAGCGTGCCCGGTGTCTTCGTTGCAGGAGACGTGCGTTCGGAATCCGCCAAACGGGTGGCGGCTGCCGTCGGCGAAGGGTCGATGGCCGTGATGCTGGTGCACCGGTATCTGGCGGAAGCATGATGGCCTGCACCGCTGGCGAAGCGTAGGAGGACGGACATGGGTGACTCGGTGATCAGGTGCCTGCCCGACGAACTGCGAACCCTGTTCCTGTTCGAGAAGCTGACCGACGCGCAGTTGCAGATCCTGTGCGACAACGGGCATATCGCGAGCTTCGAGCCCGGGCCGATCTGCATCGAGGGCGATCCGGCGACGTGCTTCTACGTGCTGCTCGACGGAGAACTGGTGATGTCGAAGCGCTCGGGCGGCGTCGACATCGAGACCAATCGCACCTCCCAGCGCGGCGTCTACTGCGGCGCGTGGTCGGCCTACGTGCCCGGTGAGGAGCATGTGTACGAGGCGTCGGTGCGAGTGACCAAACCCTCGCGGTTCTTCGTCCTGGACGCCGACGCGTTCGCCGCCTTCATGCAGTCGCAGTTCCCGATGGCGGTGCACCTGCTGGAGGGCCACAAGGTCGGGGGCCGGCGGCAGAGCCAGATCATCGGCCAACGCGAGAAGTTGTTGGCGCTCGGCACCATCACCGCGGGCCTCACCCACCAGCTCAACAACCCGGCCGCAGCCGCCGCACGAGCGGTCGCCGATCTGCGCGAGGGCGTCGGCAAGATGCGTCACAAGCTGGCGATGCTCGCCGACGGCAAGTTCACCCCCGAGGCGCTGCGCGTGCTGGTCAGCATCCAGGACGAGGTCGCCGAACAAGTCGCCAAGTCCAAGGCGCAGGAGTTGTCGGCGCTGGAGACCTCCGACCGCGAGGAGCACATCGGCGACTGGCTGGAGGGCCACGGCATCGGGGGGGCCTGGGACTACGCCCCGACCTTCGTCGAGGCGGGCCTGGACGTCGACTGGCTGGAACGGGTCGAGGCCGCGATCGATGCGGTGGACTGTTCGGCGACTCTGCAGAGTGCACTCGGTTGGCTGAAGTACACCATCGACACCGAGCTGCGGATGAACGAGATCGCCGACGCCAGCGAGCGCATTTCATGGCTGCTGGCCAGCGCCAAGAAGTACTCGCAGATGGACCGCGCCGAATACCAGGTCGTCAACGTCCACGAATTGTTGTGGAACACCCTCAAGACCCTCTTCGGCGACAAGGTCGGTCCCGACAAGCCGGTCAAGCTCGTCAAGGATTGGGACAAGTCACTCCCAGAAATCGCCTGCTACCCCGGGGCTTTGAATGAGGTATGGGACGTGACCATCAACAACGCGATTCAGGCGATGGGCGGTGCGGGGACGCTGACTATCCGTACCGGGCGTCAGAGCGACGAGCGGATTCGCATCGAGATCGGCGACGACGGGCCCGGCATTGCCGAAGAGATCGTCGACCGCATCTTCACACCGTTCTTCACCACCAAACCTTTCGGCGAGGGCGACGGCCTTGGACTTGACCTGGCGCGGCGCATCGTCGTCGAGAAGCATCAGGGCGACATCCGGGTCGAATCGCGGCCCGGCGATACCCGCTTCATCATTCTGCTGCCGCTGGTGGCCCCCGCTCCCCTGGCGCAGACTCCGAGCGAACTACCGGTGGCGCGGAACAGCTCGGAATAGCCGGGCGACATCGACCGGTTGCAGCGACCATGACGAAGCCCGACCTCGGAACGTACGGCGCGTTCGGCCATTATTCGATGTGGCGGCGACTCAATCCCGACCAGCTGCGGTCCATCGAGGGCCTCGGCTACGGGGCGATCTGGGCCGGCGGTTCGCCGGCGGCCGAATTGGACTGGGTGGAAAGGCTTCTCGAACCGACCACCAACCTGAAGGTCGCCACCGGGATCGTCAACATCTGGACCGCGGAGGCGGGTCCGGTCAGCGAGTCCTACCACCGGATCGAGGCGGCCCACCCCGGGCGGTTCATCCTGGGTATCGGTGTCGGACATCCCGAGGCGCACACCGAGTACCGCAAGCCGTACGAGGCGCTCACCGACTACCTCGACCAGCTCGACGAGTACGGCGTGCCGAAGGACCGCCGTGTCGTCGCCGCGCTCGGACCACGGGTACTGAAACTGTCGGCGCAGCGGTCGGCGGGCCCGCATCCATATTTGACGACGCCCGAACACACGGCCCAGGCGCGCGGGCTGCTCGGGCCGGATGCGTTCATCGCGCCGGAGCACAAGGTGGTGCTGACGACCGATGCCGACAAGGCCCGCGCGGTCGGCCGCAAGGCGCTCGACATCTACCTGAACCTGACCAACTACCTCAACAGCTGGAAACGGCTGGGCTTCACCGACGAGGATGTCAGCAAGCCGGGCAGCGACCGCCTCGTCGACGCCGTCGTCGCGTATGGCACCGTCGAGCAGGTAGCCGCACGACTGAAGGAGCATCGGGACGCCGGGGCCGACCACGTTCCCGTTCAGGTGCTCACCGGACCGGACAAGCTGGTCGACGCGCTGGCCGACCTGGCCGGTTCGCTCGGCCTGAAATGACCAAGGGGGAAACACATGCCTGAGCTCAAGCCCGATCTCGGCCGCTACGGCGTCTGGACGTTCGGAACGCCCAAGCCCGAACAAGCGGCCGAGATCGAGAAGCTCGGCTATGGGGCGCTCTGGATCGGTGGCTCACCGGCCGGTGACCTGAACTACGTGGAACCGATCCTCGAACGCACCGAGACACTGCAGGTGGCAACCGGCATCGTCAACGTGTGGACGGCGCCCGCCGCACAGGTCGCCGAGGCATACCACCGCGTCGAGGACGCGCATCCCGGCCGCTTTCTGCTCGGCATCGGGGTCGGCCATCCCGAACACACCGAGGAGTACCGCAAGCCCTACGACGTGCTGGTCGAATACCTCGACGCGCTGGACTCGGCGAAGGTGCCCACGAGCCGGCGGGTGGTTGCCGCGCTGGGGCCGCAGGTCCTGCGACTCGCGGCACTTCGCAGTGCCGGGGCGCACCCGTATCTGACGACGCCGCAGCACACCGGTGAAGCGCGAAACCAATTGGGTCCGACCGTCTTCCTGGCGCCCGAACACAAAGTGGTGCTCGCCCGTGACGCCGAGGCGTCGCGCCAGATCGGCCGCGAGGCCGTCGACTTCTACCTGAACCTGTCGAACTACCTGAACAACTGGAAGCGGCTCGGCTTCACCGACGACGATGTCGCCAAGCCCGGCAGCGACCGGTTGATCGACGCCGTCGTCGCGCACGGCACACCCGACGACATCGCCGCGCGGCTGCAGGAGCATGTGGACGCCGGCGCCGACCACGTCGCGATTCAGGTGCTCGGCGGCTGGGACGCGCTGGTACCGACACTCACCGAGTTGGCCGGCCCGCTGGGCTTGAAGGGCTGAGAGCCACGCCCGTCTAGGGTCTAGACATGCGATTGCTGGTCACCGGCGGCGCAGGCTTCATCGGCGCCAACTTCGTGCACGCCTGCGTACGCGACCGCCCGGACGACGAGGTGACGGTGCTCGATGCGCTGACCTATGCGGGCAGCAGGGAGTCGTTGGCACCGGTGCAGGATCGCGTCCGCCTCGTGCAGGGCGACATCACCGACGCCGGCCTGGTCGACAAGCTGGTCGGCGAGGCCGACGCGGTGGTGCACTTCGCCGCCGAAACCCATGTCGACAACGCGCTGGCCGACCCGGAGCCGTTCGTGCACACCAACGTTGTGGGCACCTTCACGATCCTCGAGGCGGTGCGCCGGCATGGTGCGCGCCTGCACCACGTCTCCACCGACGAGGTCTACGGCGATCTCGAATTGAACGGCTCGGCGCGGTTCACCGAATCGACGCCCTACAACCCGTCGAGCCCGTACTCGGCCAGCAAGGCAGCCGGTGACATGCTGGTGCGCGCCTGGGTCCGCTCCTACGGCGTGCGTGTGACGATCTCCAACTGCTCGAACAACTACGGGCCCTACCAGCACGTCGAGAAGTTCATCCCCCGCCAGATCACCAACGTGCTCACCGGCCGGCGTCCCAAGCTCTACGGCACAGGCGCCAACGTTCGCGACTGGATCCACGTCGACGACCACAACAGCGCGGTGTGGCGGATCCTCGCCGACGGCCGGATCGGGCGCACCTATCTGATCGGCGCAGAGGGTGAACGCGACAACCTTTCGGTGCTGCGCACGATTCTTCGGCTGATGGACCGTGACCCGGACGACTTCGACCACGTCACCGACCGTGTCGGCCACGACCTGCGGTACGCGATCGACCCGTCGACGCTCTACGACGAACTGGGCTGGCGGCCGTCGCACACCGACTTCGAGCACGGTCTGCGGGACACCATCGAGTGGTACCGGAACAACGAGTCCTGGTGGGGCCCATTGAAGGACGCCGTCGAAGCCACCTACGGAAAGCGCGGGCGGTGAAGACCCGCGAGCTCGCCGTGCCCGGCGCATGGGAGATCACCCCTGCACTGCATGCGGACGCGCGGGGGGTGTTCTTCGAGTGGTTCACCGACGCGGCGTTCCGCGGGTTCGCCGGTCATCGGCTCGAGCTGCGTCAGGCCAACTGCTCGGTGTCGTCGGCGGGGGTGTTACGCGGTCTGCACTTCGCCCAGGTGCCACCCAGTCAGGCCAAGTACGTGACGTGCGTGCGCGGTGCCGTGTTCGACGTGACGGTCGACATCCGTGTCGGCTCACCGACTTTCGGCCGCTGGGACGCTGTGCGGCTCGACGACCGGACAAGGCGCACGATCTATCTCTCGGAAGGGCTCGGGCATGCATTCCTAGCGTTGGAGGACGATTCGACCGTCATGTACCTGTGCTCAGCGGGTTACGACCCGCAGCGCGAGCACACCGTCAGCCCGCTCGATCCGGCGCTCGGGATCGAATGGCCGATGGATGACGGTGCACTGATCCTCTCGGACCGCGACCGGCAGGCCCCGACGCTGGACGAGGCGCAGACGGCGGGACTGCTACCGACGTGGGACGAGACCCGAGCCTTCGTCGACGAACTGCGTCGCGGTTGACTCTCAGCCGCCCGGCGGCAGCAGCATCGTCTGCCACGTCTTGTGCTGCGGGGCGCCCTGCGCCAGATCCGCCCGCGTGTATCGGCGGCCGTCGGGGCCGATGTAGGAACCGCTGGCCGGGTCGTATCCCGTCACCGCAAGCGCAGGGGGGTCCGGCAGCGCGACGGCAGGCGGGCTGGGCGCGGCCGGTGCGGACGCCGACGCCGGCGGCAGGTGCGGTACCGGCTGGCCCGACAGTGTTGCGTTCGGATCACCCTTCCAGTTGAACCCGTCATTGAGCGGCACGTACTGTTCGTCGCTTTCGCACAACGCCACCGTGGGCGCACGCTTGCCGGGCACGGTCTCGCAGGGAATGTTGCGTGCGCCACGCACATTGAACGGCGAATCAGGTGGCACCCGGCAATACAGGTCACCGGCCGGCCGCTGCGGATAGTCTTCCGACGCGGCGGTTCGCTGTTGATCGGCCGGCAGGAAGCCGGTGGTGCACGGCGGCGGCAGGTTGAGATTGAGGTTGAAGCTCAAGTACTGGCCCTTGTAGTCCTGCTTGGTGTTCAGATTGCCGAGGATGCCGGCCTGTTCGATCGCGATGGCTTGCGGGAACACCACGAGCAGTTGTTCGATGTCGTTCTGGTAGGTGAGCGCGACCTGGCCTACGGTGACGAGGTTGGCGAGCAGGATCGGCAGCGTGGGTGCGAGCCGCTCGACCAGTTGGCGTCCCTGCGCCGCCGCCGGCCCCCCCGCATCGATCACCCCGGCGACCGCCTCGTCGTGGTCGCGCAGTTCCGCTGTCACGGTGGCCAGGTGAGATGCCCACGCTCGGATCGCGTCGGAGGAGTCGGTCTGCGAATCCAACACGGGGCCGGCCCGATCGATCAGAGTTGTCAACGCGTTCAGATTCTCGCGGGCGTCGATCGACAGCGTGGTCGCTCCCTTGACCAACCGGGACAGCTCGGGACCGAGCCCGCCCACCGCGGTGTAGGACTCGTCGATCACCGTCTCGAGGTTGTCGCGCGGAATGGCATGCAGTCCGGCATTCGCCGTGGCGAGCAAGGTGTTGATGTCGGGCGGCACGGAGGTGTCGGCCAGCGCGATCACATCGCCGTTCTTCAACGGAGGCGCCGTGCCACTTCGGGGCAGCAGCAGGACATAGGATTCGCCGACCGCTGACCGGCTGTGGACCTCTGCGGTGAGGTCCGACGGTATGTCCACACCCGACGTCAGCGACAGCACCGCTTCCACGCCCGTGTCGCTCAGCCGAACCGATTGCACTCGCCCGACTTTGGTACCCCGATACGTGACGTTGCCGGTTTCGTAGAGGCCTCCGGATCGGGGCAGTTCGACGGTCACCGTGTACCGCCCGATGCCGAACATCGTCGCGGGCAATTTCATGAAGTGCAACGTCATCACGGCAACCGCACCCACGGCGACCACCGCGAAAACGGCCAGCTGGAGCCTCGTCCGTCGGTTCAGGTGCACGTCAGGGCCCCTGGTCCCACCGGTAAGGGATGGTGAGCGGGTTTCCGGGGCGGTTCGGACCGCCTGCCATGCAGGGGCTCGGGAACTGCCCGATGGTGCGGCCCCACTGCAGCTCCAACGCGGTCAGGTCGCACTCCCATCGGGTGCCGGTGAACAAGCTCTGATCGATCCGGCTCAGCGTGAGGTCCACGATGGCGGTCAGGTTGGCGTAGTCACCCCGCTGGAAATTCTCGAAGGTCTCGTTCGGAAAAGGAAACGTTGCCAGCAGGCTGAGGGATCGGGTGAGGCTGGGCCCGGCGTTGGCCAGCGATTCCAGCACGGGCCCGACATCGGACAACTCCTTCACCAGGTTGGACTTCGTCTGATTGACCGAATCAACAGTCAATGCGCTGAAATTGGCGAGCTGTTCGGCGGCCTCTACCAGATGGTCCCGTTCGGAGTTGAGCACCTCGAGCGCGTCAGGGACGGTGGCCAGCGCCCTGTCCAACACGGGTTGCTGCGCAGCGAATCGCCCGACGAGGCGGTTCACACTGTCAGCGGCGGCGATGATGTCGCCGGTCTGGCCGTCGAGGTGGGCGGTGAATTCGCTGAGCTGCTCCATCAGGCTCCGCGCGTCGTGCTCTCTGCCCCGGAACGCGGTCGAGAAAGCCTCGGTGATGTCCTGCACCTGACCCAACCCGCCGCCGTTGAGGACCATCGACAACGCCGCCAGCGTCTGCTCGGTGTTCGGATAGGCACCGCCGCGCGACAGCGGGATGACCGACCCGTCGTGCAGCCTGCCCTCCGGAAGCTCATCGCTCGGGGGTGCCAGCTCGATGTGCAATGAACCGAGCAGGCTGGTGCTGCCGATCTTGGCGGTCGCGTTGGCTGGGAGGTCGACGTCGCGGTTGAGCCGCATCGTCACCAAGGCATGCCACCCTTGGCGTTCGATCTTCGCCACATGCCCGACGGTGACATCGGCGACGCGCACCCGTGAGTTCGGCTGGACGTTGTTGACGTCCGGTAGTTGCGCCCGGACTTCGAATGAGCCCGAGTCGTTGCCCTGAACACCCGGCAGCGGCAATGAGTTCGGCCCCCGCCAGCCGCA
The DNA here is from genome assembly GCF_022317005.1 of Mycobacterium sp. IDR2000157661. Taxonomy (NCBI): domain Bacteria; kingdom Bacillati; phylum Actinomycetota; class Actinomycetes; order Mycobacteriales; family Mycobacteriaceae; genus Mycobacterium; species Mycobacterium sp. IDR2000157661. Next base: position 607,059 of record NZ_CP081006.1, read on the forward strand.
CCCGGGGACGACAGCAACCAACAGGACGGTGACCAGCAGGGCCACCGCACGGTGCCGGCGCCGCCGAGTCATGAGCGACCACCGTGTGGCACCATCAACCCGGGCAGACCCTCCGCGGGGTCGGTGGCCACCACCGCGCCGGGGATCGGCCGTTCTGCGGCCAGTGCCGAATCCGGCGCCGCCGGAACGTGATCGGGCCGCATCCAGGCCTCGCTGTAGGTGATCTCATTCGGTCGGGCCTGAGTGCCGACGAAGAGGTTCTCCCCCAGCGGCGGAAAGTTGTACTGGCGGTTCTTCACGATCGGCGCCAGATACTGCGCGCACAGCTTCGCCGATTGCTCACCCCCCAGCCGGGATGCGGACTGAATCGCCCCGCAGAGGAAGGAAATCGGGTCGGCGAAGTTGTTGATGGCCAGCGCACCGGTCAACGAGCCATTGGCGGGCTCGTAGATGTTGTTGAAGTTCTGCAGCACTGTCGGGGCGATGTGCAGCGTCTGCTTGATGTCATCGATGCTGCCGACCAGAGTGTCGGTGATCGAGGTCATCTTGTCCGAGGCGGTGCCGATGGCCTCCGTGTGCTCGGCCGCGAAGTCGTGGACATCGGAGAGCACGGAATTGAGGTCTTCTGCTGCCCGGCCGACCTTGTCGGGATCATCGGCCAGTAGCGACGTCACAGCGGCAAGGTTGTGGTTGAGCTGTTCGAGCAGATCGGCGCTGTCATGCAGAGCCGACACCAGCGTCGAGAGGTTCTTCAGTGTGGCGAAGACGTCGTTGCGTTCATCGGAGAGAGTCGAAACAGTCCGTGACAGTTTGGTGATGGCGTCACGGATGGTGGGTCCCTGACCCCGAAGATTGTCCGCGGCGGTGTTGATGAGCGCTCCCAGTGTGCTGACACCGCCGGGCTGATCGGGTCTCAGTAGCTCGGTCAATCGCTCGAGCTGGGTTCGTAGGTCGTCCCATTCGACCGGCACCGCGGTGCGCTCGAGGGGGATGACGGCGCCGTCGGTCATCGTCGGACCGCCGCTGTAGGGCGGCGTCAGCTGGATCGACCGTGCCGTCACCAGCTGCGGCGCCAAGATCACCGCCCTGGCATCGACTGGTACTTCGTACTTTTCGTCGATCCAGAACGTGACCTTGGCACGCTCGGGCTGGGGATCGATCCTCTCGACCTTGCCGACCGACACGCCCCGAATCCGCACATGGTCGCCGGCGAACAGCCCGGTGCTGTTCTCGAAGAAGGCGACCACCGTCGTCCGGGCGGCCTGCGCGGGCAGGCGCACCGCTGCCACCACGCCCGCACCGAACACCAGCAGCAGTACCGCGGCCACGACCGCGCGCACATTTCGCAACCGCCGCGTCATGGTTGGACGCCCGACTGCTCGGGTGGCGGCGCCGCGGGCGGGCCCGGCGGCGGGCCGCCGGGTGGGGGAGGTGGTGGCGGCTGGCGGTAGGGGTACCGGGGGTCACCGGGCTTGCCGGTGATCGCATCCGGCAGTGTCAATCTCGGTTCGCCACCCTGGCCGGTGCGGGGAAACGGCATCGACAGCGCCGGAGTTGCCGGCTGTCCGGTCTGCGGATCGGTCAGTTCCGATGGCAGCATCGTGGCCGGATCCAGCCCGAGGTCGGAGAACGCCGCATCGATGAATGGTTGTACGAATTGACCGGGGAACAGGTTGGCCACATACGCCTTGAAGAACGGTCCAGAGGAAACGGACTCACCAAGCGACATGACATAGGTGTTGATCAGCTTGATCGCCTGTGCCATTCGCTCCTTACGGTTGTCGACGATCGCGAGCACCCCGTTGAGCTTGTCCAGTGCGGGTCGGAGCTGCTGGCGGTTCTCGTCGATAAACGCCTTCAGCTGCACCGAGACCGCCGAGATATTGCCCCAAATCCGGTCCAGGGCTGCGCTTTGCGTCCGCAGCTGCGCCAGTAGCACATTGGTGTCGCGGACCAGCCCGACGATCTGGTCGGTGCGGTCGGCCAGTACCCCGGTCGCGGCGGCCGCGTTCTCCAGCAGGCTGCGCAGCTGGGCATCGCGAGAGTCAAGGGTCTGCGCAAGCCGGGATACCCCGGCCACCGCCTCCTTCAGATCCGGCGGCGTGTCGGCGAATGTCTGCGCCAGGGTCGCCAGCGATGTCGACAGCCGGCCGGTGTGCAGGCCGCCGATCGTTGTTGCCAAGTCACCCAGCGCATCCGGCAACTGGTAGGGCGAGACTGTCCGGTTCAGGGGGATGGTGCCGCCGAGTCGGCCGTCTCCCAGCGGAGTCACGTCGACGATCTTGGCGCCCAGCAGGCTCTTGGTTCTGATCGCGGCCTCTGTGCGGGTCCCCAGCCGGACGTCGTCGCCGATCTTGAAGGTGACGAGGACCCCGCTCGGCTCCAAGTCGATGCTCATGACGCTGCCTACCGGGTATCCGGACACTTCGACAGCGGCGCCGGTGTTCAAGCCGCCGGCGTCGTCGAAGTACGCGGAGTGCACCTGACCCCGGTTGAGGAACGGCAGGTTCTGGTACTGCAGTGCCGCCGCAACCATCGCCGACACTGTCACGACACCGACGGCACCGATGAGCACCGGGTTGCGTTCCGAGAAGGACTTCACTTGGGCGCGCACCGCCCTGTGCTCTGGCCGGCCACCTTGACATACACCGGCTGTCCGCCTTTCCCGTTTAGCTTGAGCACCACGTCGCACAGGTAGAAGCTGAAGTAGTCGCCGTACATCCCCTGCCGGACCAGCGCCCGGTATTTGTCGGGCAACGTGTTGAGCAGGTTGTCGAGGTATTCGCTGTCCGCAACGGCGATCTGCGTCACCCGGTCGGTCTCGTGAACCACCTTCCCGAACGGCGCCCGTGATTGCGCCACGAGGTCGGCGAGCGAGCCGGCCGCGGCGTCGGTATAGGCCACGGCGTTGGAGACGTCGGTACTGCGTTCCGCGAGCCTGCGGACCAGTTCGGACAGTGACGCCACTGCCGTGTCGAGGCGGTCGCTCTGTCCCCCGAGCGATCCCAGTACGGCGTTGAGATTGTCGATGACCTGCCCGATGAGCAGATCGCGGTCGGCCAACGCATTGGTCACCGCCGCGGCGTGGTCGAGGAAGGACCCGATCGCGGGTCCCTGGCCCGCGAAGGCCTCGATCAGTTGCGCACTCAACGTGTTGACCTGTTCCGGGTCGAGCGCCCGAAACAGCGGCTTGAAGCCACCGATCACCGCGTCCAAGTCCAGCGCGGGTTCGGTACGGGTCAGCGGAATGGTCTGGCCTGGAAGCAGTGTCGTGAGCCCGCCGGTGCCTTCCTCCAGCGCGAGGTAGCGGTCACCGAACAGGTTGTCGTAGCGGATCACTGCGCGGGAGCCCTCGGTGAGCACCACCGACTTGTCCGCCGAAAACGCCACTCGGACGGTCGCGTCGGAGTTGATGGCGATGTCGCCGACCTTGCCGACTTCCACCCCGGCGATTCGGACGATTGTGCCCTTTCTCAGATTCGAGACATTGGTGAAATCGGCGTAGTAGGTATTGCCGGCACCGAAGCGGAACTGTCCGAAGGTGATCAGCAGCAGGAAGGCGACAAACGAGCAGACAGTAAGCCAGATGGCCAGGCGCCAGATGACGCCTTTGAGATCAGCCATGGTTTCTCCCCTGCTTCAGCGGATGGTCGACGGTCACGATGGCGGCGGCGGGCCGGTGTTCGTGTGCTGCGCCGTTGAGTCCGCCGGCGCGACACCGGGCCACAACGGCACCCCACCCGGCCCGTACAGTGGCGCGCCGTAAGGCGGTGCCCCGGGGTACGGAACCGGTCCGATCGCCGGGCCCGGAATGCACTGACGGATGCTGGGTGGCTCCGGCACAGCACGTGTCACCGGCAGGTAGTTGGCCCAGCAGGGATGCCCGATGCCGGGGTTGGGACGGATGTCGACGCCTGTGCCCCAACCGGTGTCGGTGACAAGCTGCCGGACGGGGAAGTTCTTCGTGGCGTCCGGCAGCGACCCGCAGCCCGGCTGCCCGCCGGGTCCGCCCTTGGCCGCTACCACGGGCAGATGTTGCGGATAGGCGTAGGGATCGTTGCCCAACAGCAAGGCGACATCGAGCTGCAGTGTGCGGCCGTCACCGCCCCATGCCGCATAGCCGCCGTTGTCGAGATACCACGTGGTTCCCTGCAGGAAGCAGGTGTACACCGGGTTGTGTTCGAGCAGCAGGCCCGTGGTCGGCTCGAGGGTGTTGACCGCTTCTACCAAATCGTCCTTGCTCGTGGCGAGTAGGTCGGTGCCCGCCTTGGTGAAGCCGATGACGTTGAGCAACAACGTGTCCAGGGCGCTCGCGTGGTCGGAGACGGTCGCGCTTGTGGTACTGACCGCATCGAGGATGCGCACGACGTCGTCGGCGACGGCATCGTAGGTGTCGGCGAAACCCTTCAGTGAGAGCCAGTTCTCAGCGACGGTTTCGCTGCGGTCATTGAGCGCCGTCAACACCGAATTGAGATCGGTGATGGCTTGACCCATTCGATCACCTTGTCCGCGCACGCCATCGGCCACCGCGGTCAGCACCGCGTTGAGCTTCAGCGGGTCGACCTTCTCGAGCAGCTCGACGACGTTCTCGAACACGGTGTTGATCTCGGTGCTCACGCTCTCGGAGCGCAGGACCGCACCGGAAGTCAGTCGCGCAGCGCTCGGATCCGGTGGATACACCAGCTCAACGAATTTGGTGCCGAAGGCCGTGGTGGCACTGATCCGAGCCCGCACGTTGGCCGGGATGTACCGCGTCTGTTCGGGGTCGATCTCCAGCCTCAGGCTTGTCGTGTGCTTGTCGCTGCTGAGCCGGCTGACCCGGCCGACCTTCACTCCACGCAGCATCACGTCGGCGTCGGTCTCCATCACCAAGCCCGCCCGATCGGAGGTCAGCGTCACCGGAACCGCCGACCGGAACATGCCCGTGAACGCCGCAGCGGATCCGTACAGGAACAGTGCGATCAACGTGAACAGAATCAACGCCCACCATCCGGTGGAAATGCGGTAGGTACCTGCCCTGCGGCTCATCTCGCTAACCCGCCAGCTGAAAGTTGCCGGACTGCCCGTAGATCGCCAATGTCATCACCACGATCAACAACGACGCCACCACCATCGAGGCGCGCACGGCCCGCCCCACCGCCTCTCCCACCCCGGCGGGTCCGCCGCTCGCCGTGTAGCCGTAGTAGGTACACATCAGCATGATCAACAGGGCGGCCACGGCGACTTCGCCCATCGACCACAACACATCGGTAGGGCTCAGGTAGGTGTAGAAGTAGTGATCGTAGACACCGGATCCCTGCCCATAGATCGACGTAGTGCCGATGCGTGCGGCCCAGAACGCCGTCATGAGGCCGACGCAGAACAGTGGTACCGCAACGATCACTCCGGCCAGGACCCGGGTCGACGCCAGGTAGCTGACGGTGCGAATACCGATGGCCTCCAACGCATCGATCTCTTCACTGATCCGCATGGCCCCCAGTTGAGCGGTGCTGCCGGCGCCGATGGTGGCCGCCAGGGCGACCATCACCGTTCCCGGCTGGATCTCCCGGGTGTTGAAGAAGGCCGACACGAACCCGGTCAGGGCCTCCACCCCGACCGACTCCAGTTGGTTGTATCCCTGCACCGCCACGATCGCCCCGGTGGTGATCGTCAAGAATGCAACGATCACCACAGTTCCACCGATCACCGCGAGGGCTCCCGCCCCCAGCCTCATTTGCGCTATCACCCGCAGCAGTTCGCTGCGGTAGCTGACCACCGCATCGGGAATACCCGCCAGCGTGGTGGCATAGAACCGGGTCTGCGCTCCGATCCGGTGCCACCCGCCCACCGCGGTGCTCGTTAATCGCCTCAGCCGCAGATGAGTTGGGCTCGGAACGCTCAGCGTCATGGGATCACCTCACGACACCATGAACGGGACACCGACAGCGGTGACGATGATGTTGGTCAGGAACAGGACGATGAAGGCGAACACCACGGTTTCGTTGACCGCCCGGCCCACGCCGGCGGGGCCACCCCCGACCGACATGCCCTGATAGCAGGCGATCAAGCCGGCCGCCAACCCGAACAGGGTCGCCTTGATCATCGAGATGATGACATCGGCCAGGTGGGTGAGTGTCGTCAGCCCGGCCACCCACGCGCCCGCGGAGACGTCCATCAGGAACACCGAACAGACGAACGCTCCGACCAGACCCGTCATGATGAGAACCGAGTTCAGTGCCAGCGAGACCGTGGTGGCTGCGAGCACCCGGGGTACCACCAGCGCCTGGATCGGGTTGATGCCCATCACCCGAAGCGCGTCCAATTCCTCGCGGATGGTCCGCGCACCCAGATCGGCGCACATGGCGGTGGCACCGGCGCCCGCGACCACCAACACCGTCACGATCGGACCACTCTGCGTCACCGTGAAAATCGCAGCACCCGTCCCGGAGAAGTCCGCGGCGCCGATGTCGGACAACAAGACGTTGAAGAGGAAACCCGAGATCACCGCCCACGGGATCGTCATCAACAGTCCCGGCAGCGTCGACACCCGTGCCACGAACCAACACTGAAGCAGGTACTCGCGGTACGCGAAGGGGGGCCGGAACATCATCACGAAGGTGTCCATGGCCATGGCGAAGAAGCCGCCCACCGCGCGGACGGGTTTGGCCAGCGCCTGAGTGTCGATCACCATGGCGCCGCGCACGGCGTGACGTCGAGGCTCTGCCGTCGGGTGGAGTTGCTCACGCTGACCCTCCGGACAGGTCGAAGTGGACGAGTGACAGGGGGAAGCGTACGCCGCCTGAGTCAGTGATGTCCATAGGTGATACGCCCCGTATTGCCCGCGATCACACTAAAAAGCGAGCATATTGGCATGTCGTTTGCAGTAATGTATTTACCGGATACCAGCGCATTACCACCACACGGGCGCGTGAGCGAAGGGTGACCCGGCCATCTGAGGCGCTGCTGGACGGCACCGCGCGACCGCAGCGCGATCATTTGCCCCATTTCCCGCCGCGAAGACGGTCACAATTCCAGGCATGCGACACCTGCACCGGAAACCCTGCCGTTTCAGCAGCCGAGTCGAACGGACCCTCCCGCAGCGCCGGGCTGCTGCCGACTCAGCACCACGGATTGCGCGGCATGGTGGTACCTGTTGCCGCTGAACACGTTTCATGCGAATTGCCCGCTTCGACGCGGCGTACCGTCGGCACCCCCACGCCGTCGCCGGCCGGCTTTCCAGCCTTCATGACTAGAATGTCCATGAGCGATACGCCTTCGGGCACATTAGCAGTGATGAAACCTGGTTTGCAGTAGTAATTATGATCGCTGATGTATCTTGGTAGTACTGCGCTGACATCGCGCGGCAGGTAGCGGTCGGCACCCGGGGCCGGAAGATCAGGAGGCGACGCGTGACCGACACCCTTCACGCCGGCGAAAAGCTCGTCCGCGACCTTCTCGACGGTGACCTCGATACTATCTGCGGTGCATCCGTACGCTTCAGTGACTGCCTCCCGCCCGCGGGTCACGACCGCCAGAGTGGCTTCGCACTGTGAGCGGCGTGGCCGGCGACTCGGTCGCTGCTGCACCGCCCGCTGTCGAGCGCGTAGCGCCGACCGTCCGGCGCAGGCCCAAGGACCGCAAGAAGCAGATCCTCGAGCAAGCGGTCCGGCTGTTCATCGAGCGCGGCTTCCACTCCGTCAAGCTGGAGGACATCGCCGATGCGGCCGGGGTCACCGCGCGTGCGCTGTACCGCCACTACGAGAACAAACAGGCTCTGCTCGCCGCGGCGATCCGCGCCGGCCAGGAGCAGTACCAGAGTGCCCGGCAGTTGACGGTCGGTGCGGCGGCCGCGACTCCTCGCCCGCTCAGTGTCGATCTGCCCGACCTCATCGCCGCCGCCGTTGCGTCCCGGTCGTTGACGGTGCTGTGGCAACGCGAGGCCCGCTATCTGGACGAGGTCGAGCGAGCCGAGGTGCGGCGCCGGATCAATGCGATCGTCGCGGGCATCCGCGAGGGTGTCCGATTGGAGATGCCGGAGCTCAGCCCGGCCCACACCGAGCTGCGGGCCTGGGCGGTGTCGAGCACCATCACCAGCCTGGGCCGGCACACCCTGACCCTGCCGAGCCAAGAGCTCAAGGAACTCTTGTACCGCGCATGCATGGCCGCGGCTCAGACTCCCCCGACTGGTGATCTGGCCCCGCTGGTGGTGACACCGAAAAATGCGGAGCGCGTTCTGTTCTCCCGCGCAGAGACGCTGCTGGCCACGGGCGCCCGGTTGTTCCGGGCGCAGGGTTACCCCGCCGTCAGCACCAGTGAGATCGGCAAGGGCGCCGGGATCGCCGGCCCGGGTCTGTACCGTACGTTCCCGTCAAAGCAGGCCATCCTCGACGCGCTGATCCGCCGACTCGACGAGTGGTGGAGCCTCGAGTGGATCCGCGCCTTGCGGGAGGATGCGGGCGACGCGGAATGCCTGCACGCACTCGTCGCAGGCCGGGTTCGCGTCAGCTTGGCGGATCCCGATCTGGTCTCCGTGTCGATCACGGAGCTCTCCCACGCCTCCAGCGAGGTCAGCGACTGCTACGCGAGGAACCAGGCAGACCGCGAGGGCGTGTTGATCGACCTGGTCCGAAAGCTGTTTCCCGAGACCACGATCACCGAAGGACGGTTGCTCGTGGCAGGTGCCGTCAGTTTCATCGACGATACCGTGCGCACCTGGCATCTCACCCGCCACGGCGGCGTCGCCGACGAGATCACCGCGATCGCGCTGTCAATCCTGACCAGCCGAGGATCACCATAGCGCGGACGCGGTGCCACCATCTGCGAACTGTGCGGTACCCGTGACGATCGAAGCGTCGTCCGACAGCAGGAAGGCGACCACGCCCGCGATCTCGCCGGGACCCGCCATGCGCCCCTGGAGGCGGTCGATCATCGTGCGCGCGCCACCCTCGCCGAGCGTCTCATCGAACTGCGTCATCGCGGTCTGCTGCATCGCGGTGTCGACGAACGCGGGCAGTACGGCGTTGGATCGCACATTGCCCGAGCGCAATTCGGCGGCGGTGATACGGCTGAGCTGGATGATCGCGGCCTTCGACAGCCCGTAGGCGACCGTTCCTCCGGCCCCGACGACACCGGCCAACGAGGCCATGTTGACGATGGCACCACCGCCGCGCTCGATCATCTTCGGTGCTGCATGTTTGGTGCACAGCCAGGTGCCGCGCAGGTTGATGCGGATGACCCGGTCGAAGTCATCGACGGTGGTGTCGGTCAACGGCGCGAAGTGCACGACGCCGGCGTTGGCGACCAGCTTGTCCACACCGCCGAACGCTGCGGCGCAGGCGTCCACCATGGCGATCACCTGCTTCTCGTCGCTCACGTCGACCGCATGGGCGACGGCGCCTCCGCCGATGCCGGCCGCCGCGGCGTCGGCGGCATCGCCATCGATGTCCGCGCACAGCACCCGGCAGCCCTCGGCGGCGAGCCGCTGGGCGATCGCCAGCCCGATTCCGGCTCCTGCGCCCGTCACGATCGCCGCCTTGTCGGCCAGATCCGGATAGGTCATTGGCTCACCTCGATGTCATGTTGCGCCGTAGCGCTTCTCATCCTGCCTGACAAAGACCGAGATCGCGGATGGCCCCGAACATCACCAAACCGAATCCCGTGGTGTCCTCGGACAGCCGGATCGTGTACACGCCGAGGTCGCGAAGTATCCATGTCACGGTATCGGAGGTGAGATCCGCTGTACCCGCGTCGCCGCCGCCGAGGACACCGCACGCCCGCACGGGTCCAGCGGGGCGCGCGTAGACGATCACTCCGCCGCCCTGAATCCGCATCGCTTCCAGCGCGCCCGCGAGTTCGCCGCCGCAGCGACATGCCTTGGAGCCGAACACATCACCGGTCAGGCACTCGACGTGAACGTGCAGCGGCACGGCCACCCCCGGGCCCACGTTGCCGACGATCACCGCCAGGTGTTCACCACCGGTATGCACGTCGCGGAACCCGATAACCCGGGAAGCACCGGCGCTTATCGGCAGAATGCTCTCCGCCAACCGTACGACCTGAGGTTCGGTTCGCCGGCGATACTCGATGATCTCGTCGATCGAGACGATCGGTAGCGAGTGCTCGACGCCGAACTCGACCAACTCGCCGCGGCGGGCCATCGCGGTGGGGCGGCGACGCGACACGATCTCGCACAACACGCCCGCCGGCCGCCGCCCCGCCAGGCGGGCCAGATCCACCGCCGCCTCCGCGGCCCCCGGACGGATCAGCACGCCTCCGGGTCCCGCGTGCACGGGGATGACATGACCGGGGCGCAGGAAGTCCGGCGCAGTCGAGTGCGGTGAAGCCAGCGCCGTGATCGTCCGTGCGCGATCGGTCGCCGAAATGCCGGTGCCCGGTTGACGCAAGTCCACGGTCACCCGCTGCGCAGCCGCATCCGAGCCACCATTGTCGCTGTTGCACATCGGCGGTAGGTTCAGTCGCTCGCATTCCGCACCGGGCAGTGCGACGCGTACATAGCCCGACGTGTGTCGAATGGTGAAGGCGAGCAGCTTCGGAGTGGCGGCGTCGGCGGCGAAGACGAGATAACCGTCGCTGTCGTCGGTGGTGCCGCTCACCACGGCTGCACGGCCCGCAGCCACCGCGGTGATCGCCCGCCGTACCCGCACATCGGATGTCCTCATCGACTCTCCTGCACTGTGCCTACAACGGCCAATCGCCGGAATCTGCTGTGGTGGAAGACCAGCGGCATCTTCTCCGGGTCGGCGCCCAGCTCACAGATCTCGAGCAGAACGATGGTGTGGTCCCCGGCCGGGACTTCGGCGTGCACGCGGCAATCCAGCCAGGCACTGGCGCCGTGGACGAAGACGCTGCCACTCGGCTGGTGGATCCAGCGCACCGTGGCGAACCGGTCGCCGACCTTGCGCGACAGGCTCAGGCAGGCCTCGCCGTGGTCCTCGGCCAGCACACTGACGCCCAACCGCAGGCGGCTCCGCAACCTGGGCCATGTCGTCGAACTGTTCTGGACACAGACCGACACCAGCGGCGGATCGACCGAGACCGGGGTGAAGGAGCTGGCTGCCATCCCGACCGGCACGCCGTCGAGCAGCGCGCACACCGCGGTCACCCCGGACGGGAAACAACCGTAGACCCGGCGCAATTCGGCGCCATCGATGTGCCGTGGGGTCGTCTGATCCATGTCGTTCACCCTCTGCCGGCTAACGCAGCGTACGCAGGAAGTCGAGCACCAGCCGGTTGGTTTCCTTCGGCTCCTCCTGCTGGATCCAGTGACCGACGTCGGCCACCATGTGGGTGCCGCAGTAGTTCGACATCACCTCGCCCGCACGCTCGACGGCCTCGGCCCCCCATGTCGTTCCCACGTCGTACTGTCCACCGATGAACAGCGCGGGCGGTGTCAGTGGCTCGCCGGCCTGCCCGGCCAGATCCTGCCAGTCGTTGTCGATGTTGTGATAGAAGCTCAACGGTCCTCCGAAGCCGGAGCGCTCGAATTCACCTGTGTAGAAGTCGAGGTCGTCGTCGGTGAACCAGTCCGGCATGGTCTCGGGATAAGCGAACGCGTCCTTGAGCCGTGCGCCCTCGGCCATGCACAGCGGTCCGGCGCGGATCACCTCGATCGGGTCCATCGCGGCCAGATCGACGCCCGCTGCCCCGGCCGCCTTCGTGGCCGCGATCATCCCCTCCCCGGAAACCGTGTAGGTCAGACCCAGCAACCAGTTGCGCAGATCCTCCTCGATCTCGGAGATGATGCCGTCCTGTGCGGCGAAGTAATCCTGGTACCACACCTTGCCTGCACCGGCGATCTCCAGGTGGTAGTCGTTGGGGCGGCGCTCCCCGAAGGGGCTGCCCGGCAGCGCGATCACACCGCGTCCGGCGAAGGGCACGCTGACACCGACCACACCGGAGCACCTTTCCGGGTGCAGCCACGCGAACGTCCAGGCCACCGGGGCACCCCAGTCATGGCCGACGACCACGGCCGTCTTCTCGCCGTATGCCTCGATGACACCGAGGACGTCGCCGACCAATTCTTTGATGCGGTAGGCGGACTGCACTCGGTACTTCGACGAGCGCCCGTAACCCCGCTGATCGATTGCCACCGCGCGGTAGCCCGCGGCGGCCAGCGCGGGAATCTGGTGGCGCCATGAGTACCACGACTCCGGAAAGCCGTGCACCAGCACCACCAACGGGCCCTCGCCGTCCTCCACTGCGTGGATGCGGGTACCCCGGCAGTTCAGCATTCGATGAAGCGGTGGCATCTCGAGCCTCTTTCCTCGGTGTCAGGGCGCATGCGTTCCCGCCAGTCCGACCGCGACTTCCTCGGATCGGACGACGTGGTCGGGAGAGGGCACATCATCACGGTTCTCGTAGTTGCGGGCGATCAGCGTCTTCTGTCCCGACAATCTGGTCCGCGCCCACTTGCCGATCACCCGACCGGCGACCCCTGGTCGCATCAGCGCCGACGGCGGCTTGACCAGGTGAACGACCGCCAGGAACTCGTTGTAGGCCTGCGGGTCGTCGTGGACCAGCTCCATGACCCGGTCCATGTACCAGGTCAGTGCGCGGAAGTAGAACGGGCGCTTCTCGTCGACGTCCTTGAGCCAACCGAAACGCAGGTTCTGTTCGCGGATCACGAACCAGGCCGTGTCGGCAAGACGGCTGATCTTGCGGTAGTAGCGTCGTGGCAGCTCGGCGTGTCCCGGCCCATATCTCTGCAACAACAGCTGCATCTGCCGAACCTCTTTGAGCGCCAGCGTCATTCCCAGTCCGGACACCGGGTCGGCGCTGGTGTATGCGTCGCCAACCGCGAGCAGGGCCCGAGGGAGATTGCGCTTCTTCTCATAGCGCAGCCGAAGCATGTTGGGATAGCGGAAGTTGTAGATCGGTGACGCCGGTTCCAGCCCGTCGATGTTCTCCCCCACCACGGGCGACGGCATGAGATCGGCAAACGCCCGAAACTCCTGCGCCGTGCGTGGGGGCGAGTAGCAGTTGTAGGCGACCAGTGAGGTGGACAGGATGGTGCGGGAGCTGTCGGTGTAGTACTGCGCGGCGTAGGTGTCTTCGTACGGCCGGTACGCGTAGCAGATCATCATCACCTTGTCATGCCACTGCCGCTCCGGTGGCACCCGGTGCTGCATTGTGGAGTAGAAGCAGTTGATGATGTCCTGTTCGACTTCGGGCGCCCCGATCCCGATGCGCTCCAGGAACTCCGGAAGTCGGGTGTTCTTACCCGAGGCGTCCACGACGAACTCGGCAGGCACGATCTCCAAGTCGCCGTCGCGTTCCACTGCAACTCCGACCACCGCGTTGGCGTTGCCGTCATAGACAAGGTCGGCCACTTCCGATTCGTACTGGAAGCTGATGCGCGGCTCGTCGTCGAGTCGCCGCCGCACACACCATTCGAGTAATGGCCGCCCGGCACAGACGATTTGAATGGCGCCTGTACCCGGCTTCTTCCAGGTCCCGCCCAAGCGGATGCGGTACTGGGCCGCCATGTCGACGTCAAAGGCGCCCTCGCGCACCATGTCGTCGATGATGCCGGGGAACATGCGCTCCAACTCGACGCGTCCAGCGGTGAGCAGGTGATGCAGATGCCAGCCTTGTGCGGCGCCCGGCCTGCCTTCGCGGCGACGGTGCGGTGGGTCCTTCTCCAGGACGATGACCCGCTCGAAGGTGTCGCTGCACACCTTGGCCGCGGCGATCCCCGCGATGCTGCCGCCGATGATCACCGCGGTACCGCGACCCCGGCGGCGCACGTCGGCCACATCGAGCTTGGCGTGGTCAAGCCGGGGTGGGATGCGCCGCCGGACCGCCCCGCTCGGCACGAACTTCTCGTAGTACAGCCCCACACGATGAAAGCCCCGATCATCCAGCCAATTTCGGGTCGCCTCGACCATGGCGGCCGGGCCGCACAGATAGACATCCGCGTCGCCGCCGCTGAGCATGTCCTCGTTCAACAGATCGGTGACAAGCCCGATCGGTCCGTCCCACTCTTGGTCCGCATGGGCGACGGTGACGTGCACCTGCAGGTTGGCGATAACGCCTGCCAAAGCCTTGAGCTCATCGAGCTTGCAGAGATCCTCGGCATCGGTCACCCCGTAGAGCAGATGGACCGGTTGTGCGACATCGTCGAGGGTGCGCGCCATCGCCAGAATCGCCGAAAGGCCGGTGCCGCCGGCCACCAGGACCACCGGCCTCACAACGGGACGCAGGTAGAAGCTTCCCTTGCTGCATCGCAACGCGATACGGTCGCCGGGTTTCGCGCGGTCGCGCAGATAGTCCGACATGACGCCCTGCGGCAGCAGTCGAACTATGAACTCCAGTTCCTCGCGGCCGTCGGCGGGATGCGCGTAGGAGTAGTTGCGCCATGCACCGGTGCCGGGCACCTGCAGTTGGGCGAACTGTCCCGCCTTGAAGGCAAGTCCGGGCATGCCTGAGACGTCGACTCGCAGAATCGCGGTGGTCGACGACACCAGATCCACCCCGGCCACCACCCCGTGGCCGGTGATCAAGCGTGCGGCATTGTCGTCGGATGGGTACTGCAGTTCGATCAGGCAGTCGGACTTGGCGAACGTCTGACATGTCAGTATCTTTCGTGCGTCGCGCTCGACGTCGGACAAGCCCTCCGTGCGCCCCATGTCGTAGTCACCGGTGGTGCAGGCGGCGACGCAGGTGCCGCAGATCCCGCTCTGGCATTCGTTGACGATCGCGACGCCGTGTTCTTCGGCCGCCTCCAGAATCGACTGGTCCGGCCCGGCGGGCATCGTCGTCTGCGTGCCGTCCGAATATCGGACGGTGATCTGACGAGCGTCCATCGGGTACCCCTTCGGTATGAGTGCCGACAGCTAGACGGTCGCGATAACGGGCTTCTTGGCCAGCCGCGCATTCAGCTTGGGCAGGACCTCCTCGGCGAGCAGCCGCATGGACTCCTTCCAGGGACCCGGGTTGTCGCTGTAGTCGCAGCTGAGGATCAGCAGGTGTCCGAAGCCGCCGACCTGGTCGTAGGTGGCCTCCAGCTTGTCGACGACGGTGTCCACCGACCCGACCACGAAGGTGTTCTCGGCGAGGTACTCCGGTGTCACGTCTTCATCGGGCACCGACGGGTTGTGCTTGTAGAACCTCGTCATGCCGAACATCCGGAACGTCGGCAGCACGTACTCACGCATGAAGCGACCGATCATGCCGTCCACGGCGAGGCGGAACGCCTGTTCGTCGGTCTCGGCGACGACGACCTCACGCACCAGCCGCCAGTCGCGACGGTCGGGTGTGCGCCCACTGCGTGCGGCACCTTCGAGCACCGCATCCCAATGCGAGGCAACGTATTCGGCGTTGAGGTCCAGGCTCATCGGAATGTAGCCGCGCTCGCCGGCGAGCTTGAGCGTCTCCGACCCGGCGGAGAAGCCGGTGACACCGATCGGCGGATGAGGCGTCTGGAACGGCTTGATGTGGCGGGCCATCAATCCTTCGAACATCGGCGCGATGCCGTTGGCGTTCCAGTACTTTCCACGATGTTCCCACGGCTGGTCCTCGGTCC